>NZ_JYFE01000050.1:105000-115524 GCF_000877395.1 Jannaschia aquimarina | reverse complement strand
CCAGGAAACCCGGAGAGTAGCTTAAATCCCGCCAGATCCTGTCCAAGGATCGGGGAGCATCTCACCTTGTTGGCGTTCACGCCGCGCTCGAGCAGGTCGCCGTTGGCGAACTTCTGCGCCCAGAGAGGCCCGTGGAACTTCACGTGCCCGAACTCATGGATGAGCGTGGTGCGGAAGCGATTCTCGCGCCGTTCATCGGCCGCGATGCGTTCGGAGATTGATACCTTGGGCCCGCGGTCGGGGAAGAACTCGGTCACCCCTTCGACATCTGCGCCGTATGCGGACAGGTCGGCGTACGGGTCGAGGTTCGCATCGTGCATCTCGATCAGCACGGTCAGGTCATCGGTCGCCACGGGATAGTCGACCTTTCCGTGGCGCTTCACCAAAAGCTCACGGATCAGCCGCTCGCATTCATCGTCGAGATCCCGCTCGCGGTAGAAGGGTCGCTCGGCAAAGCGGCCCGTGTTGTCACGGATCATCTTCACCATGCGAACCTCCTTACTCTTTCAACGTCTTCCTGAAATTGGCGAAGGCCTCGACGACCTTGTCCGGGGTGGACGCATCCGGTCGCAGATCATCCGGAAGCCGGCCTGCGAGGGCGTACAGGTAGTCCTCCGGTATGTTCAGGATGCCGGAGAACTGGCGGATCAGGTGCCCCGAACTGGGGCTGCGTCGGTCGTGCTCGATGTCGTTCAGGTACTGCGGGGATATCGACCCGCCACCCTCTTCCTTCATCACGCGCGCTGCGATCTCCTTCTGGCTGAGACCGAGTCCCTTGCGGGCCTTCGAAATCGCCTGGCCGAAGGTCACACCGTCGGCGGACATGGCCGGTTCATCGCTTCTTCTCCCTGTCAATCCGCTTGTTCGCGGATATGCGAACCGTTACGCCTTATCCCCAAGGGGATCAACAGCTAACCGGAACATGCCCTCCGGGGAGCGGCTGTACGTGGTAAAGGCGGGATGAACGCGTGACTGATCGGGCTGCTGCTCTCGAACTTCTCAGGCTCGCCCTCGGCGATGCCACCGCCGAATTCCGCGACGGGCAGTGGGAGGCCATCGATGCGCTGGTGAACCGGCGAGAACGGTTGCTCGTGGTTCAGCGGACCGGGTGGGGTAAGAGCTCGGTCTACTTCATCTCGACGCGCATCCTTCGCGACCGGGGACGCGGACCGACCCTGATCGTTTCCCCACTTCTCGCTTTGATGCGAAACCAAATCGAAGCTGCAGAGCGACTCGGGGTCCGCGCGTTCACCGTCAACTCAACTAACCGAGAAGCTTGGTCTGAAATCGAGCGCGCCGTTCGCAGGAACGAGGTAGATGCACTGCTCGTGTCACCGGAGCGCCTCGCCAACGAAGAGTTTGTAGGCAACGTTCTACTGCCTATCGCAGAGCGGATTGGTCTGCTCGTGGTGGACGAGGCGCATTGCATTTCCGATTGGGGCCACGATTTCCGCCCGGACTATCGCCGCCTCGTCAACATCTTGCAGCGCATGCCGTCCAACGTGCCGATCCTCGGCACCACTGCGACCGCCAACAATCGCGTGGTCGAAGATGTTCAAAGCCAGCTCGGGGATATTGGCATTCAGCGCGGAAGCCTGATGAGGAGCAGTCTCGCTCTGCAAAACATACAGCTACCGACTCAGGCTGAACGATTGGCCTGGCTCGCAGAGCACGTACCTGCACTGCCCGGGACCGGCATCGTTTATGCGCTCACGAAGCGAGATGCAAAACAGGTTGCCGACTGGCTGCAGTCTCATGGGATTGAATCTCGAGCATATTTCGGAGGTGTGGATGGCGACGGCTTTGAAGACTCCGACGCGTTCCGGCAGCACCTCGAGCAGCAGCTTCTGAGAAATGAAATTAAGGTACTGGTCGCGACGACGGCGCTCGGTATGGGCTATGACAAGCCGGACCTAGGCTTCGTCGTACACTACCAGGCGCCTGGATCCATCGTCGCCTACTATCAACAGGTCGGTCGAGCGGGACGCGCTATAGACCATGCCGTTGGCATTCTGATGTCAGGGGAAGAAGATGCCAAAATCCATGAATTCTTCAGAAGAAGCGCCTTTCCCAAGGAAGCGTGGGTTCGCGCGATACTAAGTGAGCTTGAGGAAAGTGACGGACTGACTACTCGCCAGCTCGAAGAGGCCGTCAACCTTAGAAGCAAACAGATCGAGCAGGTTCTGAAATTCCTTTCCGTGGAAAACCCAGCGCCGATATTGAAGTCGGGCTCGCAATGGCAACGGACACCGGTTCCCTATCGTATGGATCATGAGAAGTTAGAGAGGCTGACGGGCCAGCGTGAAGAGGAATGGGACGAAGTACGTCGATACGTCGCCCATGAAGGCTGTCTTATGGAGTTCCTCGCAGAAGCGCTGGACGACGCAGATCCCAAACCATGTGGCAAATGCTCCGGATGCTTAGGCCGACCCATCGTGGCGCAGGATTTCACCCGAGTGACAGCGATCGCCGCCACGCGGTATCTGCGTCAGGCCGAGCTTGAGCTGCAGTGCAAGAAACAGGTCGCGCGGGGCGCGTTCCCGGAGTACGGCCTAACTGGAAACATACCCGAGCATCTTCGCGCCGAAACCGGTCGGATCCTGTCGAGATGGGGCGATGCCGGCTGGGGGCAGTTGGTGACAGACGACAAGCACACCGGCCACTTCCGAGACGAGCTGGTCTATGCAGTCGTCGAGATGTTGAATGAGCGCTGGCAGCCCACGCCAAGACCGGCCTGGGTGACCTGCGTGCCATCGCTGAATAATCCCACTCTCGTTCCTGACTTCGCCCGCCGCCTTGCTGACGCACTGGGACTGCCGTTCAAACCGGTGGTAAAGAAGGTCAAGGAAAACGAGCCACAGAAAGTGCAGCAGAACAGATTTCATCAGTGCAGGAACTTAGACGGCGTCTTCGGGATCGACGGACCGGTGCGAACAGGCCCCGTGCTGCTTGTGGATGATGTGGTCGACTCGGCCTGGACGCTAACGATTTCCGCTGCCCTTCTTCGAAACGCCGGCAGTGGTGCGGTTTGGCCTTGCGCTCTCACAACATCGAGCATTGGGGCCTAGAATGAACGTGAACTCCCAAGCCCAAGCGGTGATCCTCCTCACTGTCCCTTTTGGCAAGACAGACGCCAAGCCACTTTCTGTCAGGGAATGGGGACGCTTTGCTCTCTGGCTGAAGGACCATGAACTGGAGCCATCGCGACTCCTCAAGGGAGACCCGCAATCTCTTCTTTCCGGCTGGATGGACCGCACCGTCACCCTGCAAAGGATCGAAGGCCTTCTGGATCGTGGCGGGGCCCTAGGCCTTGCCTTGGAAAAATGGCAGCGGGCCGGGCTCTGGATCGTGACCCGATCCGAACCCGACTATCCGGAGAGGCTGAAGCGCAGGCTGCGCCTCGACTCTCCTCCAGTTCTCTTCGGTTGTGGCAACAGAGCGCATCTCAACAAAGGCGGCGTCGCGGTGGTGGGATCTCGTGATGCCGACGAGGCCGACCTCGAGTTCTCAACGCGCCTTGCCCGATCCGCAGCGAACCAAGGCTTTTCGGTAATTTCTGGCGGTGCCCGCGGCGTCGACGAGAGCGCGATGCTCGGCGCCCTCGAGAACGAGGGCACATCTGTCGGAGTGCTGGCCGACAGCGTTCTCCGGGCAGCGACATCTGCCAAATATCGCAAGTATCTGCTCGCCGGCGACTTGGTCTTGGTGTCGCCGTTCAATCCGGAGGCGGGCTTCAACGTCGGCAATGCCATGGCGAGGAACAAGCACATCTACTGTCTGTCCGATGCTGCCGTGGTCGTGAACAGCACGCCCGACAAGGGAGGCACCTGGACCGGTGCGACAGAAGACCTGAAAAGCGGATGGGTGCCGCTCTGGGTGCAGCATAAGGACGATCCTGCGTCCGGCAACGCAGCGCTCGTCCAAAAGGGAGCGCGCTGGTTTCCTCGAGATTTGCCGGCCCTTTCAAGCCTATGGGAGACGGTCAACGGCAGCGATACGGCACCCGAAGAGACATCACTCCCGCTGCTGCAGCAATCCGAGAAGGAGCAAGCTCCCTATGAAGCCGCCACTCTACACAAGATGGCCGCTTCGGCAGGGAGTGATGACGGAACTGCCGATGCGCCACCCTCAACCGATCCAATCGCTACCGTCGACGCAAAGGACAGCTCGTCGAAACCTGCGAGCGACTTCTACAGCCTGTTTCTCCAGTGCTTGCGGGGGCTAACCGATGACGCCCCTATGAAGGTCGAGGATATCGCTGCGCGCCTAGAGTTGGAGAAAGCGCAAGTGAACGCCTGGCTGAAACGGGGCACGACAGATGGGCAGATCAAGAAGCTCAGCAAGCCTGTTCGATATCAGTCAACATCCGCGGATCACCGGCAAGCATCCTTCTTTGGGAATGAGAGCTGAACCGTCGAGCTCGACATTGAAGAAATCAGGAAAGAGGGCAATTGTCTCGCTTCAATCCAAATCACCACGTCGCTCCGATATACGACGCTGCCGCAACGTGGAAAGAAAACTGCTTTCTCGCAGACGGGTCGGTATTGTCGGAAGGTGGAAACCTATGGACGACCAATCTGCTCGGCGAGCTTGATCAGCGATTCGTAAAGAATCTCGACGCAGGTGAAGGTGACTTTCTCTCGAAATTGAAGGTGCAGCTTTCGGAGGGCTCCCCTGATTGCCGCAGGCTGATGGCGGAGAGCCTGTGGCTTACGCTGCTCTTCCCGTCGAACGTCGGCGCAGCCAAGAAGCGCGAGAACGTGCAGGAGATCTGGTCTTGGTCAGGAGAGGACCTGAGCGCGACCCACCCACTCCTCGCAGACGCTGTTCTCGAAAGCATCGGCTCCGCCGGGACTGCCTACAACACGCACCGCTGGCGCGAGCTCGTTTTTCTCATCGGTGCTCTGCAAGATTTCAAGGCTCGCGATGGCTCCGAGCGCGAGCAGATCGCTTCGGATCCATGGGCATTCTCTGGCTGGTTGAGCAGCCTTCCAGAGGCGCGGCACCGACAGCTGATCCACATCCTGCCACACCTGCTGTTCCCTGATACCTTCGAGAGGATCAGTTCCGAGGGCGATAAGCGCCTGATCCTCGCCGGCTTCGGAGACACGACGGAGAAGGAGATCAAGAAGTGGAGCCCTGTCGGGATCGACCGCGCTCTGCTCGAGTTGCGCCGCAGACTTGAAGAAGAGCATGGCGCGGACATCGATTTCTACCAGGAAGAGTTCGAGTCCCAGTGGAAGAACCAGACGAAGAACTGGCTCCTCAGCTGGAACCCCTCCAGATGGACCTGGGACACACTCGCGGCCGACCGCGCCACGACGATCAGTGGGGAGAAGGCCGACAACCGATGGCGCTGCAGCTCAAGCAAGCCGCGCGAGGGGGACCGCGTCTTTCTGATCCGCACCGGCAATCCCCCGAAAGGCGTCGTGGCCGTCGGAAAGATCACGCGCGCGCCCTACGAAGCGGAGCACTGGGAGCAGTCCCGCGCCGACGCCGGCGAGACGACGCGGTTCGTTGACGTGGCATTCGATTCCGTCCGCGATGCAGCAACGGACCAGATCGTCCCTCTGGAAGAGCTGCGGAGCCTGGAACCTGGCCAGGAATGGAACCCGCAGTCTTCCGGGATCGAGATCAAGGCAAAGGCGGCGCGGAGCCTGGAGCGGCTGTGGAAAGCGCTGCCACCGATCAAATCCGGCATCACGACGCCAGGGGATGACGCCGGAACCGAAGATGCGTCTCCAAAGAAACTCACGCCTCCTCTGAACCTCATTCTCTACGGCCCGCCTGGGACCGGGAAGACCTACCGCCTCAAGAACGATTACCTGCCGCGATACCACGACGAGGCCGATGATCGCTTCGAGTTCGTGACGTTCCATCAGAGCTACGCGTACGAGGACTTCGTCGAGGGCATTCGCCCTGTCACGGAGAACGGCGCTGTCACCTATGAGGTGCGGCCGGGAGTGTTGAAGCGGCTTTGCGATCGGGCCCGGCGCGCGCCAAACAAGCGCTTCGCCCTCTTCATCGACGAGATCAATCGCGGAAACGTCGCCAAGGTCTTCGGCGAGCTCATCACGCTTGTCGAGGTGGACAAGCGGATCCGCATCGATGCGTCGGGCAACCGCGCGACGAGCTGCAAGGGCTTGGAAGTTACGCTCCCCTACTCCGGCGAGCGTATTGGGGTGCCCGCGAATGTCGACGTGATCGGCACCATGAACACCGCGGACCGCTCGATCGCTCTGCTCGACAGCGCCTTACGGCGCCGGTTCCGGTTCGAGGAACTCACGCCGAAGCCGGAACTGCTTGAATCGATCGATGACGGTGAGGGCAACGCGATCGACCTTCGTCAGCTTCTGCAGGCCATAAATGCCCGCCTGTCCCGCCTGCTGCATCGCGACCAGACCCTCGGCCACAGCTACTTCTACCACGTGAAGTCCTTCGGCGAGCTGCGCCGCGTATTTGCGCGGGAGATACTGCCGTTCCTGCAAGAGGCGTTCTACGACGACTGGCGGCAAATCCGATACGTCCTCGCCGACCAGGCCGTGGAAGAGGAGCTGCAATTGGTCCGGGCGCGTGCGCAGAGTGCTGCCGTGCTCTTTCCGAAGGCGGACCCGACCGAAATCGGGGACGGCGAGGCGTTCGAGATCATTCGGGAAGACGACATCACCCCGGACGCAATCCGGAAGATCTACGAGCCACCGGAATGAGGTGCCTGACCTTCCGAAAGAGGGAGGGCGTCAGCATCGGCCCGGCCGGCGAGATAAGCGAGCTCGAGGCAGAAGGGATCGCGAAACTCGCCGGACGTCTGCCACCGGGGGTCCTCACGTGGGGCCATCGGTCATTGAAGTTCGGGCCGTTCTGTGGGGTCCTGCAAACCGAGCAGCTGGCAATCGAGATCCTGCCAAAGATCGACTACGGCAGCGATAGCAGCGAAGACATGCGGGGCCTTCTGGTGGCCATGCTTGCGCGCGCTGGGGAGTTTGGGACGAAGAGGTTTGGCGATGCCGGCCTTGGGCAGCAGCACAGCCACCTCCTGGACGTCTTCATCGAGGATATCTGCGGCCAGGTGAAGTCCGCGCTCCGCGGCGGGGCCATCGCCCGCTACTCCGAGAGAACGGAAAACCTCCATGCCATCCGTGGGCGGCTCGAACTCACCGAGCATCTGCGCGCGAACGCCTTCGACCGTTCTCATCTGCTCTGCCGCTTCGACGAGCGCAGCATCGACAACCCATACAATCAATTGCTGAATGGCGTCCTGCGAATCCTCCACGGGTTCGCGCTGAGCCCGAGGACCCGGGCGATGGTCGCGGCGTTTCTCCATCGCTTCGACGAGGTGAGCGATCGTCGGATTACGGTTCGCGGCGTCGGCGCACTGCGGTTTGATCGGACCATCCGGAACTGGGAGCCGGTGTTTGCGCGGGCCCACTGGCTGTTGTCAGGCTTGTACCCGGATGTTCGCATCGGCGACGCAGCTGGTTCAGCGCTGCTGTTCAACATGGAGAAGCTCTTCGAGACGGTAGTCGGACTGCGCATCCGGCACGCCTGTCAGGCGCACCATGGTGGTCGTCTTTCCGTCGGGCTCCAGAGCCCTGTGAAGAACCTCGCGGCGGCGGGCTTCCAGCTGCGCCCCGACATTGCCATTCAGAGCGGAGATGAGACGGTCGCCATCCTCGATGCAAAGTGGAAACGCCTCGATCTCGGCGAAGCGAACTCCGGCGTCTCGAGCGGCGACGCGTATCAGATGAACGCCTACGCCAGTCGCTACCGCTGCAAGCGACTCGCGCTCGTTTACCCGGCCTCCAGGGACTGCCCGCCAGGAAGGATCACCGAGTTCGTGTTCATGACCGAAGAGCGGCCGGTACTGGATGTCGTCGCGGTCGATGTTCGAGAGCTCGCCTTTGGCAGCGGGATCCCGGCCGGAATCGATGCGATGATCCCTATCGAACGGAACTGGAAGCAACGTTCATCGCAGACACCGATTTACGAAGCGGTATGAAGGACTTCGGCCCCTCTTGCTTCCACAGTGCTTCCATGGGCGCTGGAAACGCAAACGCCGCCCTGGAGGGCGGCGCTCAAGCGTTTGGAAACGCGTGATATTTTGGTTGCGGGGGTAGGATTTGAACCTACGACCTTCAGGTTATGAGCCTGACGAGCTACCGGGCTGCTCCACCCCGCGCCAATGCGCTGTAGGTAGAAAGGTTGTTCGGTGAGCGCAAGGCCGGCAGGTGCATTTTCTTCATTCCCGCCACGCTTCGGCAACCCAACGTGTCGGCCGGACATATCCGCGCAAACCTTTGAAGCTTCTGGCTTCGGACCAGGCCCATGCCAGATGCTGAGTGACGGACGGTGCGGTTGGGTGTTTGGACGACCATCGACCGGCCACGGCGTCATGCGGGTTGAGCGCACCTGCGAAGATGATGACTTTTGCTCCCCTCGGTCGCTTCGGTTCCCGGACGAAATTAAGGGGGAAGATCGGCACGCATTCGATGCGGAAGTGCTTTACCCAAGCCCGTGGCCAGAATTTGACCCCGCCTGGCGCCTGATCAGTCACGAAGAACTGCTCATATCGGTACTTCTCTCCCACCCCCTGGGGATCGGCTGCGAATATCTCCTGAAGGCGGGAGAGTTTTCCAACAGGAAACCGGTAGATCGATGTCTGGCCCCGCCGCTGAAACGGTTTGGCGGCGTTTCTGGCCAAGATGACGTCATCCGGATCGCCGAAGCTGAAGAACTCGTCCAGTGACCCTGTGATGACGACGTCCAGGTCGACGAATAGGACCGGGCCGCTGAGCCCGCCGAGTTCCTTCGACCAGAGCGTGGATTTTGGCCACTTCCCGCGGACACCGGTCGGCATCTCGCATGGCAATGGCGGCATTTCCCTGAGTTGCACCTCAGATCGAATACCTTCGAACGAGTCTGTGAAACACGTCAGCGTGAAAGGCGGAGAGATATTCCGCTCGATCATCCCGTAGAGGCGGTTGACGTAGTCGGGTCCATACTTCGTGCCCCACCGGATGCATATAACTTGCTTGGTGTCGGTCATCCTACCTCTGCTCTCCAACAGACTGTGCAGAAATATCTCGATCGCAAAAACGAAAAAAGCGCCCCGAAGGGCGCTTGAAAATATCAGATCGTGAGAGATACACGACCCGGGCTCTTGTTAGGTTTGGCGACGACCTACTCTCCCACGTCTTAAGACGCAGTACCATTGGCGATACGGCACTTAACGGCCGAGTTCGGGATGGGATCGGGTGTTTTGCTCGCTCTATGATCACCAAACCGAACAAAAGTCCGGATCCAAGTCGACACTGCAGTATGCTTCCCAGACGAAGCCTGGCTTCTTCTGGATCGAATCAAGCCTATCGGACAATTAGTACCGGTCAACTGAACGCGTCACCGCGCTTACATCTCCGGCCTATCGACGTGGTGGTCTACCACGGTCCTCAGGGATACCTTGTTTTGAGGGGGGCTTCCCGCTTAGATGCCTTCAGCGGTTATCCTGTCCGATCATAGCTACCCAGCACTGCCATTGGCATGACAACTGGTCCACCAGTGGATCGTTCACCCCGGTCCTCTC
The DNA here is from genome assembly GCF_000877395.1 of Jannaschia aquimarina. Taxonomy (GTDB): domain Bacteria; phylum Pseudomonadota; class Alphaproteobacteria; order Rhodobacterales; family Rhodobacteraceae; genus Jannaschia; species Jannaschia aquimarina. The sequence goes on along the minus strand of NZ_JYFE01000050.1, from coordinate 105,947 downwards.
GTACTAGGGGCAACTCCTCTCAAGTATCCTACACCCACGGCAGATAGGGACCGAACTGTCTCACGACGTTCTAAACCCAGCTCACGTACCTCTTTAAACGGCGAACAGCCGTACCCTTGGGACCTGCTCCAGCCCCAGGATGAGATGAGCCGACATCGAGGTGCCAAACACTGCCGTCGATATGGACTCTTGGGCAGTATCAGCCTGTTATCCCCGGCGTACCTTTTATCCGTTGAGCGATGGCCCTCCCACTTGGGACCACCGGATCACTATGGCCGTCTTTCGACTCTGCTCGACTTGTCAGTCTCGCAGTCAGGCTGGCTTATGCCATTGCACTCAACGAGCGATGTCCGACCGCTCTGAGCCAACCTTCGCGCGCCTCCGTTACGCTTTAGGAGGCGACCGCCCCAGTCAAACTACCCGCCACAGAGGGTCCCGGATCCGGATAACGGACCGCGGTTAGACACCAAGCGATGCAAGGGTGGTATCTCAAGGGTGGCTCCACAGAGACTGGCGTCCCTGCTTCGAAGCCTACCACCTATCCTGCACATGCATGGCCTGATGCCAGTCTGAAGCTGTAGTAAAGGTGCACGGGGTCTTTCCGTCTAACCGCGGGTAGCCTGCATCTTGACAGGCAATTCAATTTCGCTGAGTCGATGTTGGAGACAGCGGGGAAGTCGTTACGCCATTCGTGCAGGTCGGAACTTACCCGACAAGGAATTTCGCTACCTTAGGACCGTTATAGTTACGGCCGCCGTTTACCTGGGCTTCAATTCGGAGCTTGCACTCCTCCTTTTAACCTTCAGGCACCGGGCAGGCGTCAGACCCTATACGTCGTCTTGCGACTTCGCAGAGCCCTGTGTTTTTAGTAAACAGTCGCCACCCCCTGGTTTGTGCCCCCAGCCACTAGTTGCCTAGAAACTGGGCCTCCTTCTCGCGAACTTACG
>NZ_JYFE01000050.1:0-100000 GCF_000877395.1 Jannaschia aquimarina | reverse complement strand
AGAGCCCACTTCCGATCACCCGCTCGCTGGCCTGCGACCAGCGCGGGTGATCCACCTCGGGATTCACATTCGCATAGAACCCGTACTCCCGAGGATTGGACGCCTCCCACGTTGCGTAGGGTCGCTCGGCCGTCAGACTGATGCGGACGATGCTCTTGATCGACTTGAAGCCATATTTCCAAGGCACGACCAATCGCATCGGCGCGCCATTCTGGTTCGGAATCAGCCGACCGTAGATGCCAGTTGCCAGCATCGTAAGAGGATGCATCGCCTCGTCCATCCGCAGCCCCTCGCGGTACGGCCAGTCTAGGATCGGCCTTCGGACGCCCGGCATCACTTCCGGCAGGACCGCCGTTTCGAAAGCCACGTAATTTGCGTCGTCCTGCACACCGACCTTCTCGAGCAGGGCCCGCAACTCGAAGCCGTTCCAGGGAATCACCATCGACCAGGCTTCGACACAGCGGAAACGGTAGATCCGCTCTTCCGTGGGGAGATCGCCGATCAGGTCGGTCAGATCGTAGTCGCCAGGATTGTCGACCAATCCGTCGACTTTCACGGTCCAAGGCTGCGTCTGCATCGCTCCGGCATACCGGACCGGATCACCCTTGTCGGTCCCGAACTCGTAGAAATTGTTGTAGGTGGTGATCTCTTCCCAGGTGTTCGGCTCCAACACCTCTTGGGCAGCCGCAGAGAACGGCAGCGCACCCGCGAGGGAGCCTGCTCCCAACGCCTGAATAAGACGCCGGCGGTTCAGCCAGATCCGCTCCGGTGTCACGTCATCTCGGGTGAGGTCCGGCTTCCACATGGGCAAGGTCCTATTTCGTGCGGTTCTTCGTTGCCTTCGTAGATAGTAGGAAAATCCGGGCCGCGTCTGGGCCAGGCGCCACGGCTCACGCGAATGTAACCGGGTTTGACCGTCCGTCGACTACTGTGCGGCCATCTTCGCATGCGCATCGGCACGGGGGTGGAGTTCATGCATCGGGATGCTGGTTCCGTCCGCCTGCACAATCCGAACGTGCCGCCGTCGCATCTGCCGCGGCTCGCTGACACCGACGGAATGGGCAATCGTCTCGACCTCCCGGATGATCCCGGTCGCATAGTTCGAGACGCCCTTCCATTTGTCCTCGACGACCAACCCTTTCTGAAGCCGAGGATCGTGCGTCGTGATGCCTGTGGGACAGGTGTTCCTGTTGCACTTCAATGCCTGGATGCAGCCGAGGCTGAACATGAAGCCGCGCGCCGACACGACAAAGTCGGCGCCGGCCGCAAGGGCCCAAGCAACGTCACCTGGACCGACCAGCTTCCCCGACGCGATCAGCCGGATCCGGTCCTTGAGCCCCGCCGCGTCGCGCAGCCCACTCACCATCGGCAGAGCTTCGCGGATCGACATGCCGACCAGATCGATCAATGGCATCGGCGCCGCGCCGGTCCCCCCTTCCCCGCCATCGAGCGTGATGAAGTCCGGAGCAGAATCGGGACCCCGCTCGTTGATCACATCGAAGAGCTCGACGAAGGCCTCGGCAGCTCCTCCTACCGTCTTGATCCCGACCGGTTTGCCGGAGACCTCGCGGATCCGGCCGATCAGATCGAGCAATTCGCCGGCATTCGAGGCCTCGGCATGACGGGTCGGGCTGATGCCATCCTCCCCGGGCCGCAATCCCCTGATCTCAGCAATCTCCGGCGTCACCTTCGCGGCGGGCAGGATACCGCCCTTCCCGGGTTTCGCGCCCTGCGCCAGCTTCAACTCGAACATCCTGACTTGCGGGATCGCCGCGACTTCGCGGAGCTTCTCCTCGCTTAGAGAACCTTCGATATCCCGAAGGCCGAATTTCGCCGTCCCGATCTGGAAGACGAGATCGCAGCCCCCTTCGAGGTGATATTCCGACAATCCGCCTTCACCGGTATTCATCCATATGCCTGCATCCGCACATCCTCGGCTCAGCGCACGGACGGCTGGCTTCGAGATCGCGCCATAACTCATACCCGACAGATTGAAGATCGATGGCGCCTCGAACGGCTGACGCGCACCGGGGCCTATCACCATCGGTTCGGTCTTGGCCGCCTGCGTCTCAAGCGGAGGGAAGGCGGCATTCACAAAGATCGGCGTTCCCGGAATGCCAATATTCCGTGTCGACCCGAAGGCCACCGTGTTACTTTCGCCTTCGGCGGCCTGCGCAACCCAGTCCCGCTGAGCGCGATTGAACGGCATCTCCTCCCGATCCATCGCGAAGAAATACTGCCGGAAGAATTCACCCAGCTCTGTAAACAGCGACCTGAACCGACCGATGACCGGGTAGTTGCGACGGATTGCGTCGTGTGTCTGCGTGCGGTCCACGACGAACAGGACCGCGGCCGTTGCGGCAGCCATGCCGATCAAGAAGACGAAGCCCAAAGCGAGCGCCTGGATTATCCACCCTGCCCAGTCGACCATGATCATTCGGCTCTCCTCGTGTCGCCTGGGATCCCCGCCACACGGCATCCCCCCACAGTCGGAATACCTTTCGCTGACCAGGAGGTGAACGATATCCAAGAAAAAAGGGCGCCCGAAGGCGCCCTTTCGTTCAAGATGCGGAATTCAGCCTTCGGGCAGGATCACGCTGTCGATCACGTGGATCACGCCGTTCGAGGCTTCGATGTCGGCGGACGTCACGGTCGCACCTTCGACCATCACACCATCGTCCAGATCGATCGTGACCGACTGACCTTCAAGCGCGGTGTCAGCTTCCATGTCGTCCTGCAGATCGGTCGACATCACTTTGCCGGGGACGACGTGGTACAGCAGGATGTTCGCGAGCTGCTCCTGATTTTCAGGCTGCAGCAGGCTTTCCACCGTGCCTTCGGGCAGCGCGGCAAATGCCTCGTCGGTCGGCGCGAACACGGTGAACGGACCCTCGCCCGTCAGCGTTTCGACCAGGCCAGCAGCTTCAGCAGCGGCAAGCAGCGTGCCAAAATCACCGGCGGCTTGCGCTGTCTCGACCAGGTTCGGCGTGGCCGACTGAGCGAAGGCAGGGGCGGCCATGGCGGTGACGGCGGCGGCAAGCATCGTGTTGCGGATCATATTCATTCTCCCGTTGGACTTGGGATGGTCGGTGTCGAACCATCACTCATAATACGCAGGGAAGTAGGTTTCGGTTTCCACTTGTGTGAAGAATTCACACTTTTGTTATCTGCATCGGCGGCCTCCCGCGCATCCACAGGAAGAACCGTCGAGGTCTCGCCAGACTGCGCGCCAGAGCAGCGATCAAGATGCAACCGAGATCGCTTCTTGCAAGGCTTCGATCCGACTTTGCGGGGCCGGGTGCGTTGAAAGAAAGTCCGGGCCCCGCTGCCCGCGTGCGGCCATACGCTGCCACAGCGCGACCGCCTCCTCACCTTGATAGTCGGCGCTGCGCATGAGGTGCAGCCCAAGGAGGTCCGCCTCCTCTTCCTGACCTCGTCCGTAGGGCCTCAGCACCCCGAATTCGACGCCGACGCCGAGCGCCGCCGCGATCTCATCCGCAAACTCGACCTCACCCAGATCAAGCAACCAGGACAGGACACGAAGCGCTGCGTTGCCTGCCATCTGGGCGCTCATCCGCTCGCGGGAGTGATCGGCTTCGATATGCCCGATCTCATGTCCGATGACGGCCGCCAGTTGACCCTCGGACGTGACCAAATCGAGCATTCCCTCGTAGACACCGATCTTCCGGCCGGGCAACGCGAAGGCGTTCACCTGATCGCCCGCAAAAACCGCGAACTCCCAATCTCCGGTGTCATGCCCTCCTGCCCGAAGCAGGCGTCCAGCTACACGGCGTGTGACTTCCGAGTATTCGGTGTTCGACGAGAGAGGACTTCTTTGACGGATCGCTGCCCAGGCCTCTTCGCCCATCCGCGCAGCCTCTGCCTCTGAAACGAGGATCGGCATGTCGCACCCGGTTGTCGTAATTGGTGCGGAGAGAGCCGCCCCCGCGAGGAAACGGCGGCGCGTGATCGAGCAATTGCACATGCAAGGCGAACGTATTCGGCGCAAAGGCGTTCCGCACCAGCCCTTGGGTCTTTCACGGTCGAGGAGCCCGTGGGCGTTGTGGGCCTCATCACGCGGCGCAGACTGTTCCAGACAGGGAGCTTGAGGCGTCTCTCAGAGACATGTCGGAGAAAGGGAGCGCGATATCGCAATCAAAGATCGCACCGATGATTTCGGCGCGATCGCGTCGGCTTCTTCCAAAAATGAGATCGGTGCCCCGCCAGGGGCACCGATTGATCAGTGGACGACCGCGTCCTCGGGTGGATGCCGATCGCTTTGCGCGACACGATCTCCGATCATGAGACCGTCCGGCCCTGCGGATACCGCGACGACATCGCCATCGGACACATCGCCCGAAAGGATCATCTCGGCCAAGGGGTTTTGCAGGCTCCGCTGGATCACCCGTTTCAGCGGGCGCGCGCCGAAGACCGGATCGTATCCTTCCTCTGCGAGCCAACCCTTTGCTGCATCATCCAACTTGAGCGTGATCTTGCGACCGCCCAGCCGCTTTGCCAGACGCGCGATCTGGATTTCCACGATCCCGGCCATGTCGCCGCGGGCGAGCCGGTCGAAGATGATCGCCTCGTCCAACCGGTTCAGAAATTCCGGCCGGAAATGCGCGCGCACGGCATCCATCACGTCACGCTTGGCCGCGCTCGCATCGGCTCCGTCAGGCAACTGGCTCAGCGCCTGACTGCCCAGGTTGGACGTAAGGATGATCAGCGTCTGCTTGAAATCCACGGTTCGGCCCTGGCCATCCGTGAGAACGCCGTCGTCCAGAACCTGAAGCAGCACGTTGAAGACGTCCGGATGGGCCTTTTCGACCTCGTCGAACAGCACGACCTGGTAGGGCCTCCGCCGCACCGCCTCGGTCAGAACACCGCCCTCATCGTAGCCGACGTAACCCGGAGGTGCGCCGATCAGACGGGCGACCGCGTGCTTCTCCATGAATTCCGACATGTCGATGCGGACCATCGCACCGTCGTCGTCGAACAGGAACTCGGCCAGCGCCTTCGTCAACTCGGTCTTGCCGACGCCCGTCGGTCCGAGAAACAGGAAGCTGCCCAATGGCCGGGATTCGTCGTTCAGGCCCGCGCGGGCCCGCCGAACGGCATTGGCCACGGCAGTCACCGCCTGCTTCTGCCCGATGACGCGACGGCCGAGTTCATCCTCCATGCGCAGGAGCTTCTCACGCTCGCCTTCGAGCATCTTGGACATGGGAACGCCGGTCCACCGCTCGACCACGGCGGCGATCTGCTCGGGGCGCACGGCCTCTTCGACCATCATGTCGCCCTCACGATCCTCGGCCTCGGCCAACAGGCGTTCGAGTTCAGGGATCCGACCATATTGCAGTTCGCCCGCTTTGGCGAAGTCACCGGCTCGTTTGGCCTGATCAAGCTCGACCCGCGCGTGATCCAACTGCTCCTTCAGATGCCGCGCACTGTCGAGCTTGTCGCGTTCTGACTGCCATTTGGCGGTCAGTTGGGCCGATTGTTCCTGCAGATCGGCGAGTTCCTTTTCCAGCGTCTCGAGCCGGTCCTTCGATGCCTGGTCGTCCTCAAGGCGGAGGGCTTCGACCTCAATCTGCTTCTGCAGGATGTCGCGATCCAGCGCATCCAGTTCCTCCGGCTTGGAATCGACCTCCATGCGCAGCCGCGACGCGGCCTCGTCCATCAGGTCGATGGCCTTGTCGGGCAGAAAGCGGTCGGTGATGTACCGGTTCGAGAGGGTCGCCGCAGCGACCAAGGCAGAGTCCGAGATCCGCACGCCGTGGTGCATCTCGTACTTCTCCTTAATGCCACGCAAGATGGAGATCGTGTCCTCGACCGTCGGTTCGTCCACCAGGAGCGGTTGGAAGCGCCGCGCAAGGGCCGCGTCTTTCTCGACATACTTGCGGTACTCATCCAGCGTCGTGGCGCCCACGCAATGCAGCTCGCCGCGCGCCAGCGCGGGCTTGATCAAGTTGGCCGCGTCCATCGCACCGTCAGTCTTCCCTGCGCCAACAAGAGTGTGCATCTCATCGATGAAGAGGATGATCTCGCCCGCTGCGGCGCCGACCTCGGACAGGACGGCCTTCAGCCGCTCCTCGAATTCACCGCGGTACTTCGCCCCGGCGATCAGTGCCCCCATGTCCAACGCCATCAGCTTCTTGTCTCGCAGGCTCTCGGGCACATCGCCGTTGACGATGCGCAGGGCCAGCCCTTCGGCGATGGCGGTCTTGCCGGTTCCCGGCTCGCCGATCAGAACAGGATTGTTCTTGGTGCGACGGCTCAGCACCTGCATCGCGCGCCGGATCTCCTCGTCGCGGCCGATGATCGGGTCGATCTTGCCCTCTCGCGCCCGCTCCGTCAGGTCCTGAGCATACTTCTTCAGCGCATCGAAGGTGTCCTCCGCGCTCGCGGAATCAGCGGTCCTGCCCTTTCGAATGTCGTTGATCGCAGCATTCAGGCCTTGGGCCGAGACGGCGCCAGCTTCCAGCGCGTCCTTCGCCTTCGACTTCACCAGGGCCAGAGCCATCAGCATCCGTTCGACGGGCACAAAGCTGTCGCCGGCCTTCTTGGCCACTTTCTCTGCTTCGTCGAGGACCGTCGCCGTCTCACGGCTCAGGTAGACCTGCCCCGCGTCGCCGGATACCTTTGGCAGCCGATCCACGGCAGCATCCACCGCGTCGCGCACGCGCGCAGATGCCCCGCCGGAGCGGTCGATCAGATTGGCGGCCATGCCCTGCTCATCGTCCATGATCGCCTTGAGCAGATGCTCCGGCGTCAATTGCTGATGTCCTTCACGGCTGGCAATGGTCTGAGCGGCCTGGATGAACCCGCGGGCCCGCTCTGTGAACTTCTCCAAGTCCATGTCCTGTCTCCTCTCAAGCACCCGGTGGAAAGGCCGCCCCAGACAGGGCACGGCAGCGTTCGGGCCTCATGAAATCGACATGGGTGAGGTGTTGCACATATGCAACCCGCGGGCGAACGAAAAAGGGCGCCCGCAGGCGCCCTCCAATCATCGTCGGGAAAGGGTCAGCCGTAGACCGCTTCCTTCCCGAAATGCTTCGTCAGCATGTAGTAGATGACCGCGCGGTACTTGTTGCGATCCGAACGTCCGTATTGATCCAGCACGGCGTCCAGGCCCTCGTCCAGCTTGGGCCCCTCGCTCAGGCCCAGCTTCTTGATCAGGAAGTTGTTCTTGACTGTTTCGATCTCTCCAGGCTGGCTTGCCGCGATCGTTTCGGAATCCGCGTTGTAGATCGAGGGGCCGCAGGCCTGCGTCACCTTCCGCAGCAGATCCGTGTCGAGATCGACGCCCTTGTCCTTCACCACCTGGATGTACTTGCCGACCTTCTCGTCAAGCTTGCTCATAGCTACTCTTCCTGTCCTTCCGGGCGTCCTCGCGCGCCCCCGGGCAGAGTGTTGCCGTCGCCCGGAGCGGAAATAAAGGGAAAGTTAACGGCAAAGGCCCCAGCCGGCCGATTGAAGGTGCAGATGATCTGCATGGTTGGCGTCGAAATCCGGCCCGAGGACCAGCGCAAAGCGACCACACGACCTGGCATGCGCTTGGCGCCAGAACCGACTCTCTGGGGTGTCGCCGTCCCAGTTTCCCAACAGCGGGATTTCCCGGCCGCCGATGACGACCGCCCGGATGTCGATGGCGCGCGCCGTCGCATGATAGCTCATCCTGTTTCCACCGCGGATGGTCCGGCAGTTATAGCTTCCCTGGTGCCGGACTTCTTCGAGCGGGGAACCGAACGTTTCCTCTGCGACAGCGCGGAGGTCGTGCCTTGCCCACATCGCCAGCCTGAGCGCGACGGGACAACTCGTTTCCACTTCGGGGATCGGGATGCCGCCGATCCCCGTCACGGCGACACGGTTGGCTATGCCGCACCTCGCGCCGTCTTCGAGAGGCGGCAACTCCTCATAAGTCGCGCCGGTCGACAGGGCCGCCAGACATCGGCCCGGAGATGACAGGGCCATCCGAAGCTTGATCGGGGTCAGCCAGGTTTCTGTCAGTGAAACGTCGAGGGGCGTCCCCGGACGCCATTGGACCGGCAGCGGGCTATCGGGGTCTACCGACAGCCACCAACCCACCCAGAGGAGGAGCAGGACAGTCGCGAGGCGTGACAGCAATCGGAGCAGACGGACGGCGCGGCGCAGCATCGGGACAGAATGCTTCCATCGGCGGGGAACCGTAAGCCCAATATGAAAAAAGGGCCCCGACCGGGGCCCTTCCGATTCATTCGCTAGGATCGTTCAGTACGCGTCGCCGACCGTCAGGCCGAGCGGCATGACTTCGCCCTGCTCGTCCCATTCGGGCATCGCCTGCAACTCGGATTCAGTCATGCCTTCGAGCATCAGGCCCTCTTCGGTCATCGCGAACCGGTCAAGCGGGATCGCAACGCTGTGCTCGCCCAGACCGAGAAATCCTCCGGCTCCGACGATCGCGGCAAGTTCGCCTGCGGACGTGCGGATCAGCCGGTCGACTTCACCCACATCGTTCCCGTTCGTCGACAGCACATCCATCCCGACCAAGTCCGAAACGCGAGAGTCCGCAAAAGCCGCGTATAGACCGCCGGACTGCGTCGTCTCGGTCATCTCGCCTTCCGCCATCTCAGTCTCTTCGGCGATCGCGACGTTCGGATCGGCGTCCTCGATCGTCACGTTGGCATCGGCCTGCTCGACCTGAATGTCAGCCGACTCGGCCGCCTCGATATTCACCTGCGGCTCCGCCTCGGTGACCACGACGTTACCGTCGCCTTCGGACTCTTCGATCTGGACATTCGCTTCAGCCTGTTCGAGCGTGACTTCCGCAGCGTCCGCGCGGTTGACGCGGATCTCGGGCTCGGCCGACGTGACCTGCACGTTGGGTTCCGCTTCCTCGATCGTGATACGCGGCTCCGGTCGCACGAAGCGCACGATGGGCTCCGGCTGATCGACGGCGATCTCGGGCTCGGCCGTCGCAACGTTCACGTCAGGTTCGGGCATACGGACTGTGATGGTCGGCTCGGGGATCGTCACGGTCACCTGCGGCTGGGCCTGCTCGATCGTGATGATCGGAGCCTGCTGTTCGACGGTCACGGTCGGTTCGGCGACCGTCACGGTGATCTGCGGCTCCCCCTGCTCGACCAAGACTTCCGGGCGCGCCTGATCGACCGTTACGGACGGATCGGGAACGTTGACCGACACTTCGGCGTCGGGCTGCTCGACGACGATCTGACCGCCCATGGCGCCGGCGGCCATGGTATCGCCTTCGACGACGATCGGATTGCCGTCCTGATCCAGCGTGTTCTCGAGTGCCGTGTCCTGACCTTCGGTATCGCCGTCCAGATCCGCGGTCTGGGCGATGGCGATGCCACCGGTGAGTGCGATTACCGCGACGCTGCTCAGCAGCAGGTTGTGCGTCTTCATGATTCCCTCCTTGGAGGATTGTTTGCAGTGCCTGTTAAGCCCGCGACATTCCGTCCAAGTTCCTGCTCGGAAAAAAAATTCCCGTTCTGCAACCAAAGCGCGGCCGAAGACGTTACAATCACCCACTCCCTCAAGACACGGTACCGCCTGCCCTACAGGGCTTCAGGCGTGCCTGCATTCTCGGGAAATGACACATTGTGTCGCCGCCGACCGGTCCGACGACATACTCGTACACGTCCTCCTACCCGTCCGAATCGCCGCGCGAGCCAGCTACGGTCATGTCGAGCGGCAGAGGGTCGCCCTCGCCTTGATAAGCGATCATCGCTTGCAGGTCCGATCGCGTATAGGCCGACAGGCTGAGGGAGTCCTCCGCCTGGACGAATTCCCTGAGCGGGATCGCGACGTCGTGCTCGCCGAAGCCGAGGAAGCCTCCGACACCGACGATTGCGAGGACCTCCCCGCGTACATCGACCAGTCGTTCCACTTCGCCGATAGGATCGCCATCGGCCGCCAGAACATCGGCTCCGACGAGATCGCCCACGGCCGTGTCCGCGAAGGCGCCAACCGGACCTTGCTGAGCCAAAGCCGGTATCTGCAGGAGAGCCACGGAGTACACCGCAAAAATGATGGGGATGGTGCGCAACATGATCAGGTTCCTTTGAAATGGATCGCGAAGGATCACCCGGCGGCGATGCTAGCGGAAGAGTGCTGGGCCGCCGGCCCCTGCAATCGGCCGGTCCATGCTGCAAGCATCGGCGAAGTCCTGCCCGACCGCCTGCCGAACCGACGAATACGCGTCCGGCGAGACTTGACGGCACCCTGCCGGACCGGGCGTGAAGTGGCCCTACCGGTCCGCGGCAGGGCCAGATACTGGGACGTCACTCGGTAATGACTCCCTCTTCTGCGGCACCGTCTTCACCGGTGGGCGGCTGCATTTCTGTGTCCGGTGCGATCGGCTGGCCGTCCACGGTCATGTCCATGGTCAGCTCGACCCCCGCTCCGTCATAAGGCTGCATCGCTTCGAGTTCGTCTCGCGTCATGCCCGGCAGAACCAGACCGAGTTCGTTTTCTTCAAATGAGGCGAGAGGAACGGCAACGTCACGCTCTCCAAAGCCCAGAAAGCCTCCGACACCGACGACGGCCATGACCTCGTCGCCCCCACCTGCGGTCCGGACAAGGCTCTCGACCTCGCCGACATTGCGGATCTCGCCCTCGGTTGAATTCGCGAGAACGTTCAGGCCGATGAGGTCAGCCACCGCTCGGTCGCCAAAGGCGCCGTAGAGGCCTTCGGAATCTCCCGCCATTTCCGTTTCGGTGCCTGCATCCGGCGCGGCCGGCGCTTCCGCGGTTTCACCGCCCTCTGGGGCGAGGATTTCGGCCTCCGCGTCACTTCCCGGGTTCTCGACCGCCTCCTGCGCGATGACGCCGGTTCCGACCAGCGCCGCAGCGCCGGCGAAGAGGATGCTACGAATAGTCATTCGATCTCTCCTTGGCTGACGGCCACGACGGATGCGCCGCGGCTCGCAACCATGAAAGCGCAGAACTCGGACGATGCCCGGTCCGGATCTCTTGGGCCGACGCTTCTCGCGGGATTCTGCCCGACGCCCGGTTCTGGAGAAGCGAAAACAGGCCGATCAGCCTGCTGGAACAGAATACCGCCGCGCACGGCGTGGAACGCAGCCGTCTCCTCATAGGATCAAGCGGGATCGGTTGGTCTCGACCTGAGCGTCGACGGGTCCGGTTCCTTCGGCCATCCCCCCAGCCCCTATTTCGGACGCACCCATCTCAAGGCGATCCATGGCAACGTGATCCCCGGCAATCGTCGGATCGAGGGCCAACTCCTCACCCTCTCCGGACAAAGACGCCATGGCCTTCAAATCTTCGTCGGTCTTTTCCGGAAAAACGAGGCCGTCTTCGCCTTCTTCGAGCCGGCCAATGGGATGGCGACATCGTTCTCGCTCAAGCCGATAATCCCGCCGACACCAGCGACGGCCAGAACCAAATCGGCCCCGGCGAACGCTGCGACACCCGATAAAAGGGTGGAGCGTAGTCTGATCTTTCCACGAGTGAGGCCGCCCGTAATCGGGCGGCCACCGCCGCCTGACGAGATGGCGGTCATTCCGGTTCCACCGTCCCGTTCAGTCTTCCCGAGACCGGCGCTTGGGCTCGCCAGAAGGTGCTGTCCTTCGCGTCAGTACCGGTAGTGTTCCGGCTTGAAGGGACCGTCCTGCGCCACGCCGATATAGTCGGCCTGCGTCTTGTCCAACTTCGTCAACTGCGCCCCGATCTTCGCCAGATGCAGCGCCGCGACCTTCTCGTCGAGATGCTTGGGCAGGATGTAGACGCCGGGCGTGTAGTCTTCACCCTTGGTCCAGAGCTCGATCTGCGCCAGCACTTGGTTGGTGAAGCTGGCGGACATGACGAAGGACGGATGGCCGGTCGCGTTGCCGAGGTTCAAGAGGCGTCCTTCGGAGAGCAGGATGATCCGGTTGCCGGAAGGCAACTCGATCATGTCGACCTGCTCCTTGATGTTCGTCCACTTGTGGTTCCGGAGCGAAGCGACCTGAATCTCGTTGTCGAAATGGCCGATGTTCCCGACGATCGCCATGTCCTTCATCTCGCGCATGTGCTCGATGCGGATCACGTCCCTGTTGCCCGTCGTGGTGATGAAGATATCGGCAGTGCCGACCACATCCTCGAGCAGGACAACCTCGAACCCGTCCATCGCGGCCTGAAGCGCGCAGATCGGATCGACCTCCGTCACCTTGACCCTGGCGCCGGCCCCGCGCAGCGACGCGGCGGACCCCTTGCCGACGTCCCCGTAACCCAGAACGACAGCCACCTTCCCGGCCATCATCGTGTCGGTTGCACGACGGATCCCGTCGACGAGGGATTCCTTGCACCCGTACTTGTTATCGAACTTCGACTTCGTGACGCTGTCGTTCACGTTGATCGCCGGGAACGGCAGCCCCCCGTTCTTGTGCAGCGCATACAGGCGATGGACACCGGTCGTCGTCTCTTCTGAGACGCCTTTGATCTGATCGCGCGTCTTCGTGAACCAGCCGGGCGATGCGGCCATCCGCTTGGCGATCTGCGCTTTGATCACCTCTTCCTCTTCCGACGTCGGAACGGGGATGATCTCTTCGCCCGCTTCGGCCCGGGCGCCCAGAAGGACGTAGAGGGTCGCATCTCCGCCATCGTCCAGGATCATGTTCGGCCCGTCCTCGAAAAGGAAAGACCGATCCAGATAATCCCAGTGCTCTTCGAGGCTCTGCCCCTTGACGGCGAAAACCGGCACGCCGCTTGCGGCGATCGCCGCCGCCGCGTGGTCCTGTGTCGAAAAGACGTTGCAGGATGCCCAGCGGACATCCGCGCCAAGCGCGGTCAGCGTCTCGATCAGGACGGCGGTCTGGATCGTCATGTGAAGACTGCCGACGATCCTTGCGCCCTTCAGCGGTTGCGCCTCGCCGTATTCCTCGCGGAGGGCCATCAGACCCGGCATCTCGGTCTCGGCGATATCCAGTTCCTTGCGGCCATACCCCGCGAGGTCGATATCCTTGATGACGTAGTCCTTCATGCGCGCGTTCCTCAGCCTGTGTCGGACGGCCGACTAACAGGCCATCCGGGCGGCATCAACGAGACAGCGTTGAGAGTGATACCTGTGATAGCCGCCGTCGAGCGCGTGCTGAAATCAGGCGGGCGCGCCGGGAGCCGCGGCGCCGGCGACGTTCCTCTGCCAGTCGGTGCCGGCCGCCATGATACAGCTCGTCCCGTCTGCCTTTGTCAGCAGGATGGCCCAGCTTCCGTCCTCCGGCGAAGTCCACACCTCGATGATAGCATCGCCACTCTGGAGGCCCCCACCGGAGAAGACCTCGCCGTATGCCTGGTTCAGCCTATCGGTAAGGATGACTCTTGGTGCGCAATTCTGCTGGGCAGAAGCCGAAGCCGCGGCGCAGCTAAACGCGATGGCTGCGAGAGGGATACTTGCCTTCATCCGGAATACTCCCGTCTGGGCGACACGGCGCCGGTTTGGTTTCTCTCCCCGTAACCCCCAATGAACCCCGCTGGCGGCGATAAGGTTGCATTGCCTTTGACGTCGGCCGAAGAACGGAACCGATGGCCCGCGATAGACCTCCAGCCCGTGCATGGCAGCGCATGCTTTCGGGACGCCGTCTCGATCTCCTCGACCCGACCCCCGTCGATGTGGAGATCACCGATATCGCCCATGGCCTCGCCTTCGTCGCGCGCTGGAACGGGCAAACGCGTGGCGATTGGCCCTACTCCGTGGCAGAACATTCGCTGCTGGTCGAAACGCTGTTCCAGAGGGCCAAGGTCGACGCCACGCCCGGGGAGCGTCTGACGGCGTTGCTGCATGATGCGCCGGAATACGTGATCGGTGACATGATCTCGCCGGTCAAAGCCGCCGTCGGTCCGGGCTACGGCGCGCTGGACGAACGGCTGGCCGCGGCGATCCATGTCAGATTCGGCCTTCCGGCGGTGACGCCCCCTGCATTGAAACGGCGCATCAAGGCAGCCGACAGAGTCTCTGCCTGGTTGGAAGCCGTGCACCTCGCCGGCTTCACGACCGTCGAAGCGAACCGCTATTTCGGACGACCCGATCCGGCGCTGATCGACGGGCTCGCGCTGCATTTGCGTCCACCCGCAGAAGTCCGCGAAGCCTTCATGCGTCGCCACACCGATCTGCTGGCGGCCTGCGACGCTGTCCGATAGCGCAGCAGAACCTTTGAGCCCGCAATGCGACTTGTCCCGGCAGCCGTATCCACCACACTGCTAGAAATTGCCTGCAGCGCGAGTCGTCCTTGGTCTCTCGGGCTCGGATGGTGAGCAAGGTTTCCGTCAGGCCCGCGCAGGTCTTCGACTTCGGTGGGATCGCTGCGATCCTGAACCGCGTCTTCGGACGCCCGGGGACGGTGATGCCTCAAGGCCCCGTAAAGGCCGACGAACTAAGCCGATGGATGACCGAAGACGATATCTGGCACGTGGCTGAAATCGAGGGCGAGATCGTCGGGGCCCAGTGGATCGCGCCCAGACAGGAACGTGGCGAGTGGGAGATCGCGACCTTCGTCCCACGCGGAGACCACGACATCCAAACCGGATCGCAGCTCTGGGAGGCCACGCACCGGGCCGCAAGGTCCCGCGCCGGCAAGCGCATCTTCGCCTTCATCCATCCCGGCAATGAAGGCGCGATCGCGTACTATCGCTCGCGCGGCTTCGAACAGGGTGCCGGTATGCGCGACGGCAAGATCGTCAAGGTATTCCGGCTCTGATCCGCACCGGACTAATCCGGTAGCCGCCGCGCGCCGTAACCTGATTGACCACCGGGGGAGGCCCATGCAGATCCTGACACTCTATATCGCTTCGGCGATCGCCTTCCTCGCGCTCGACTCCGTAATGCTGACGCAGGTCATACAGCCTCTATTCCAGAGGCATCTGGGGGAAATGCTGCGCAGCCCCATCGACATGGGAGCGGCGACGCTCTTCTACCTGATGTATATCGCGGGCATCGTCTGGTTCGTCGGATGGCCGGCGCTGAAGGAGGGCAGCGTCTCGCAGGCACTGGTGCAGGGCGCGCTTCTCGGAGCGTTCGCCTATGGGACATACGAACTCACATCGAAAGCGGTCATGCGCGACTGGTCGTGGACCATGGTCGCCACGGACTGGGCCTGGGGAACCGTCCTGACCGGGCTGACGGCGGCTATCGGCGTATGGGTTGCCCGAAGCCTGACTGCATAGGTAGAAATCCCTTCCCTTTGCCGCGTCACCCTTGACGCGACAGGCTCGGCGAATTCCTTTCTGCATTCGGCAGGTCGAATCCCGACCGCGGCCAAACGGGAGGGAGATCCATGGGGTATTTCGACGGTATCGAGCCGGTAGAGTTCGACGCGCGGGGCGACGGCATCACGTCATTCCGGCATTACGACCCCGATGCGACCGTCATGGGTAAGCGGCTGGAGGACCATCTGCGCTTCGCCGTCGCATGGTGGCACGGGTTCGCCTGGCCCGGCGGCGATCCGTTCGGCGGCCAGACCTTCCAGCGGCCCTGGTTCGGCGACACGATGAAGGACGCGAAGGCAAAGGCCGATGCCGCCTTCGACCTCTTCGCGATCCTGGGCCAGCCGTTCTTCTGCTTTCACGACGCCGACATCCGACCCGAAGGCGCCACCTTCGCAGAGAGCCGCCGCAACCTCGAAGAGATGGTGGATTACATCGGGGGCAAGATGGAGGCAGGCGGCCCTAAGCTCCTTTGGGGCACGGCGAACCTGTTTTCCCATCGGCGCTACATGGCGGGCGCTGCGACCAATCCCGATCCCGATGTCTTCGCCTATGCTGCGGCGACCGTGAAATCTTGCATCGACGCGACCCAAAAGCTGGGTGGCCAGAATTATGTTCTCTGGGGCGGGCGCGAGGGTTACGAGACCCTTCTGAACACCGATCTCGCCCGGGAACGGCAGCAGGCCGGGCGGTTCCTGCAGATGGTTGTGGACTACGCCCGCAAGATCGGCTTCGACGGCACCATACTGATCGAGCCCAAACCGCAGGAGCCTACGAAACACCAGTATGACCACGATGTCGCGACGGTTTACGGCTTCCTCAAGGAGTTCGGGCTGGAAGGCGAGGTGAAGGTCAATGTCGAGCAGGGGCACGCGATCCTGGCCGGCCATTCCTTCGAGCACGAATTGGCTCTGGCCGCGTCCCTGGGGATTCTCGGGTCGATCGACATGAACCGGAACGACTATCAGTCCGGATGGGATACCGATCAGTTTCCGAACAACGTGCCCGAGGTCGCGCTCGCCTACTACGAGATCCTTCGCGCCGGCGGCTTCACCACAGGCGGGACCAACTTCGACGCAAAGCTCCGGCGACAATCGCTGGATCCGGTCGATTTGGTGGCGGCGCATGTGGGTGCGATGGATGTTTGCGCCAGAGGTCTCAAGGCGGCGGTGGCTCTCTTGGAGGACGGAGAATTGGAGCGGCTCCGCGCGGACCGGTATGCCGGGTGGGATGGCGTCGCCGCGAAAGCGATGCTCGACGGATCATTGGAAGAGGCCGCTGCGCTGGTCGAGGAAAGGAGCATCGAACCCGAGCCGCGCTCCGGCCGGCAAGAACGTCTGGAGGCGATCGTGAACCGGTTCGTCTGACCTAAAGGGCGCGGCCGCGGGGAGCCGCCCGAACACCAGGTTTGGAAGATGAGAGACCGACCCTGTTTGCCAACAGTCACGAACAACCTTTTCCGGCGGCATCATCACCGTTCTGCCAACCGACGAAGCTGCCGCCTTCGAACACGACCCGAAGATCGCCGATGGCGAACTGCTCCCGCCCCGCGCCGCAGGCCACCGGCCTGGGGCGAAGTCCGGTGACCCTGGTCATACTCTCCAGGGCCCCGTCCCGGTCTCGCCCGAACCCGATCTCTCGCCCGCCAGACCCCGCGACCGATAACCCCCCCACGGACGGCACCAGTGCCAGGTCATGACGGTCGGACTGCGACCCGGGCGAGGAAACAGGATTTACGCCACAGGCAGCCAGAGCCACGACGACAAGAGGCGCAACGCACGAATATGGCTTCCTGCATAATAGGGTGACAAGCCGCGCCCGCCTCGTCGGCAGCAGAGATTGGGGCCGAGTATCCGCTTCCCGATCCATCCCGCCCGACCGCACGATCACGATGCCGTTATCTCGGAGATCTCTTGGCCAAGATCCGCTGCAATGTCCGGCGATGCATGTTGAGGCGCCGTGCGGTTTCGGAGACGTTCCTGTCGCACAATTCATACACGCGCTGAATGTGCTCCCACCGGACCCGATCTGCGCTCATCGGGTTCTCGGGCGGAGGCGGTGCCTCGTCCTCGGGGCAGAGGAGTGCGTCCATGATGTCGTTGGCATCCGCAGGTTTGGCCAGATAGTCAGTCGCCCCGATCTTTACGGCAGCGACCGCGGTCGCGATCGCGCCGTAGCCGGTCAGGATCACGATCTTTGAATCCGGTCGGCGTTCCCTGAGTTTCTCAACGACATCAAGGCCGTTGCCGTCCTCCAGCCGAAGATCGATGACCGCGTAGGCGGATGGGCGCGCGGTCGCCTTGGCCAGCCCTTCCGCCACCGATCCCGCCGCCTCGACCTCGAAGCCGCGCTTTTCCATCGCTCGTTCCAAGCGGCGCAGGAACGCCTCGTCATCGTCGACGAGCAGAAGCGTCTTGTCTGGTCCGATGTCTCTCGCAGCGGCCTCGGCCATAGGGTCCTCCCTGAAAAGCGATCGTGGGAAAGGATGGGGCGATCCCCACGTGGGTCAAACGAGCCCTTGCAGCCAATCGTTCCCGACCCATACCTCACTCCATGCCCACGCAGGCCACCACGACGCTCTTGCCGCCCGAGACCGGGGCCGCCCCGGTTCGCCTCCGGACGCTGATGAACATGCGATGGCTCGCAGTTACCGGTCAGTCCGCAACCTTGGCGATCGCCACATTTGCGCTGTCGTTGTCCTTGCCGCTTCTGGCCTGCGTCCTGATCGTGCTGCTGATGGTCGCGGCGAATCTCGCCGCGCAGCTTCTCTATTCCCCGACACACCGGTTGTCGGAACGGGAGGCGTCGCTCTTCCTGCTCTTCGACCTCGTCCAGCTCAGCGCATTGCTGTTCCTCACGGGTGGACTGAACAATCCGTTCGCCATTCTGATCGTGGGCCCCGTTACGCTGGCTGCGACGACCCTGTCGCGCCGTGCGACGATTCTGATCGGCGCGGTCGCGCTCGTCCTGATTTCTCTGCTCGGGGGCTATCACATGCCCCTGACATCCGAGAGTGGAGACGTGCTGGACCTGCCTCGCCTGCACCTGATCGGATTCTGGTTCGCCATCGTCATCACCACGCTTCTGCTCGGCGCATTCTCATTGCGCCTGACGCTTGAGACCGAACGCATGAGCAACGCGCTTCTGGCGACCCAGACCGCCCTCTCGCGAGAGCAGAAGCTCCACGACATCAGCGGCATGGTCGCCGCCGCCGCGCACGAACTGGGCACACCGCTGGCCACGATCAAACTGGTCTCGGCCGAGCTGGAGGAAGAGATCGAGGATCCCGACCAGCGGGCGGATGCCGCGTTGATCCGCAGTCAGGCCGACCGGTGCAGGGACATCTTGCGAGCCATGGGCGAGGCGGGGCGGGACGCGGACCCGCAGATGAAGGCCGCCCCGCTGCAAACCATCGTCTCGGAGGCAGCCGAACCCCACACGGACCGCGGCATCGACATCCTGTACGATTTCGCCGCCGAAAGCGGGACGTCGCCGCGCCGCCCCAGGATCCTGAGGGCGCCCGAGATCATCCACAGCCTCCGGAATCTGGTCCAGAATGCAGTCGACCATGCAGAGGCCACAGTCTGGATCGAGGGGCGATGGGACGAGAATGCCGTGCGTCTTAGGATCGAGGACGACGGCCCGGGTTATCCCGCGGAGATCCTCAGCCGGCTGGGCGATCCTTTTCTCAAATCCGTGCAGAGCAACCGTCAGAAGGACGGAATGGGCCTGGGTCTTTTCATCTCCAAGACACTGCTTGCCCGGACGGGCGCGCGGGTGCGATTCGCAAATCGGGGGGCCGACGGTCCGGGGACCCGCGGCGCGCTGGCAGAAATCGAATGGCCCCGCGACAGGATCGAGTTCGTCGAGCATGGCGGACAGAACTGATCAGGACGGATACGTCCTCGCGGGGCAAGTTAACGCCCTCTTAACCTCTTGGTGACACCTCCTTGTGGGCCGACGCTCATGTCCGAGAGGGTTGCCCGTGCCAGAATTCGCCGTTTTGCCACTCCTGCTTGTGCCGGCAGTCGCGCTCGTCGCTGGTGGCGTGCTGATCGCGATCACGGTGCTCTGGCCCCTCCCGCGGCGCATCGCGCATATGTCGGATGACATCCTGACCGCGCCCCGAACCTTTCTGTTTCGTGATGGGTATCTCGTCGAGTGCGATGGCGGCGGCTTCTTCCTTCCATCCCCCATCAACAATCTCACGGCTTGGTCCGACCTCAGAAACGCATTGGGCGAACTGATCCCGGGCGCGGACGATGCAATGGACCGCCTCGAGAGCCGCGGAGTTCCTTTCCATGTCGATGGCGGCTTCGGGCAGGACCGCCTTTACGTGATCGGGCTTCGCGACGGGCCCGAGATGCGGATCACGGTCGCCAGCGCGAGCGAGGGGAACGCGACCGTCCGGGTGGATATCGCATCGCTCAACACCTTGGAGCAGGAGATGAGCCTGCTCCGCCATTCACAGAAGATCTCCCCTCTCCTCGCGTGGGTCACCGATGAAGACGGCAAGATCGTGTGGGCGAATGGCCGCTACCGCGCCGAGTTGTCCGCGACGTTGGGCGAAGAGGCAGCGGACGCATGGCCGCTTCCGGTCCTCTTTCCGGAGGACGAGGCGCAGCAGCACGGCCCGGTCCGTCGTAGCCTCGGTGGCACCGGCGCACCCGAGAGATGGTTCGAGGTCACATCCGGACCGGTTCAGGACGGTCTGCGCCACGTCCATGCCCAGCCGCTCGGTCGCCTCATCGAAGCCGAGACCAGCCTGCGGACCTTTCTCCAGACCCTGACACGGACCTTCTCGGCCTTGCCGACGGGACTTGCGATCTTTGATCGCGATCTGCGCGCTGTGATGTTCAATCCGCAGCTTCTGGACATGACGGGGCTGGACGGTGCGTGGCTTTCGGCCCGGCCGCACCTTACGGACGTTCTGGATCAGTTGCGGGAGAACCAGCGCTTGCCCGAGCCGCGAAACTGGAAGGCCTGGCGCAGCGCCGTAATCGATACCGCATCGGACGAAACCGGACGGCCCTGGCGCGAAAGCTGGACCCTGCCAGACGGGCGGAGCTTTCGGATGACGGCGCGGCCGCAGGCGGGTGGGGTGGTCGCGATCCTGCTGGAGGATGTCAGCGCCGAGATGGCTCTCGCCCGCCAGCGGAGGTCGGACGAAGGTGTCCTGACGGCCCTTCTGGAAGAGTCGGACGATGCCTTCGCCGCGTTCGGCGCCCGTGGCGAAGCCCTCCACCTGAACGCCCATATGCGCGAGTTGACCGGGTTCGGGCCGGATGCGACCCCGGACAGGGACGCCTTTCTTTCGCGTTGGGCCCGGCTCTGCCGTCCGTCGCCGCTCTGGGGCGAGGTGCGCAATCTCGCGCATGACCGAACGCAGGCCGCATCCTGGAGCGAGAGCGTCTCGCTGGCCGACGGGACCAGCCTCGAAATACGGGTGGTTCCCCTGCCCGAGGGTCGCCTCGCCGTCCGCGTCCATGGAGATCTGGCCGCGGCACAAGCCGCGATGCGTCCAATCGTCGATCATGAGGGCCATGATGGCCAGCCGAACGGAAAGGCATCGCCGGCCGCGATCTTCGTCGCGCCGGGGCTTTCCGGCCAGGGCCGAACAGACCTTCCGAGACCCAAAAGCATTTCCGGCCTCGCGGCAGACATCGTCGCAAGCGTCACGGACGAGAGATCGGCGACAGGCGACGACACCGAAGACCGGCAGCGAGAGGCGATCGTCTGACAAACGGCGCCGTGCGCTCATCGCCTTGCGCGCGACCCGTCCCGCCGGTTAGGTCGCCGGTCATGGTGCAGGGGCCACGGATCAAAGACATGACGCGGAGTGCGGGGGGGGACGACACTCTCGCCCTGCGCGGGTCTGCCTCCCACCTCACGCTCTCCCTTCCCGACGAAGAGGCGACCCGGCGATTGGGACAGGCGCTTGCACGATCATTGACCCGCGGAGACACGGTTCTGCTGAGCGGCGAAGTCGGGGCGGGCAAGACTGCCCTCGCACGAGCCGTCATCCAAAGCGCACAAGAGATGTCGGGACAAGGACCGGAAGACGTTCCCTCTCCGACATTCACGCTTGTTCAGACGTATCGCACGGCCGGGCCGGAGATATGGCACGCGGATCTCTACCGGCTGACCGACCCATCGGAGATCGATGAGCTCGGCCTTCTGCCGGCCTTCGACGATGCGATCTGCCTGATTGAATGGCCGGACCGGCTCGGCGATCTGCGGCCTTCGGATGCCATCGAGATCGCGTTGGACATGGACGGCCCGGGCCGCAGGGCCCGTCTGACCGCACCTTCCAGGCTGATCGACGCCCTTTCCGAACAGGAGCATCCGGTGTGAGCGACAGTGACAGGATCCACGGGTTTCTGGCCCGGGCCGGACTGGCGGACACACCGCGCCGCCCGTTGGCCGGCGATGCCTCCGCGCGTCGATACGAGAGGGTGGGCCATTACGTCCTGATGGATGCGCCCCAAGGGTCAGGCGAGGATGTGCGCCCCTTCGTCAAGATCGCGGCCCGCCTTGAAGAAGCGGGGCTGTCGGTCCCGAAAGTCCATCTGGCCGACGAAACGAACGGCCTGCTCCTCTTGGAGGATCTTGGCGATACCCTCTATTCCAGTCACTTGGTCAGGCATCCGGGCGAAGAAAGCCTCCTCTATGCCACGGCGGCCGGAGCACTTGCCCGATTGCAGAACGTGCCTTGCGGGGATCTTCCCGACTATGTCTCCGCCATGGCGGATCTCGCCTGCCTGTCGGTCGACTGGTATGCGCCGGGTGCCATCCCCCGAAAGACCCTCGAAGCGGCGATGGCGGCGGCCTTGGCCGACCTACCCGAAGGGCGGGTCCTCGTGCATCGGGATTTCCACGCGGACAACCTGATCTGGATGCCTGATCGTGACGGGGCAGCCCGGGTCGGCCTCCTCGACTTCCAGGACGCGATGGCGGGCCCTCCGGACTACGATCTCGCATCCCTGGTCCGGGACGCGAGGCGCGTCGTCAGCGCCTCTGCCGAGGAGGCGGCGATAACCCGCTACCGCGCGATCTCTGGCCGAGGCGAAGCGGAGGTCACCCGTGGAATGGCGATCTGCTCCGCACAGCGCAACCTTCGCATCCTCGGCGTGTTCGCGCGCCTCTGTCTGCGCGACGGAAAGACCCGCTACGTCGATTTCATTCCGCGCACCTGGGCATTGCTCCAAGAGGACCTCCAGCACCCGTCCCTGTCCGGTCTCGCCGAAGCCGTAGGTGAGCTTCCTGCCCCGTCGAAGGCCCGGCTCGACGCCCTGCGCGCCGGAGCGGGCCGCGGTTCGCCGTGACGCGCGCGGCCATGGTCTTCGCGGCGGGCCACGGGACCCGCATGCGCCCGTTGACCGACGACCGGCCCAAGGCACTGGTCCAGGTCGCAGGACGGGCTCTGCTGGATCATGCGCTCGAACAGGTCGCCGGTCCCGGGCCGCTGGCGGTGAACGCGCATCACCATGCACGACAGATCGAGGCGCATCTCGCGGGCGGACCGGCCCAAGTGCTGGTCGAGGAGAATGCATTGCTCGACACGGGCGGTGGTCTCAAGAACGCGCTTCCGGTCCTGGGCGCCGGCCCGGTGGTGACCATGAATGGCGACGCGGTCTGGCATGGCCCGGCGGCGCGCGCGACGCTTACCGAAGCCTGGGATCCGGAAAGGATGGACGGGCTGCTCCTGATCGTCCCGGCGGACCGAGCGATCAACGCCGAAGCCCTGAGCTTCGGCCTGGAGCAAGATGGCAGGCTGACGCGCGAGACACGGGACCATGCCTTCACCGGCGCCGGTATCGTCAAGATTGACGGCTTGGCCGCATTCGAAGGTGTCTTCTCGCTACGGGATCTGTGGTGGAAAATGCTGGCCGCTGGCCGCCTCTTCGGCGTCGTCCATCCCGGCCACTGGGCCGAGGTCGGCCGTCCGGAGCATATCGCGCCCGCCGAAGCGATGCTTGCGCGCCTTCGATGAAGGTCTGGTACGAACCTCTGGGCGTCGACTTCACGGCGGCATTCGTCGAGGGATTGCGCAACCGGATGGTGGACGCGCCACCGGAGGCGATGGCAGGCGTCACGGTCCTGTTGCCGACCGCACGAATGGAACGGCGCGTGCGGGAGATGTTCCTGAATGGCGGCGCCGCGATCCTACCACGCCTTGCCTTGGTCTCGGATGTCTCGGCCCTGCTTCCGACCCTGCCGCTTCCCGTACCCCGCAGCGGGCTCGACCTTCAGCTCGACCTCGCGCGGCTGATCGACCATTTGCTCGAACGACGCCCCGATCTGGCACCGCGCGGGGCTGTCTTCGATCTTGCCGCTTCCCTCGCCACCCTTCTCAGGGAGATGAAGGAGGAGGGCGTCGGCGCCGACGACCTGGAGAAGATCGACCCCGGCCAATTGGCGGTGCACTGGCAGGACAGTCTCGCCTTCCTTCGGATCGCCGCGAACATGGCGTTGGATAACGGAACATGCGCGCCGGAGGACGTGCAGGCGATCTGCCTCGATGCGTTGGAAGCTGAGTGGAACAGATCGCCACCCGGCCGGATCATCGTCGCCGGCTCGACCGGGTCCCGCGCACCGACCGCCCGGCTTATGCGCATGGTTGCGGGCCTGCCCGACGGCGCAGTCGTTTTGCCCGGCTTGGACACCGACATGCCGGACGCGGACTGGGCAGGCCTCGGTGACGATGGCGGCGCGCAGGACCATCCGCAGTGCCGGCATCAGGCGTTTCTGGCATCGCTCGGGCTGGACCGGACGAACCTGTCCCAATGGAGCGACCGGACACCGGTCGCGGCGGCGCGGAACGCGCTCGTTTCGTTGTCGCTGCGCCCCCCTCCGGTCACGCATGCCTGGTTCGAGGAGGCGCCGGGCCTCGTCGACACGCTCCCGGAGGCCTGCGACGGTCTCACGCTCGTCGAAGCCCAGAGCCCGATCGAGGAAGCCGAACTGATCGCGCTGCGGTTGCGAGCGGTCGCCGAAGACGGGACACGCGCGGCGCTCATCACGCCGGACCGGACATTGTCGCGGGAAGTCTCGGCACTCTTGGACCGGTGGGGGATCGAGCCGGACGACAGCGCAGGGCGGCCATCGAACCTCTCGCCACCGGGGCGGCTGCTATTGGCGACGGCGCGGATGCGCGGTTTGCGTCCGGACTCCGAGGGATTGGTGGCACTTCTCAAGCATCCGCTCGTCCATTCG
Source organism: Jannaschia aquimarina (assembly GCF_000877395.1). Taxonomy (GTDB): domain Bacteria; phylum Pseudomonadota; class Alphaproteobacteria; order Rhodobacterales; family Rhodobacteraceae; genus Jannaschia; species Jannaschia aquimarina. The sequence continues at coordinate 75,589 of NZ_JYFE01000050.1, read as the reverse complement.
GCCGGCGCGCGCAACGAGCACCTCCTGCGGACCCGAACCATGGAGCTCGGCTGGCTCAGAGGCGGACCGCTGCATCCGGACCGGGAGGGATTTCTGGAATGGGTCGATCTTGAAAAGAGCCGTATTCGCTCCGACCCCTGGACGGATTGGATGGCAGATCTTCTGCTGCGGCTGGAAGACCAGAGCCCGCGCGCGGACCTCGCCACTCATGTCGCAGAGCATCTGGACCTCCTGCAGGATCTTGCGGGCGGCTCACCATTGGCCGACGCGGAGCGTCCCACCGGCACACTCTGGGATGGGCCGGCAGGACGGACCGCGCGGGAGGCGATGGAAGAGCTTGCCGCCGCGGCGGAGGGTGGCGACGGCCTGATCCTGGGCACGGCGGAGTATGCCCGGCTGCTGACGGCACATCTGTCCGGCAAGGATGTCCGGGAGCCGATCCAGCCCCATCCGGGGATCATGATCTGGGGCGCGCTCGAAGCTCGTGTGCAAGGGGCCGATCTGGTCATCCTCGGCGGGCTCAACGACGGGATCTGGCCATCGCTGCCCGCGCCAGACATGTGGCTGAGCCGGGCCATGCGCGCCGCCTGCGGCCTCCGCTCTCCGGACAGGACGGTGGGCCTGTCCGCGCACGACTTTCAGCAGGCCATCTCCGGAAAAGAGGTCTGGCTGACGCGGGCCACGCGGACGGCAGATGCGCAGACCGTGCCGTCCCGTTGGCTGAACCGACTGACCGGGCTGCTTTCGGGGATGGGACCGGAGGGGCAGATCGCGCTGGCTGACATGCGGAACCGGGCGGAGCGGTGGCGCGCGGCGGCACGGCCCCTTGTCACGGCACAGCCCCGGCATCTGGCCTGCCCTGCCCCGCGCCCCGCGCCCATGCCGCCGCCCAACCGCTTCGGCGACATCTCGGTCACACAGGTCGAGACGCTGATCCGGGACCCCTATGCGATCTACGCCCGCAAGGTCCTCGGCCTCCGGGAACTCGACCGGCTGCGGCCGAAATCGGACCCGGCGCTTCGGGGAACGGTGGTCCACGACGCCCTCGCCCAGCTCGATCGGATCGAGGAAGGCGAGGACGCCCTGCTGGACGCGCTATCGCGGCAAATGGCGATCCATGGGGTCCCCGGGGCCGGGCGGCGGCAACTCTTGCGGGGGCGCTTCGCCCGGATCGCGGGCGAGTTCCTCGCGGAGGAGGCGGAACGCCGCGAGAGTCGCGCAGGTGGCCCCATGCAGGTCGAGGAATGGGGCGAGATGCCGTTGGACGGGCTGGAGGTGGTGCTGAAGGCGCGGGCGGACAGGATCGACGACCGCGGGACGGATGTCGCGATCTTCGACTACAAGACAGGATCCCTGCCGACGGAGAACCAACTCGCCCATTTCGCCAAACAGCTCTACCTCGAAGCCCTCATGGTCGAGGCCGGGGCGTTCCGGAAGCTCGGTGCGCGAAAGGTATCGGAGGTCGCCTATCTGGGCGTCGGCACGAACCTCAGGACGGTCAAAGCCGCAATCACGCCGGAGCTTCTGAACGATCACAAAAGCGGCCTCGAAAGGCTGATCCGGGGATACACCAAGACCTGGGCTTTTCCCGCACGCCTCATGCACGAGCATATCGGCTATGCCAGCCCATACGACCACCTGTCACGCTACGGCGAATGGGACGATACCGATGTGGCCGTGCGGATCGAGGTGGGACGATGAACGAAAAGCCGACCCTCCAGCCGCGCGGCGATCTAGATCCCGCAACCCGCGCGCAGGTGGATGCCGCCGATCCCAGCGGGTCGGTCTGGCTGGCCGCGAATGCTGGATCGGGAAAGACGCGGGTGCTGACGGACAGGGTCGCCTGGTTGCTCCTGCAGGGCACGCCACCCGACCGGATCCTGTGCCTGACCTTCACCAAAGCGGCGGCGGGCGAGATGCAGAACCGTCTGTTCGGAACGCTTGGCAAATGGGCGATGCTTCCCGACGCGGATCTGCGCGCGGCGTTGCGACGGCTCGGCGTGGCGACCGCCATGCTCGACGATCCGGGTGCGATGCGACGCGCGCGAACCCTTTTCGCCGCCGCGATCGAGACGCCGGGCGGCCTGAAGATCCAGACGCTGCACGCGTTCTGCGCCGCGCTGCTTCGGCGCTTTCCGCTGGAAGCGGGCATTTCCCCGAGCTTCTCGGAAATGGACGACATCGCCTCGGCACGCCTGATGATCGAGACGCTCGATGCGATGGCCGAAGATCCGTCGGACGCCCCGCTCGTGGAAGCCCTTGCCGCGCGCCTCACCACGGCCGAGCCCGAAAAATGGCTTGCGGGGCTATATGCCCTGCGGGACACATTCCGCTCGGTGCCGACCGAGCGGGGCTTGCGCGACCTGCACGGGATCACGGCTGCGGACCGCGCGCAGGTCTTCGAGACGGCGATCAACGCCGAGGCGCTGTGCGTTCTCGAACGGGTCCGAGATGCGGCGAAGGGCGGATCGAAGACGATGGTCGATCTGGCCGGTCGCCTCTCTCAGGCCATGCTGGCGGATCCCGAGACGCGGTTCGAACTCTGTTATGCCTCGCTGGTCACGAAGGATGGCGATCTGCGCAAGAAGCCGGTCACCAAACCGGTTGCGGAGAAGCTCGATCCGTCCGACCTGGAGGCGCTGACAGACCTCGGGCACCTCCTGCTCGAGGCGAAGGACGAATTGCTCGGCTTCGACGCACTCGACCGGACCCGCGTCTTGCATGACTTCGCCTCCCGATTCTTCGCCCGCGTCGAGGTCGAGAAGGCGGCGCGCGGCTGGCTGGATTTCACGGATCAGATCCTCATGGCGCGGGATCTGTTATCGACGCGATCGACAGCACAATGGGTCCTGTGGAAATTGGACGGCGGGATCGAGCATATCCTCGTCGACGAGGCTCAGGATACGAGCCAGCCGCAATGGGATGTGGTCGCGGCGCTCGCCGGAGAGTTCGGGGCGGGCGAAGGCGCGCGCCCCGGCACACGTACACTCTTCGTGGTGGGCGACCGAAAACAGTCGATCTACTCGTTCCAGGGTGCGGATCCGGCGGCGTTCGACCGCATGCGCGACGTCTTCGGCAACATGCTCGCCGGAGGGACCCCGCTAAGGGACCACGCGCTGCGACACTCCTTCCGGTCCTCGCCGGCGATCCTGAAACTGGTCGACAGGGTTTTCGCGGCGCCGTCGGGACTGGGAGAAGAAACGCAGCACATCGCCTTCAAGGACGCCCTGCCGGGCCGGGTCGACCTATGGCCGCACGTGCCGGAGCCCGAGAAGCCCGCAGAGCGCGACTGGTCGGACCCCGTGGATGCGCCCGCTTCGGACGCGGCGAATATCGTCCTCGCCCGGCAGGTCGCAACCGAGATCCGGCGCATGATCGACGATGGCGTTCCGATCGAGGCCGGAGGAGTCCGGCGACCGGTCACCGAAGCGGATATCCTCATCCTCTTCCGATCACGAAGCGCGCTCTATTTCGCGACGCTCGCGGCTTGCAAGGCGCAGGGGCTGAACCTCGCCGGGGCGGACCGGCTGCGTCTCGCGGATGACCTGGCAGTTCGCGACATTCTCGCGCTGCTCCGCTTCGCCGTCACGCCCGAAGACGACCTTTCGCTAGCGGCGGTCTTGCGATCCCCTCTGTGCGGCTTGTCCGAGGATGATCTCTACCGCGTCGCGGCCGGGAGAGGCGACCGCACATTGCTCCGGTCGTTGCGGGAAAACGGCCGGTTCGCGCCTGCGGTCGAGACGTTGGATGACATCTTGGCACAGGCCGATTTTCTGCGGCCTTACGAGATGATCCAGAGAATCCTCGTACGCCACGACGGAAGGCGACGGCTTCTCGGTCGCCTCGGCGCCCCGGTTGGAGAGGCGATCGACGGCCTGCTGCATCAGGCCCTGGACTACGAGGCGCTGGAAGTTCCAAGCCTGACCGGGTTCCTCGGCTGGATCGACGAGGCCGATATCGAGATCAAGCGCGAAGCGACCGGCGGCGCGATCCGCGTGATGTCGATCCATTCAGCGAAGGGTCTCGAAGCGCCGGTCGTCATCCTTCCGCAATGTGGCGCGCGACAGACCAAGTCTCCCCCTGACCTCCTCCGCGCGAATGGCACGGTGATCTGGAAACCCAAGTCCGACGACATGAACGCACGCCTCCGTGCGCATGGGGAGGAATGGCAAGCCCGACAGGCGGAGGAAGAGGACCGTCTGCTCTATGTCGCCCTGACACGCGCGGAAACCTGGCTGATCTGCGCGTCGGCCGGAGGCGGACACGGCAAGACGGACGACGCTGGCGCCCATCCTCCGGGGAGCTGGGCCGAGCGGATCCGCGACGCGCTGGAGGCGGAGGGGGCTGTGCCGCTCGCTCATGCCGGGGGAAGTGGATGGCGCCTTCAAACCGGCGATTGGGAAAGCCCAGGTATTGTCACGACACCAAAGCCATCCCACGCGCCCGTCCCGGTTCCCTGGCTGGAGGATCAGGCGCCACGCCCCGACCTCCCGGCGCGGCTCGCAAATCCATCTGATCTTGGGGGAGAGAAGGTCTCCCCCGGCGAATTCGGCGACTTGCTGCAACGCGATGATGCGTTGCTCCATGGCAGGCGGGTTCACGCACTCCTCGAACATCTTCCGGGTGTCCCCGAGGAAGACCGCAAGGCGGCGGCCCAGACCCTGCTCGACCGCCATGCTCCAGGTCTGACAGACGGTCGGGACGACGCGATGGCAGAAGCGGCGTCGGTTCTGGCAGCCTTCCCCGATCTCTTCGAGGGCACGCTTGCCGAAGTGCCATTCGTATTGCCGGCCGGGGACGGACGGCCCGGCCTTTCGGGAACGATGGACCGGGTTCGCGTGACGCCGGACACGGTGCATATCGTCGATTTCAAGACCAACCGCGTCGTCCCGGACCGACCGGAAGATGTGCCGGAAGGTCTGTTGCGCCAGCTGGGCGCCTACCAAGCGGCCGGTGTCGCGATCTGGCCTGGCCGGACGATACGCACATCGCTTCTCTGGACCGCCGTGCCGTCGCTGATGGACATCCCTGCAGAATTGGTCACCGCCGCCTGGAACAGGGTCCCCATTGACGCCGGCGAGGGCACTGCATAGCTTCGCGTCCCACGCCGTGAGCCGCAGGAGAACACCATGCCCACCGTCGCCGCCACCGACGCCACCTTCGACACAGAGGTGAAGCAGTCCGACATTCCCGTCGTCGTCGACTTCTGGGCCGAATGGTGCGGACCCTGCAAACAGATCGGCCCGGCCCTCGAAGAACTCTCGGATGAATATGCGGGCAAGGTGAAGATCGTGAAGGTCAATGTAGACGAAAACCCGCAATCGCCCGGCCAACTCGGCGTCCGCGGGATCCCGGCACTCTTCATGTTCAAGGACGGTCAGCCGGTCGATCAGAAGATCGGCGCCGCGCCGAAGGCCGCGCTGAAGGATTGGATCGACGGCGCCGCCTGACCCCCCCGGATCAGTTCGAAATACGGCCCCGGACCGACGGTTTCGGGGCCGTCTCTTTTTCGGTCCTGGCCATCGAACGGGGCCCGGTTTCACGCGTGTGTCGACAGGTTCGCGGTGCCGCCGCTCTTGCTCGTCTTCGGGGTTCCTACGGCTCAGGATCGGAAGAGAAGACATGTCGAAGAAGGGGACGAAGGCGTTCGTAGCTGCGCCGCTTTGCATCGGTACGCGCCCCCCATCGTGAGGGAACTCGCATCATTGTCTGGATAAGCCGCGCCTGAGCGAGGACCTCGATCGAACGGTCCTCTGAAGGAATGACGCCGTACCCGCCGAAGAAGGCGTCGCGCACATCGTCCGGGATCAGGCGGCCGTGCGGCAGATCCTCCGGCATCCGGAAAAGAGAGACGTAATCCAGCAGAAGCTTTGCGATGTCATGGCCGACGGGGCCGGGTTGGTCCGCCGAGATGTCCACGCCCGACACGCATGTGTCCGACAGGATCAAGTTCCTCATGTGGAGGTCCCCATGGCGACGGGCGTTCACCGTGCTGCCCCCCGAAAGGCAGGATGCCATCGCCTCGACATGCCGGGTCCCTCGGACGATGAAGAACTGCGCAGGAGCGGATCGCTCCCCCCCGCGGATCGAACGTCTCAGGCGCCGCATCTGGCGAGTAACAGGGAGCGTGTCGAAGGGCGCGCGGTCAACCGGCCCCGATCGGTGGAATCGGTCGAGCCAGGCGCCAGCCCGGGTCAGAAACGCGCGCTCCTCCGCCACGTCTGCCGCCTCGCGCATGAGATCGGCAAGCGCGCGGCCCGGGACGTACTCCATGAGCATGGACTGCGACCCCCGATCGACCGCGAGGAGGCCGGGAATCGCGAATGCCGCGTCCGCGGGAAAACCGGCGTGGGCAAGGCGCAGCTGTTCTGCGTGACGGACGAATGCGTCGGGCTCATAGGGTCGAAGCTGGTGCTTGATGACGACGCGGGTTCCGTCCGCGTGGGTCGCGAGGCAGGTGACCCGCGCAATGCCCAGGTCGTCGCGCAGCGAAAGGCGGACGATCGACCACCCCCCATCCGGTAGGTCGGCGGCTTGGCGCAGGCGGGGCCAGGACGCCCGGGCGGATAGCTCGAGATCGGTTTCGATGGGGGCTGTGGGCATTGCCGCAACGATGCCAGCCGGAACGGCGCCCGACAAGCGCGCCTCAAACGAGAACCCCCGGGCGACCGATCGCCCGGGGGTCTTCTTAGGGCCTCCGAAGGGAGGAGTGGAGGCCCGTTCAGTCCGGCAGGTCAGCCTCGGGCGAATTCCGGATAGGCTTCCATGCCCAGCTCGGTCGTATCCAGGCCCGCGACTTCGGCCTCTTCGCTGACGCGGATCCCGCCAGCCGCCTTCAGGATGGACCAGACGATGATCGAGGCGATGAAGACGAACCCGCCGATGGCCGCGAACCCGATGAACTGGGTCACGAACGAGGCGTCGGCATAGACCGGAACGACCATCGTCCCCCAGAAGCCGGCGATCAGGTGCACCGGAATGGCGCCGACCACGTCGTCGATCTTGAACTTGTCCAGCATCGGGACGGTGAAGACCACGATCACGCCGCCGACCGCACCGATCCAGAGCGCGCCGAAGAGCGTGGGCTCGAGCGGAGACGCGGTGATCGAGACCAGACCGGCCAGAGCGCCGTTCAGCACCATGGTCAGGTCGACCTTCTTGTACATCACCTGGGTCAGGATCAGCGCGGCGATGGCGCCGGAGGCTGCAGCCATGTTGGTGTTCGCGAAGATCCGGCTGATATCGGTGACGTCGCCGATGGTGCCCATCGCCAGCTGCGAACCACCGTTGAAGCCGAACCAGCCCAGCCACAGGATGAAAGTGCCCAGCGTGGCGAGCGCGAGGTTCGAGCCGGGCATCGGGATCACGCGACCATCCTTGGCGTATTTGCCGAGACGCGGCCCGAGGATGATGGCACCGGCAAGGGCGGCGAAGCCACCGGCGGCATGCACGAGCGTGGAACCGGCGAAATCGTAGAAGCCCATGTTGGCCAGCCAGCCACCGCCCCACTGCCACGACGCCTCGATCGGGTAGATCAGGCCGGTCAGGACGACGGTGAAGATGAGGAACGGCCAGAGCTTGATCCGCTCGGCCAGTGTTCCCGAGACGATCGACGCGGTCGTGGCGACGAACATCAACTGGAAGAAGAAGTCCGATGCGCCGGAGTACCCGGTCGCCAGATCATCCCCGCCCACCGGATCAATCGCCTTGAGAGAGAAGGTGCCGAAGATGTCCTGGATGATCCAGTTCCCGTCGCCGGGATACATGACGTTGTAGCCGATCAGCCAGTACATGACCGATGCGATCGAGAAGAGCCCGATATTCTTGGTCAGCTGGGTCGTCACGTTCTTTGACCGGACGAGGCCGGCTTCGAGCATCGCGAATCCAGCCGCCATCCAGAAGACCAGGAAGCCGCCGATGAGGAACAGCAGCGTGTTGAAGATATAGGCCGTATCGGCCAGCGACGCGAATTCCGCGTCCTGGGCCAAGGCCGCACTGGGCAGCGTAATCGCCGCGCCGGTTACGAGAAGCTTGGTGAGGTTCATACTCGTCATCCCCTTAGATCGCGTCTTCGTTCAACTCGCCGGTGCGGACCCGGACGGCCTGCTCGACGTCGAGGACGAAGACCTTGCCGTCCCCGATCTTGTCCGTCTTCGCGGTGCCCGTGATCGTCTCGACGACCTGATCCGCCATGGCGGCGGGTACGACGATCTCGAGCTTGACCTTCGGCACGAAGTTCACGGCGTATTCGGCGCCGCGATAGATTTCGGTGTGGCCCGACTGGCTGCCGAAGCCCTTGATCTCGGTGACCATCATTCCGCGCACGCCGATGGAGGTCAGCGCCTCGCGGACCTCCTCCAGCTTGAACGGTTTGATCGCTGCGATGATGAGTTTCACCTTTGCGTCCCCTGCATTGCGGCCCCGATGGACCGGATGGCGAGAGGTTGAGGCGACGGAGGTCCGCGCGTGCAACGTGAGGGGGAGTGCAGAACCATACGAGAAAGTCCCGATGCCGGAAATTTTGCCTCTTTCTGAGGCACTGCATTATTTTTGTGCAGATCGTGGACGCTTCGCTATCGGATGACAGCCCGGTTTTGGGTGCATTCCGAGTCGGCCTCCCCTATTTTGCGGAAAACGGCCCCGTGAGGGCCCGGAGGGATCGGGCAGATGGCAGCGAAGAAGGGCGGCAAGCGTCTGGTGGCGGAACGGCGAGCGGTCGCTCAGCCCCGCAAGAAGACCACCACCGGAAAGAAGCGGCGAAGTGCGCCGGCCCGGAAGTCCGGCGTGTTGGCCAAGGTGCTCTGGCCGTTCCGGTTCCTGGCCCGGCTGATATGGTCCGTGACCTGGCGCAGCGCGGCGGTTGTCGCGCTTATCGTCGCGGCCGCGACCATCTGGAACTACGCGCGGATCCCCGATCTTGCCACGCTGGCAGACGGCAGGGCACGCGGGTCCGTGACGATGACCGACCGGGCAGGCGACACCTTCGCATGGCGCGGCGATCAGTTCGGTGGCATCGTCCTGGCTCAGGATGTCAGCCCCCACTTGAAACAGGCCGTCGTCGCGGCCGAGGACAAGCGGTTCTACCGCCATCTGGGCCTGTCGCCTCGCGGTATCGCCGGGGCGATCCGGTCGAACCTGCGCGCTGGAAAGGGGCCGTTCTCCGGCGCAGGCGGATCGACGATCACACAGCAGGTCGCCAAACTGCTCTGCCTCGGCGAGGACTGGGACCCGAGCTCTGGCATCAGCGAGGCGGAGTTCGAGTCGGAATGCCGTGCCGGGACCATCTGGCGGAAGATCAAGGAAGTCCCATACGCGTTCGCACTTGAGGCGAAGTTCACAAAGGACGAAATCCTGTCGATCTATCTGAACCGCGCCTATCTCGGCGGCGGCGCGAGGGGCTTCGAGGCGGCCGCGCAGCGCTATTTCGCCAAGTCGTCGTCGCGGGTGAACCCGGCCGAAGCCGCCATGCTCGCCGGGCTCCTGCCAGCGCCCAGCTATTATGCACCGACCAACAACCTGCAACGCGCCCAGGATCGTGCGGCGACCGTGCTGCGCCTCATGCGGGAACAGGACAGGCTCTCCACGGCAGAGTTTCAGGCCGCGATGGAGAGCCCGGCCACGCTGTCTCGCGCGGCACGGGACGAAGCCGGCAACGCATTCGCCGATTGGGTGATGAAGGATGGCCCGGATTTCCTCACCTCCGACACGACAGAGGATGTCGTGATCCGCACCACGTTCGACCCGAAAATCCAGCAAGCGGCGGAAGCCGGCCTGCAGCACATCTTCGAGACGAAGGTTCGAGAGGGCTCTGAAGCGCAGGCCGCAATCGTCGTGATGAGCGCGGATGGCGCCGTCCGGGCGATGGTCGGCGGCCGGAACACGCGGGGCGCGGGACAGTTCAACCGCGCGACGCAGGCGGTGCGCCAGACCGGCAGTGCCTTCAAGCCGTTCGTCTACGCCGCGGCGCTCGACCTCGGAATGCGTTACGACAGCGTCGTCAACGATGGCCCGCTCGCCATTCAGGTTCCCGGATCGGGGACATATTCGCCGGACAACTACACCAACCGCTTCTACGGGGACGTCACGCTGACCGAAGCGCTGGCCCGGTCGTTGAACGCCGCGACTGTCCGGCTGTCGGAACAGGTGGGTCGCGACATCGTGCGGAACGTTGCGCGTGACTTCGGCATCGACAGCGATCTGGCCGCCGGTCCGGCCCTCGCCCTCGGCGTGAGCGAGTCGACCCTGCTCGAGATGACGGGCGCCTTCGCTGGCATCCTGAATGGCGGCACGTCGGTCACACCCTACGGGATCACGTCCATGACCCTGCGCGGTGACGGAGAACCTCTGCTCGACCGTGAGAACGGCCTTGGAGAGCGCGTTATCAGCAACGAGGCCGCGCGACAGCTCGTCTACATGATGAGCCGGGTGGTAGAAGCAGGCACGGGGACCCGAGCCGACCTGCCCGACCGCCCCGCTGCCGGAAAGACGGGAACGACACAGGCGGCGCGCGATGCCTGGTTCATCGGCTTCACGGGTGATTACGTCGCGGGGGTCTGGATGGGATACGACGACAACACACCTTTGACCGGGGTGACCGGCGGCGGCCTTCCGGCGGATATCTGGCGCGAGGTCATGGTCCGCATACACGACGGCCTGCCGCCGACCCCGCTTCCGATGATCGAACCACGTCAGGCCCCGGCACAGGTCGCGCAGCCCGCGCCCCAGAGGCAGCGGGACCGTCCGCAACGCCAAAGGCAGGGCGACAACGTGGCCGAGCGTGTCTTGATGGAAGTTCTTGGCGGCATCTTCCGCCGGAACTGACGTAGCGGGGTAACGGAACCCTTACCTTTGGGTCCTACCCCCTCGCCCGCGGGCCGCGGGGCCGCTAAGAGGCAGGAAACGGGGAAGAGCCCCGCCGAAGGGACGGACGAAAATGGCCTCCAGGGGACGCCCACCGCATGACGGTGCGGGCGAAATCGCCAATCTGCGGCGAAAATCGACGAATCTGCTGATTGCGGCGGCGATCTTCTCGGTCGCGGTCAATCTGCTGATGCTGACCGGCCCGATCTACATGCTTCAGGTCTATGACCGGGTTCTCGGGTCACGGTCCGAGGAAACGCTGATCGCACTGACCGTGCTGATCACCTTCCTGTTCCTCATGATGGGCATCCTGGACCACCTCCGTGGCCGTGTGATGGCCCGGTTCGGCGCCCGGCTTCAGGATGGGCTCGATGGTCGGGTGTTCCAGGCGCATCTGCAACACGCGGCCCGCACGCCGGGAGGGCCGGGCGGGCGGACCCCGCTGCGGGATGTCGAGGCGATGCAGAGGCTGCTGTCATCGCCGGTCTTCCTCGCCCTTTTCGACGTGCCATTCACACCACTCTTCCTGACGGCGATCTTCATTTTCCACCCATATCTGGGCATTCTGGCCCTGGTCGGAGGCCTCATCCTCATCTCGGTCGCCGCCTTCAACCAGTGGACGACGCAAGGCCCAATGGCCGAAGCGAACCAGGCGAATTCGCGCGCGGAATACACCGCTCAGCAACTCGCCTCGGATGCGGAACTGGTTCAGTCGCTGGGCATGCGCGGATCCGCCTTTACCCGCTGGCGCAAGGCGCGCGAGGTGTCGCTGGCCGGCACCGTCGCGCTGTCCGACCGGTCGGGTTTCTTCACGGTGACCACGAAGACCCTGCGTCTCTTCCTGCAATCGGCAATGCTCGGACTCGGCGCATGGCTTGTGCTGCAGGAACAATTGACCGCCGGTGCGATGATCGCGGGATCAATTCTCATGGGGCGCGCCCTCGCTCCGATCGAGATGCTGATCGGCCAGTGGCAGAGCGTGCAGGCCGCGCGCCGGGGCCGTAGCGCGGTCATCGAGTTGCTCTCGGAGACCCCACCCGAAGCTCCGCGGCTCGCCCTTCCGCGGCCGGCGGCCCGCATCGTTGCGGAAACCGTGACCGTCATCCCGCCCGGCGCGAGCCAGGCCTCCTTGCGCGGCGTGTCCTTCTCGATCAACCCGGGCGAGGCGATGGGCGTGATCGGGCCGTCCGGCGCGGGGAAGACGACGCTCGCCAAAGCCCTGACGGGGGTTTGGGTGCCGGCGGGCGGCAAGATCCGCCTGGATACTGCGACCCTCGATCAATACGATCCTGACGTTCTAGGCGCTCTGATCGGCTACCTCCCTCAGACGGTAACGCTGTTCGACGGCACGATCGCAGAGAATATCGCCCGCCTGGCCCCCGAACCGGACCCCGAGGAAGTGGTGAAGGCGGCCAAGGCGGCAGGTGCGCACGAGATGATCACCGCCCAGCCCAAGGGCTACGACACCCCCGTATCGGCCATTGGCGGCCGCCTCTCTGGCGGGCAGATCCAGCGGATCGGACTAGCGCGGGCCATGTATGGCAACCCGGTCCTCTTGGTGCTGGACGAGCCGAATTCCAATCTCGATAATGCAGGCAGTCAGGCCCTGAACCGGGCAATCCGCGATCACAAGGAACGCGGCGGCGCGGTCGTCATCATCGCGCACCGACCCGCAGCGATCCAGGAATGCGAGACCTTGCTGATGATGGAAAACGGGATGCGCACCGCCTTTGGCCCCCGTGAGGACGTTCTGCGGCGGGTCACGAAGAACCACCAGCAATTGCTGCAGAAGACCAATCCCGGTACGGGGGGCGTGACATGACCAAGCTGCCGGTCAAAGCCGCCACGGCAAAGGTCCCCGCCAATCGGGCCTCGATTCCAGCCAGCGCGGCTTCGCCGACTTCAGGATGGTCCGCCAAGCGCCACATGACGATGGGCATCATCGCGATGTCCGTCCTTCTGGGCGGGTTCGGCACCTGGGCGGCGACCGCGAATATCTCGGGCGCAATCATTTCTCAGGGCCGCGTGGCGGTCGAGGATAACCGCCAGGTCGTCCAGCATCCCGATGGCGGCGTCGTCGGAGAGATCTTCGTGCGTGAAGGCGACCGTGTCGACGAGAACCAGATCCTGCTTCGTCTCGACGACACCCTGCTGCGGGCCGAGGCGGAGATCGTGGAGGACCAGCTCCGCGCCCTCGAAGCCCGGTCCGCGCGCCTCGAAGCCGAGCGCGACAATCAGGACATCTTCGAATTCGATCAAGACCTGCTCGATGCCGCGGCAGAGGACGAAGAGATCGCCGATGCGGTAACGGGTCAGCGAAACCTGTTCGATGCCCGTGCCGAGTCGATCGCCACGCAGACCGAGCAGTTGAGTCGACGCAAGGATCAGATTTCGTCCCAGATCCAGGGGATCGAATCCCAGCGGGAGGCGCTCGAGACGCAGCTCGCCTTCATCGAGGAAGAGTTGACCGCACAGCAGACCTTGCTGGCACAGGGGCTGACCCAGGCTCCGCGCGTTCTGTCGCTCCAGCGCGAACAAGCCCGGTTGCTGGGACAGGTCGGTGAGCTGCAGGCGGCGGTTGCTGAATCCGAGGGCCGCATCACCGAGATCGACCTTCAAATCGTGCGCCTGTCCACCGACCGGCGCGAGCAGGCCATCGCCGAATTGCGTGACCTGCGCGTGCGCGAGGTCGAACTCGGCGAACGTTTGCGCGCGCTCGAAGAACAGCTGTCCAGACTGGAGATTACGGCCCCTGTCGCCGGAGTGGTCTATGACCTTCAGGTCTTTTCGGAGCGTTCGGTGATCCGCCCGGCCGATCCCGTGCTCTATCTCGTGCCGCAGGATCGCCCGCTCGTCATCCGCAGTCAGGTCGAGCCCATCCATATCGACCAGGTGTTTCCCGGACAGCCCGTGACCCTGCGCTTGCCGGCTTTCGATGCGCGTACAACGCCCGAGCTTGCGGGTCGTGTCGTGCGGGTCAGCCCGGACGCCTTCATCGACGAAGCGACGCGGCGTGCCTATTACTCGGCCGATATTCTGCCTGAAGATGGTGAGATCGACCGCCTGTCCCAGCCGCTTCTGCCGGGGATGCCGGTCGAGGCCTACCTCCGGACAGAGGATCGGACGCCCATCGCCTATCTCGTGAAGCCGCTGACGGATTACTTCAACCGGGCTTTCCGCGAGTAGCTTTACGGGATTGGGGTGAGTCTGGGCCATGCGGTCCGCCCGAACGAATGCAGCCTGCATCAGGATCCGAATCGAGGCCGTTGCGCGTGTGCCGCCGTCATGCCACCCCTTCGGAAACCCATCCGGAGGAGTCCGCCCATGTCCGTCGAAGACCGTCTGATCGAACTCGGCCACGCGCTCCCGGACGCGTCTGCGCCCGCCGCGAACTACGTTCCTTACGTCCAGGTGGGGAACCTGCTGTTCGTATCCGGCCAGATCAGCCGGGAGGGCGATGACCTCATCCGGGGAACCGTCGGCGACGACATGTCGGTCGAGGAGGGAGCCGCTGCCGCGCGCACCTGCGCCCTCGGCCTCCTCGCGCAGGTCAAGGCCGCGTGCGACGGAGATCTTTCACGGCTCAAACGCGTCGTGAAGCTGACCGGCTTCGTCAATTCGACCCCTGACTTCGAAGGGCAGCCACAAGTCATCAACGGCTGCTCGGATCTGCTCGTCGATGTGCTCGGGGAGGCGGGGCGCCATTCCCGCTCGGCCGTCTCGGCCGGCGCGCTCCCGCTCGGCGTGGCCGTGGAGATCGAGGGCATCTTCGAGATCGCGTGACCCTTCCGGCGGGTTTCACCGATCCCGGTCTGATCGCGCACCGCGGATTGCATTCGGACGGGATCCCCGAGAACACAATCGCCGCGATTTCCGCTGCGATAGACCGTGGCTACGGTATAGAGATCGACGTTCAGATCAGTTCGGACGACGTGGCGATGGTCTTCCACGACGAAGATCTGACCCGGCTCTGCGGCCGGTGCGAGCGCGTCGACACCCTCTCCTCGGAGATGCTGCGACAGATCGAGGTCGCGGGGACGCGGCAGCGGATCCCGACACTTTCGCAAGTGCTTGGTCTCGTGCGGGGCCGCGTGCCGATCCTGGTCGAGATCAAGGACCAGGACGGACAGATGGGTCCGGATATCGGCAGGCTGGAAAGAGCCGTCGTACGCGATCTGCGTGACTACGAGGGGCCAATCGCGGTCATGTCCTTCAACCCGCATTCCGTCGCGGCCATGGTCGATCTGCTGCCGGAGATCCCACGGGGTCTGGTGACGTCTGCCTTTCAGTCAGAAGATTGGCCCGATCTCCCTGCCGAGACCCGTGCGACGTTACGGGAAATTCCAGATGCGGATGCCGTCGGAGCCTCTTTCATCAGTCATCAATCGGATGCTCTCTCGATGCCACGCGTGGCAGAATTGAAGCGTTCGGGCATCGCCATCCTCTGCTGGACGATCCGTTCGCCGGAGCAGGAACTCACGGCGCGTCTGGTTGCCGACGGCGTAACATTCGAAGGCTACTTGCCCTGACGCATATCGCCTCCATTTGAAACGGAATGACCGCCCCTCTCCCTGATGAAGAGCCCCGGATCACGGTCGAGGTCTGCGCTGGCGTGGACGCGATCGACCCGGCGACGTGGGATCACTGCGCCGATCCCGGCCCGGCGGGCGCGCGGCCCGTGGATCCCTTCACGACGCACAGGTTCCTGTCGGCCTTGGAAAGGTCGGGCTCGGTCGGGCCGGGGACGGGCTGGCAGCCGCAGCCGCTGATCGTGCGTCAGGACGAGGAGGTGATCGCGGTCGCGCCGCTTTACGTCAAGGGGCACAGTCAGGGCGAGTATATCTTCGACCACAACTGGGCCCATGCATGGGAGCGGGGCGGTGGCGCGTACTATCCCAAGCTCCAGATCGCAGTCCCCTTCACGCCGGCGACCGGGCGGCGCTTTCTTGTTGCGCCCGGGCATGACGAGGCCGGCATGTCGGCGCTGATCGCGGGCGCGGCGCAGGTCTGCGAAACGAACGAGCTTTCATCGCTCCACGTGACGTTCTGCACCGAAGAGGAGCGAGCGCGCGGCGAAGCGATGGGGCTGTTGGGCCGGTCATCGCAACAATACCACTGGGTCGATGATGGCTTCGGCGATTTCGACGGCTTCCTCGCCGCGCTCTCAAGCCGCAAGCGCAAGAACATCCGCAAGGAACGCGCACAGGCCCAAGGCTTCGGAGGACGGATCCACGCGCTCACCGGCGACGAGATCGAGCCCGACCACTGGGACGCTTTCTGGCATTTCTATCAGGATACGGGCGCGCGGAAATGGGGTACCCCCTACCTGACGCGCGCCTTCTTCGATGAAGTTCAGGCAACGATGCGGAACGACGTCCTCCTGATCCTTGCCGAGCGGGACGGCAGGTGGGTGGCCGGGGCGCTGAACTTCATCGGACGCGAAACGCTCTACGGGCGCTACTGGGGCTGTACGGAACACCATCCCGCGCTGCATTTCGAACTCTGCTACTATCAGGCGATCGAATGGGCCCTGGCCAATGGCTTGACCCGCGTCGAAGCCGGCGCACAGGGCGACCACAAGCTGGCGCGCGGCTACCTGCCCGTCACCTGCCATTCTCTGCACTTCATCCCTCACGACGGGTTCCGGGATGCCGTTGCGCGGTTCCTCGACGCAGAGGCACGGGCCATCGAGGAGGATATCGAAGTGCTGACCGCCTACGGCCCTTTCCGCCGGGCGAATGTGGAGGAACAGGAATGAGTTGGATCGAAAAGGACGGGGCCCTGGAACGCGAGTTCAAGTTCAGGGATTTCAGCGAAGCCTGGGCCTTCATGTCGCGCGTGGCGCTTCTGGCCGAAGCTCAGGACCACCACCCGGAATGGTCGAACGTGTACAACTGCGTTTCCATCCGCCTCACCACCCATGATGCAGGCGGCCTGACGGACAAGGACCGCAAGCTGGCGGAAGCAATCGACGCGCTCTGACGCCTGATCCGTCTGGTCCTGCCGCACCGCGCTTGATAGCAGCCCCGAAACGCCAGTTCCGGGGGCCCCATGCGCGACCTTCTTTCGACCGAAATCTATGCCGGCCGTACGCTCGGCGATTTCCTGAGCCTCGAATTCCTCGCCTCGCTGCTTGGGGATGTGCTGTCGGCGATCCTCATCATCATCCTGGCCTTCATCCTGTCAGGCTTCGTCAGCCGCCGGATCAAGGGTCTGTCCCAGAAGCACGAGCGTCTGGACGACACGCTCTTCGAGTTTCTCGCCAACATCGCGCGCTACGCGATCCTCGCCGTGGCGGGGGTCGTGGTGCTCAACACGTTCGGGATCCAGACCACCTCGATCGTCGCCGTGATCGGTGCGGCCGGTCTGGCGATCGGTCTGGCACTGCAAGGGACGCTGTCCAACGTCGCGGCCGGGGTGATGCTGATCCTGTTCCGGCCCATCAAGAACGGCGATTTCGTCGTGATCAACGGCCAAATGGGCACGGTGAAGTCCATCAACCTGAACTTCACCGAGTTGGCGAGCATCGGAAATTTCCAGATCATCATCCCGAACTCGGAGGTCTGGGGGAACACGATCGTCAACTACTCGGCCTACGACATGCGACAGGCCGAATGGGTCTTCGGCGTCAGCTACGATGCCGACCTGCATCTCACGGCGCAGGTGATCCGGGACACCATTACCTCCGACCCGCGTTTCGTCGCCGAACCGGAACCGACCATTCTGGTCGACAGTCTGGGGGACTCGTCCGTGAACTTTCTTGTCCGGGCCTGGGTCAAGAGGACCGACTTCTTCGGCTACTGGAAGGATATGAACAGGGATGTGAAGATCGCCCTCGAAGGGGCCGGCATCTCGATCCCCTTCCCCCATCGCACCTTGATCGTGCAGCGGGACGACGACGTTGCGGGAAGCGAGGCCGCAGCAGGCGGGGCATAGGCCCGTCCGCCTGCTTCCGGCAGCATTGCCACCCTTCGTATTCCGCCAGAATGCCGCGCCTCTGGCGGGTCAGGCCCGACACGTCGACGCCGGGGCCCTGCCCCGCGCCGCGGGGAAGGCTAGAAGCCGAAGGTAAAGCGCCGGGTCACTCCGATTCTCGCGCTGACCTGATCGTCGTCCTGAACGATCGGGCTGTCGGCCGCGTCACCGCGAAGCCTTTCGTAACGGACGGCAGCGTCCAGACCCCAAGTATCGTTGAAGCGGTACCCCGCGCCCAACTCGACCCCGGTCGAGACAAGCCCGCTATCCGGATCGTAGGCATCGAATGCACTCGCCGCCGCTTCCTCGGGCGTGACCCCGAAATAGGTGTCGACATACTCGTCCGAGCCGAACAGCGCACGGGGGCCAAGTCGAAGAGTCAGACGATCGCTTGGCCGCAGAAAGGCATCGGCGCCCAGCTCGCCGACGAAGGACTCGTGCCCGATGACGCCGTAGCGCACGTTGCCGAAGACCTGCCAATCGCGGGTCGCGTAGCGAAGCCCTGCCCCCAGTTCGAGAGAGGCGTCGACATCGTCAAGCCCGGCCAGTTCGTCAGAATCGTCGTCGTCACGCTTTCCGATGTAGCGGAAAGATCCGGTGATCCCGAACCCCTCGGGATAGGAATACGGGTCCTGACTCCCGAATTCGAGACGGCCCAACCGGAAGTAGTCCAGCGCGACGCCGAGATCGGCACCAACCTCGCTGCTGTTGTCACCGAAATAGCGCGGGTTCGAAGAAACCCCCGTCCGAAGCGTGAACCCGAGCGCGGGCCCGCCCGTCCTGCTCGACGCTGTCGCGGAAAAATCCATCGGGTCGGCAATCGAATCCAGCGTTTCTTGCGCAACGAGAGGTGTCGCTGCGACAAACGTCATCGCGACGGTCAGAATGCGGATCATGAGGCAAACTTTCAGATCGTCATGTGAGCAAGACTCACTTAGCACAGGTTATCCGTTAGGCAACGATAGGTTGCATTGATGAATGGAGAAGACAGGATGGCAAAGGGATACTGGATCGCTCATGGCCGGGTGGACGACCCCGAAGCCTACGACCTCTATCGCGCGGCGAACGCGGCGCCCCTGGCGGAGTATGGCGGTCGCTTCTTGGTCCGCGGCGGCGCGCGAGAGCTGGTCGAAGGCGATGCCAAGCCAAGGACGGTGGTGATCGAGTTTCCTGACTACGACGCGGCGTTGTCCTGCTACCGCAGCCCCGCCTATCAGGCTGCGATCGAGTTGCGGCGGGGTATCAGCGAGAGCGATCTGGTCATTTGCGAGGGGTGGACAGCCCCGGAGGGACACTGATCCGCCGGAAGGAACTTCCGGTACGGCTCAGCGAATATCACGCGCCGTGCAGGCATTCTGACCCGATGGCGCACAGCCTCGCCTCCGGGCAGGTCTGGCAACTCGCGCGATGCGTCTTAAATAGCGCGGATGTTTGCAGATCTCCTCCGCCGTCTCGGCACGTCCGAGCCAGAACGCCTGCCCGAACCCGATGCCCGTCTCGCCCTAGCCGCGCTTCTCGTGCGTGTGGCCCGCGCGGACGGCGACTACGCTGAGATCGAAAAGGCCCGGATCGACCGCGTCCTCGCCCAGCGCCATGGCCTTGCCGCGGATGCGGCAACCGCGCTCCGGACGGAGGCGGAGGGGCTGGAGGCCGAAGCCCCCGACACCGTCCGGTTCACGCGCTCGCTCAAGGATGCCGTTCCGCTGGAGGAGCGGGCGGCCCTGCTCGAGGCGCTCTGGTCGGTCGTGCTGGCAGATGGAACGCGCGACGTGGAGGAAGACAGCCTGCTCCGGCTGCTCTCGAACCTTCTGGGGATCGCGGACCGCGACAGCGCCCTGGCCCGCCAGAGAGCCGAGCAGAACCTCTAGCGCCTGGCGTACCGCTCGCCTCGCGCAGTGTGGCGGGACATGATCAGGCGCCGCAGGGTCGGGCGAGGACCATCGTCCAGTAGAGGCGTCCCGATGCATCGGATGCCACGCCGATCCCGACATCCTCGGCCTGCCGGATCATGATGTTTCGGCGGTGCCCCGGCGAGGTCATCCAGGCCTGTACGACATCCCGCGCCGATTGCTGGCCGGCGGCAACGTTCTCGGCGGCCAGGCACGGCTCGTAGCCAGCCCGCTTCACCCGCTGCATGAGCGTCGAGCCCCCCGGGCCTCGGTGGCCGATCCGGCCCTGCCGCGCCATGTGCTCCGAATGGCGTTTCGCGGCCCGGCTGAGACGTGCATCGCTGCGAAGGGCGCCGAGACTGCGCCGCTGCGAGTTCGTGAGCTGAACCACATCCCGGGTCGACACCCCGCGCGTAGATGGCGTTTGCACACCGCCCGCCGTATCCGGCGGTGGGGCCTGACACCCGGCAAGGGCAACGGTCAGAAGCAGCGCGAGCGGTCGAATCATGGGCAATCTCCGAAGGTTGGGGGATCCTCTTGCCCAAATCGGGCCGCGCGGGGGCAAAAGTCCCGCATCCGGATGGCAAAGCGCAAAGATCTGCCGCTTGTTCAGGACATTCGGCAGGACTAAGCCGATGGTCACCACAATTCGGAAACAGACATGGCGTCTCCTGACTGGCTGTCCAAGAGCCCCGTTCACGTCCGCACGTATCTGGAAGGTCGCCGTCTGGACGAGGTGGAATGCGTGGTCGCCGACCTGTCGGGCATCGCGCGCGGCAAGGCGATGCCCGCTGCCAAGTTCGCCCAGCAGGGAAGCTTCTACCTGCCGGCGTCGATCTTCCAGCAGACGATCACCGGCGAATGGGCCGATGACGGCGACGCAGCCTTCACCGAACCGGACATGATCCTTACCCCCGACTACTCCACCACCCGCGCCTCGCCCTGGACGGCGGATTGGACGGTGCAGGTTATACATGACATGGTGGATCAGGGGGGGGCGCCGATCGATGTGGCGCCGCGCAACGTGCTCAAGCGCGTGGTTGACACCTACGCCGCTCGGGGCTGGCGGCCCGTGGTCGCGCCCGAGATGGAGTTCTTTCTGATCGCGCGGAACACCGACCCCTCAGTGCCGGTGGAGCCTCCGATGGGGCGCTCGGGGCGGCGGGCGGCGGCGCGGCAGGCCTACTCCATGTCCGCCATCGACGAATACGGCCCCGTCATCGACGACATCTACGACTTCGCCGAGGCCATGGGGCTGGAGATCGACGGCATCCTGCAGGAGGGCGGCTCGGGCCAGGTGGAGCTGAACCTGCGCCACGGCGACCCCGTGAAGCTGGCCGACGAGATCTTCTGCTTCAAGCGCATGATCCGCGAGGCGGCGCTGCGCCACGATTGCTACGCGACCTTCATGGCCAAGCCGCACCAGGACGAGCCCGGCTCGGCCATGCATATCCACCACTCGGTCGTGGACATGGCCACGGGGCGCAACATCTTCGTCGACGAAACCGGGCACGAGACGCCGGCCTTCCTTCATTTCATAGGCGGAATGCAGGCGCACCTGCCCGCCGTGATGGCTCTGCTGGCGCCCTACGTGAACTCCTACCGGCGGTTCGTGCGGGACCTCGCCGCGCCGATCAACCTGGAATGGGGCCGCGACAACCGCACCACGGGGCTGCGCGTCCCCGTCAGCGGGCCCGAGGCCAAGCGGGTCGAGAACCGGATCGCGGGCATGGATTGCAACCCCTATCTGGGCATCGCGGCGAGCCTGGCCTGCGGCTATCTGGGCCTGCGCGACGAGACGGCCCCCTCGCCGCAATATGCGGGCGACGCCTACGACCTGGAGGCGGCAATCCCGCGCGATCTGAACACGGCGCTGGATCTCTTCGAGGAGGCGGCGGAGGTGCGGGAATTGCTGCATCCCCATTTCTCGTCGGTCTACGCGGCGGTGAAGCGGATGGAATACGGCGCGTTCCTTCAGGTCATCTCTCCCTGGGAGCGGGAGCACCTGCTGCTGAACGTCTGAGGGTCCGCGACCGACGATTCGGAGGGAGCGCGAGGGCACCGTACGGTCGATTCCGGCGAAAATCCGCTGTGCACCCCCTGTGCACCCCCTGTGCACCCCCCGTCTGCACAGATGGCACCCGAGGGGGGGCCGGGCCTCCGCTTGCCCGCAGGCGTGTCTGTTGCGCGCCGCCTTGAGCGGCTCGCGCGGGGGCGGACCGGACGGGGCATCGAGCCCCGTCCGGCCCGGCCGGGGGCCCTGCCTCCGGACCCCCGGGATATTTGAGAAGCAGAGAAGGAGGTGGGTGAACCGGCGGGGACGCGGGGAGGGGCGTCACCGGTCGGTGGGTCAGCGACTGGGAGAGGTCCCGGTGATCGTGAGGCGAATGGAGCGTGTGACGAACCTGCGGATCGAGCGGCGTACTAGTGTTGGGTGAACATTACATGCCTACTATTTGCAGTCTGACCCGGGTGCGGTCATCAAGTTAAGCATCTTTGCCCCAAAATTACGGGACATGATGATGCCTACTCTAAGGTCGCTATTGCTGAACCCTAACAACCGGCGCAGAAATCAGAGAATCAATGTCCCTAAGGATCAACATTTTTTTCTCCAAAGATTCGAAAAGCGCTTTATAAGGATATACAACGCTTGCAGGGTCAACTACGTCGATCCGACCCCGCTGCTCCATGAGCGCCTTCAAAACATAATCTCGCGCAGTGCCACCATTAGCCGGAATTGACATGTGCGATTCTATCTCGTTTGGGAAACTCGTCTGTTCGCAAAGAAAATCGAAATCGATGCATCTTTCAGAGAGCAGAGAGTACTTCTCAGTATCGATAGACGTGACGAGGCTTTCAAGCGCAGCACGAAGCTTTCTCTCGTCTTGGAAATAAACATCAATGGCAAGCGCGTTAAGGGGGTTTCCGCCAAGGCAAGTTGGAAGAAAAGCATTTGCCATATCCGAGAAGCTTGTGCCACTCCGAAGCTCCAGATTCATTGACATCTGAACGGTAGACTTATCTGACCTTTCAGTGATTAATAAATTCATGGTTCGGGAAAGCTTTTGAATTCGGCGCTTCACATATTTTCCGTGAGCTCGTACTTTAGCTCGCTCGCTGGCGTTGTACTGCTCTGAAACGATCTGCCGCTCTTGCTCAACTAGCTGCTCTGACCACTCTCGAGATAGATTTGCGAGCGTTAGACCAATCGTAAGAACACCAAGCAATGACTGAATGGAGGTAAACGCCTTGCCATCCCAGCTCCCCGGAACAATATCTCCGAATCCAAGCGTGGTTGCGGTGACAGCACTCAAATAGAATGCATTGACTATTCCCAACTCTTGGGAAAATGAAGGTTGGAAAAGATAGTAGACTGCTGCAAAGAGCGGGACCAGCAGGAAATAGGTGATGCCATAGGTTGTCGAACGACGGATCGGCAGCCGAGCATATTTGACCTTCACCCAACCACCCCCATGAACTCTCGCCATTCCCCCTTGCTCATGCCGGAGGTCTCCTGAGTAACCTCCTCGCCCCTTAACATTCTCTTAACGCACTCCACCCCCTTCGCAGACAACTGGGCGCCGCCCAAGCGGTAATCCTCGAAGGCGGAATAGGCGTGGGGGACCCAGTCGGCGACCATCTTGCAGATCGCCTCGGCATAGACGCGGATCTCCCACTGGGCGTGGCTGTCCGCCCGCAGCCGCAGGAAGTGGAAGAGGTTGTGGAGGTCCACCTTCCAGTACCATTGCGTGTAGACGTTGGCGGGCAGGTTCATGCGCGCAAGCTCCCGCGCGAGGCCCTGCTGAGGCGTGCCGTCGGGCCCGGTCTCTCCGATCATCGCCTCGTAATGGTCGTAGGCGCGCGTCGCGTCGTCGCGGAGCCAGTCGAGGACGCGGGCGGCCTCCGCCCCCTCCAGCGCGGCGCCGCGGCCCTGGTTGTTCACCGTCGATTGCGCCGCCAGCGCGCCCGGCTCGGGAATGTAGAACTCCCGATCGAGGATCGAATAGCGGGCGGAATACTCGTTCACGTTGGCGGTGCGGTGGCGGATCCACTGACGGGCCACGAAAACCGGCAGCTTCACGTGCAGCTTGAGCTCGCACATCTCGAACGGCGTCGAATGCCAGTGCCGCATCAGATAGCGGATCAGACCCGCATCGTTGGAGACCGACTTGGTGCCCCGGCCGTAGCTGACCCGCGCCGCCTGACAGATCGCCGCATCGTCGCCCATGTAGTCGATCGCCCGCACGAAGCCGTGGTCGAGCACGGGAACGGCCTTGTAGAGCCACGCCTCCATTCCGGGCGCGACGGCGCGGCGGGTCTGATGGGTCTCGGCGCGCTGGGCGTCGATCTCGGCCTGTTGCTCGGGGGAAAGCGGCATGGGATGACCTCGTGGGATTCGCGTTACCGGATTTTGGACCGGAGGCGCGCCGGGCCGCAACATGATGGGGGCGCGCTGTGGCGATAATGACCGACCGGGGCACCGCCTTCCTGGAGCGGCGCATGGGCGACTGGGCCCGCGCCCGCCTGCCAGGACCGATGGCGGAACTGGTGATGTTCGTGCTCAAGCAGGGCTGGGCGGCGCTGTTCGGCGGCCTGTTCCTGGTGGCCATCGTCGTGACCCGCCTGGTCTGGGAGCCGGACTGGTGGCTGACGCGCTACGACGCGCTGTTCGTCTTCGCGGTGGCCACGCAGGCGATCTTCGTGGCGGCGCGGCTGGAGAGCTGGGCGGAGGTGCGTGTGATCGCGCTGTTCCACCTGACGGGCACCGCGATGGAGGTGTTCAAGCTGCATATGGGGTCGTGGGACTACCCCGATCACGGGCACTTCGAGATCGCGGGCGTACCGCTCTTCAGCGGGTTCATGTACGCGGCCGTGGGCAGCTACATCGCGCGGGTGATCCGGGTCTTCGACATGGCCTTCGCGCCCTACCCGCCCTTCTGGGCGACGGTGGCGCTGGCGGGGGCGATCTACGGCAACTTCTTCTGGCACCATTTCGGGCCGGACCTGCGGGTGGCGCTGTTCGCGGCGACGGTGCTGATGTTCGGGCGCACGCGGGTGTGGTTCCGCATCAGCGACCGGCACTGGTGGATGCCGATGCCGGTGGCGGCGCTGATGGCGGCCTTCGCGATCTGGGTGGCCGAGAACGTGGGCACCTTCACACAGACCTGGACCTATGCGGGACAGGGCGCGCTGGATTTCGTGAGCTGGGGCAAGCTGGGCTCGTGGTACCTGCTGCTGTGGGTCAGCTTCGTGACGGTGACGCTGGTGAGCCGGGAGGCGCTGCGACGCGAGGCCTGGACGCCCGCGCGGGTACCTGCCGCCTAACGCGCCTGCCATTCCGTCGCCGTGGCGGGACCATTCTGCGGCCGTCCTTTCCCGCGATCACGGGACCGCACCCATGGAGAGTTTTCATGATCCCCTGGATCGGCAACATGTTCCTGACGCCCGAGCGGTTCCAGAATGCGTTGACGGCGCATCTGGCGCGACAGCCGGGGATCGTCGAGATCCGCTCGCCCGAACCGTTCGTGGTGGAGGTCTTTCGAGAGGGTCAGGAGGAAGGCGACGAGCTTCGCCTGATCCTGGACAACTTCTGGAAGAGCTATGCGAATTCCCCGACCCTCGCGCGGAACGGGGTGTTGTCGCAGATCAAGACCGCGATCGCGGCGCCCATGCCGAGCGTCGAGCCCGACACGTTCGACCCCGCATGTCTGATCCCGCTCGTGCGCCATCGGGACTTCGCAAATCAGGGCGTCGACCTCGTGTCGCGCCCGCTGGCCGGGGATCTTTGCGTGCTGCTGGGCTATGAGGGCGAGACGTCTCTGGCCATGCTGTCCGAAGACTCCCTTGCCGGAAC
This sequence comes from Jannaschia aquimarina, assembly GCF_000877395.1. Lineage (GTDB taxonomy): Bacteria > Pseudomonadota > Alphaproteobacteria > Rhodobacterales > Rhodobacteraceae > Jannaschia > Jannaschia aquimarina. The sequence continues at coordinate 50,011 of NZ_JYFE01000050.1, read as the reverse complement.
GGGCTGGACCGCGGAGACGGCGATGGCGCGGGCGGAAGAGAACCTTCGCGAGATCGGCCTGGGCCTCGAGGTCAGAACCGGAGCGGTTTCGACCGTCGAACCGGAGGACCCGCAGATAGGGTGGCTGCTGCCGTCGATGCTCTTGAATGGCGCGGTCATGGACGACATCGCCAGGTCTCTGGAGATGCGCAGCCTTCTGATCGCCCTGCCGGGCCGGTCACCGCTCTATCTAATGGACGCGGAGAACCCGGCGGCCCGACCGAGCCTTGAGATGCTCGTCGCCGAAACGAGGTCCATCGTCGATCACCCCCAGAGCGATCTGATCTTTCGGTATGACCGAGGCGGGGCGCTGCAGCTCGACGGCGAGGATTGAAGCCAAGGGCACAGGCTGCCCGCTTGACCGATGCGATCCCGCTCCGTGACCCGGAAGGCGATGGACCGAAGGCGGGCCTGCGACCATGTCTCCCCATCGCGCCGGTCGGGCCGGTCCTGACGCTGATCTGTCCTCTGCCTGCCGCTGCGGAGGGGACGGACGGCCGGACCTGTGGGCCCACGCGGGATTTTGCACCGCCCTGGCCGCAAATGACGTGCCGGGCGCGGCGATGACGCTGATTGAGGGCTGCATCGTGCAGGTGGTGATCCGTGTCGTCGACGGGCCTGTCCCGCCCCCGGCCTCATGGGATTAGGTGGATGGTCCTGGACATCGGACCGGTCCGGTTCATAGGCCATGGCGGCAGCACCGACGAGTTCGCCGTCTTCGGAGGCTATATGCCCATGAAACGGACCGGGCCGGTCATCCCGAGCGACGGGTGGAACGGCGAGGAGACGATCGGGTCGATCAATCAGGCGGAGGTCCGCGCCGGGCGGGGCCTCTTGCACCCGGCCCGGCGCAGGACGCCCCGCGCCCGGTCTTCGACGAGGTGGGGGCCGAGGTCCCTACCCTTCGTCGGCGGCGATCTCTTCCCCGTTGAGGACCAGACGCGAGGACCACGGGATCGGGTTGCGCAGGGCGAAATGGGCCATGCACGCGTTCTCGGCCTCTTCCATGAGGTCGCGGATCCGCTCCTGGGGTTCGTCGCTGTCGATCAGGACATGGGTCTCGATATGCTCCATGGCGCCGTCGGTGGAATGGCCCAGTTCGCGCATCGTGGCGAGGTTTGTGCGGAACTTCACCCGCTGTTCGAGCCGCAAGCCTTTCACGGCGATGCCCCGGGCGGTGTAGATATCGGTCAGATGCGTCATCAGGCAGAAGCCGATACCCGCGCACATGAAGGCCAGCGGCGGCGGTGCCGTGTCGTCGCCCACGGGCGTCTGCTCGTCGCAATAGAGGCGGACGGGCGAGAAGCCGGGGATGTTCACCTGCACCTCGCCCTGCTTCTTCTGGCGGGTCGTCGCCTCGGCGGTGAGCACGACCTCGAAGCGCGTGGGCTCGGGCGGGCGCGACTTGACGAAGGGCGCGGCCTCGAAGGCGGTGGGCCGGGGCTGGGCATCCGCCCGCTCGCCCACGTGGAAGTCGGTGTCGTCGGTCATGGCTGTCCTCCCTGCGATCTCGTCGGACGCGTTGGTGCGCCTATGTCTGGAACGACGCAAGCCGAACGGAGGGGCAGCCATGTCGATCGAGTACCTGCACACCATGGTCCGGGTGAAGGACCTGGAGAAAAGCATCGCCTTCTACGAGATGCTGGGCCTCAAGGAGCGGCGCCGGACGGAGAACGAGAAGGGCCGCTTCACGCTGGTCTTCCTGTGTCCGCCCGGACAGGAGGACGGCCATGCCGATGTGGAACTGACCTATAACTGGGACGGCGACGAGGGGCTGCCCAGCGACAGCCGCCATTTCGGCCATCTGGCCTACCGCGTCGATGACATCTACGCCTTGTGCCAGACGCTGATGGATAACGGCGTGACCATCAATCGGCCCCCGCGGGACGGGCACATGGCCTTCGTGCGGTCGCCCGACAACATCTCTGTGGAACTGCTGCAGAAGGGCGATGCGAAGCCCCCGCAGGAGCCCTGGGCGTCGATGGAGAATACCGGGCACTGGTAACCCACCGGTAGACGGACCGTTTCCGGATCGGAGCCCTGTCGGCCCCGGTTTCGCCGTGATCCTGCGTCAGGTTCCAGCCAGTTGGACTGATTCAGACGAGAGATTCGATATGGCGACCCTGACTTTCCTGCGAGACGAACGCGGTGCCCTCAGTGTCGACTGGAGCGTCCTTACTGCCGGGGCCGTCGCGTTGGCCATCGCCGTCATGGCCGTCATCAAGGTCGGGATGTCCACACAGACGTCCCATTACACCAATAACGTCGACAAGTGGCGGTTCGGACGTATGTCCGCGGCGCATCATGGCTACAACGCCTACAGCCGGGAAGGCTTCGAAGCCATCATGCAGACGCTCAACAACTTGCCCTCAGCGGATGTCGCGGCCCTTGCCGGCGCCTGGAACGAGATGATGGAAGGCGAGCTGATCGACGATCCGAGCGACGATAATGAGGGCTTCGCGAACGACGTCCAGGCGGCTCTCGACGCCCATTACGCGAACGAGGGATCCGATCGCCCGGACAGCGTGTCGGCGGACCCGAATACCGCGCTGGCCGTCGCCAACGCTGCAGAAGCGCTTTCCGACGCAGCCTCGCAGTACAACCTGACGGACACGACCGTGAGCTACACCTTCGGAGGAGGCTGACGCGCCTCAACTTCGCCCGATTTCCGCCCCGCGCCTGCCCCGTCTCGGGTCTAGGCGCGGAAGGGGTCAGGCAGGGGTTTAGCGATGAGAGCGTCACGCAGAGTACGGAGCTTTCTTCCCCGACTGGTCGGCACCTGGGCCATGGGTGGCGCCGTCGTCATGGGGCTCGCCGCCGGTGCGGCGCTGAACGAGCGGGGCGGGGCATCCAAGCTGACGGACGAGCAGATCACCGAAATCCAATTCCTTCTGGCGGAGGATGCGGGGGGAACGATTTACGTGGATCAGGGCGCCTACCGGTCCTTCCATGCCACCTTCCGCGCCCTGTCGGGGTCGGAGCTTGCCGCGCTCCACGCGACCTTGCCGCACCGCTATGCTGCGGCGCGCGCCTCCGGGGACGTGGATCTGGCCAGCGAAATGGTCGACGCGCTTCATGCCCTCGATGACGTGATGCGGGCGCGCGGGATGACTGCTCCGGCGGGTGGACGACCGTCGACCAGCGACATCCTCGCTGACTGGGTCGCGAGCGGGCAAAGCTCGATCTGACAAGTTCCCCCGGCCTCGCCGTCGGCCGCGTCGGTCGGCGGTCCTGACGCCTTCGCCACGGCACGCGGGATCGCCGTGCTCAGACCATCTCTTCGGGTATCGCGGGAAGCTGGCGTCCGAAGCGGCGTCCCGGCCGGGTGAGGTAGGGAAGGACGAAACCCTCCCGCTGTTCCGGCCGCCGCCGCGCATTCGACACGGCAAGGCGCTGCCATTCACCGACGGCGGTTGCGGGATCGGCAAATCCTTCGGGCGGGGTGTCTCCGGTGGCCAGCATCGCCGCCATCGCGCGGTGCCGCAGACGTACCACGTCCGAGGGATCGTCGATGGCGAGACCCAGTTCCGTGTCCCAATGCATGGATCGGCCGTTGAGATTGGCAGAGGAGACGATCGCGCGCCGATCGTCGAAAACGACCAGCTTCGAATGGAGATAGATGATCGGCGCACCATGCAGCGTGTCGAGCCCCGCGCCCTGCGCCGTCACGGGCCGGGCGGGGGCACCGATAAAGCAACGGCCCCGAAAGGCGCGTCGTGTCCCCGAAACGCAATAGGCCTGCAGGAACTCTCCGAACCGCGCGTCCGAACGGCGGGACTTGTAGAAGGCGACATCCTCGGGTCGGGCCGGAAGCATCAGGATGAGCGTCAGATCGGGCTTGCGCCTTGCCGCGCGGATCAACTCGTGCGCGATCCTGCGGTCGCGAAAGAACTGCGTCTCGATATAGATCAGCCGTTCCGCCGCACGGATCCCTTCGATCGTCGCCTCGAAGATCTCGGCCAGGATCGGCTTGGGCGACAGACGGATAGCCCCGCCATGACTGCGGGCGGACACGGTTCTCAGGATCGGACCGTCGAGGACCGACGGCTCGGCCTGCCGCTCGATCACGTCGACGAATTCCTCCAGATGCTTGCGGGCGGCACGGGCGGCGGCGGGGTCGTGGGAGATGACCTGGATGTCGTGCCATGTCGCCTCGGCCGGCTGTTCGTGGGCGGGATCGTCCCAGCGCCGCTCATTCAGGTCGAGGCCGCCGATATAGACCGCGCGGTCGTCGATCACCGCGACCTTCTGATGGTGGGTCACCGGCGAAAGCGGCGGCGCGGGCCAGAGACGGGGCGCGGCGCCGGAGCCGTCGACCAGCAGCAGGCGGGACAGATGGGGATGGCGCTGCATGAACTGCGACCGCCGGGGCCGGTCCAGGCGCATCAGACGCCCGGCCTTCTCGCGCAGCATCCGGTCGACGCGCGGCCAGAGCGCCATTCGGGCGAGCCACCCGACCTCGGCCGGATGAAGCGAGGGCGTGAAGCGGACCCGTGCCTCTGGCCCCGCGAGTTCGGAGAGTGAAACCGCCTGCTTGAGCGTGCGCCAGGTCAGGCCGTGCAACTCGGTCCCGACCACGGGATCGAAGTCCGAGAGGGTAAAGCGGATCTCGACACCGCGCCGCGCGAGATGGAGCAGGAGGTCGAACCAATCCTCTCCGATCTCACGCGCCTCGGGACTGCGCAGGCGGGTCGAGAGATCGAAGATCCGAAACCCCCCGTCGATCCGGCGGGTCGCCGACAGGCAGAGCCGTTCGAAGGCGGGATAGGCCTCGGCCGCCGTGATGAGGATGTCGAGGGGCGGATGTTCAGTAGTCGAGGGAGGCATTCTTATCGCCTTCGATAGGGAACAAAAGGTCGAGACGGAACGTCCCCTCGTCTTGGCTGACATCCAGCTTGCCGTTCAATTGTCTCGCGAAGGCCGTGACCAGCTGCAGGCCCAGACCGGTCCCCCCGTCATCCGCGCCGCCGCCGCCCGACGCGCAGCCGTTCGAGATGGTCAGCCGGGCCGACCCCTCTTCTCGCTTGAGGGCCAGATGGATCGCACCGTGTTCGCCTTCCTTTGCGCGCGCATGCTCCACCGCGTTGGTCATGGCCTCGGACACGGTCAGCGACAGAGCGACGGCGCGGTCGGCGTCGAGCAGCACCTGATCCACATCCGCGTCGAACTCGATCGCGCCGCCATCTGCGGAACTCACGACGATCTGGCGCGACAGATCCCCGACCAGCGCGCCGGCATCGATCCGTCCCATATCCTCCGTCTGGTAGAGCGAGCGGTGTACGGCGGCGAGGCCCATCACGCGATCCTGCATCCGACGCAGGACGTCGCGCGCTTCGGCCCCCTTTAGCCGCCGGGCCTGCATGTTCATGATCGAAGAGATGAGCTGGAGGTTGTTCTTCACGCGGTGGTGCACCTCCTTGAGGAGGATGTTCTTCTCGCGCAGGTTATTCTCAAGCAACGCTTCATCCTGCAGGATCGCGCCAGCCATCGCGCGGAAGTCGGCCTCGATCTGCGCGAGTTCGGATCCGGCATTCGTCAGCATCGGCGTCCGGATCAGGCTCCGGCGGCGGGCGAAGGCGTTCATCTGGCGGCTGAGCGACCGGATGTGACGGAAGACCAGCCGTTCCAGCGCCAGAACCGCGACCAGAAGGCTGGGGAGCCACATCAGGACCGGCATGAGGCCTGTCAGGACGATCTTGTTGACGGTGGACCCGCCGAGCACGTCGAGCGGCCATGAGGTCAGGGCGAAGACGAGGCCGGGCACGACGGCGACATTGGCGAAGACGCGCTCCTCCCCGGTGCTGTCCGCTGCGACGAAAGACCGGTCGCCCTCTCGCGCAAGGGTCTCGAGCGAGACGTCGGCGGGCAGGATCGAAGGCATTGCGGCCTCGCCATCCGGCCGGGTCAGGACCTCGCCGTAATTATTGAAGGTCACGAGGTGGAGCGGCTCGGTCAACACGGTCCCCTGGGGCCGGTTGCCGATGCGATCGATCGGAATGGAGACCGAAAGGAACCCGAGGAGGGCGTCCCGCTCGCGCATCGGGCTGGTCAGGATCAGGACAGGCCGACCGCTGAGCGGGGCATTCTCATTCACCGTGATCGTGGAGCGCTGATCCGCTAGCGCCCGCTGAAACGGCGGATCCCCTGAAAAGTCGTACTGGCGGCCATCCGACGAACAGGTCATCCTGCCGTCGGTGCCGATGAACGCAGCGTAAGAAAAGAGGTCGTAGTTCGACATGAACCGCGCCAGCAGACGGTCGCAGGTCTCACCGTCCTGAAAGCCGGGCCCGAAGCTGGCGGCCAGCGCGTGCAGGGCGCCCATACCGCGTTGCAAATCGGCCTGAAGCGGGTTGGCTGCATGCTCGCTGAGCGACAAGAGCGTGCTTTCCGCCTGCTCGATGGTCTGCGCGGCAAGGCGCTGCGTCTGCCAGAATGCGATCGCGCCCAGCGGCATCAGGGCCAGCGACAGGAACACGAGCACGCGCAGCGTGAGCCCGCCGTGTCGCCATCCGAAGGACCGCATTACATGCTGCCGTTTTGCCTGCCCGAAACGACCGCCATCGTCGCACTATCGGTCAGTTCGAACGCTTCGTCCCCCGAAATGTCCATGAGTTCCGACAGCTTGGCCCGCCCCCGATTGACCCGGCTCTTGATGGTGCCGACGGCGACGCCGCACGTCACGGCCGCTTCTTCGTAGGCAAAACCGGATGCGCCCACCAGGATCAGCGCCTCGCGCTGTTCCTCTGGCAGCTTGGCGAACGCCACCTCGAAGTCGAGCAGGTTCAGGCGGCCGTCATGGTCCGGCTTGCGAGACAGCGATGCGGTGATCGACCCGTCGCTGTCCGGCACCTCACGTTTCGCCTTGCGGCGGTTGGAGTAGTAGGTGTTGCGCAGGATCGTGAAAAGCCAGGCCCGCATGTTCGTGCCGGGCTGAAACTTGTCTAGGTTGGACCACGCCTTGACGAGTGCGTCCTGCACCATGTCATCGGCCAGCGAAGCATTCCGGGTCAGCGACACCGCAAAGGCGCGCATCGCGGGGAGGTGCTCGACGATCTCCTTGCGGGGATCGGGCACCGCTTTCTCTGTCATGGCCATTCTAGACGCCCTTCGCGTCGGAATCCGAGGCGCCGCCATGCGTATCGGACACGTCACCGTCTTCGTCGGATCCGACCGGATCCACGCCCTCTCCCTGCTCGAGCTGCCTGAGCAACTCCGAAAACCTGTCGGGGACGTCCTCTTTCAGAACGGAGTCGTAAACGCGCCTGAGATTGGCATCGATCAGGTCGTCCAAATTTGACTTCTTCTTGTCCTGGCTCATCTTGCGTCCCGTCTCGACCGCTTAAACGGCGTTATGGCTTGGAACACAACGGCCGCCCCCGAAGTTGGTTCCGAGAAACACGGAAAGAACGAGGGATATTTTCCGGACATGGACACGACAGCCGAAATTTCGAGGGCCCTGCCCTATCTGAGACGGTACGCGCGCGCTCTGACCGGTGCGCAGGCGAGCGGCGACAACTACGCGGCAGCGACACTTGAGGCCATCCTCTCGGACCGCAGTCTTCTGGGTCAGACGAGTTCAATCAAGACCGACCTCTTCCGCACGTTCCACGGGATCTGGTCGACCAGCGGTGCCCCGATGGAAGAGGAAGAAGACGCCACCCGGCGCGCGGCCCAGAAGCATTTGGCCCGCCTGACACCGAACACGCGCGAAGCGCTGCTGCTCCATACCGTCGAGGAATTCACCTATTCCGACATCGCGCGGATCATGCAGGTGGATCAGAGCGAGGCGGAAGAACTGGTCAGCCTCGCCCGCGCCGAGATGGCAGACGCGGTCTGTGGCAAGGTCATGATCATCGAGGACGAGTCGATCATCGCGATGGATCTCGAGTCGCTGGTCACCGAGATGGGCCACCGGGTGACGGGGATCGCCCGCACGCACAAGGAAGCGGTCGATCTGGCCGGCAGCGACATGCCGGACCTCATCTTGGCGGACATCCAGCTTGCCGACAATTCCAGCGGGATCGAGGCCGTCAACGAGGTGATGACCGATATGGGCTCTTGCCCCGTGATCTTCATCACCGCGTTCCCGGAGCGTCTTCTGTCCGGCGAGCGCAAGGAACCGGCGTTCCTGATTGCAAAACCGTACACGCAAGAGCAGGTCCGGTCGGCAGTCAGCCAGGCGATGTTCTTCTCCTCGACCGAAACGCTGACCGCCTGATATGTCGCGCAGACGCCCGAATGGCGGACCGCGGTCTTATCTCATTGCCCGAAGGCTTCACCCCGGGAACGGCGGGTTCCGCATCGCCGCCCCGGGGCTCCACCTTCCGACCCGCGATTGCGAGGTGCGAGCCGGAAACCAAAACCGAAAAACGTGAGCTACATCCGGGCGGCGCGAGATGAGCAGCCAGCCCATTGGCCAGCCTGATGGAACGAAAAACGCAAACCCGCATTTAACTGTGACATAGCAAAACGACCGGGACGGATTGATGGTGACAAGATGCGAGGCTTGTCCCCTTCGTCGGAAAGAGTTCTTTGCGACCATGAGCGATACCGAGGTCGAACAGACCCAGCGCTTCAAGGTCGGGGAGCTGACCGTGGAAGCGGGAACGCCGATACTGACTGAAGGCGCAAATTCGGCACAGCTTTTCACGGTGCTGTCCGGAATGGGGATACGTCACACGACGCTGGAGAACGGACGCCGGCAGGTGCTAACCTTCATCCTTCCCGGCGATCTGATCGGGCTTCAGGGCGCGGTGATGGGCGAGATGGGCCATTCCGTCGAGGCCCGGACCCGCATGCGCCTATGCGTTTTCGACCGGGCCGCGCTATGGGACTTCTTCAAGAACGCGCCCGCACGGGCCTACGATCTGACCTGGATCGCCGCCACCGAGGAGCATTTCCTTGGCGAGGCTCTGGCCACGCTCGGCCAACGAACAGCGGAGCAGGCCGTGGCTTGGGCGCTGGTCCGTCTATGGCAACGCGGCGTCGCGCTGGATCTGGTTGAAAACAACAGCATGCCGCTGCCCTTCCGGCAACAAGATCTGGCCGATGCGCTGGGCCTGAGCCTGGTTCACACCAACAAGACCCTGGCGAAATTCCGGACCAAGCAGATCGCGAGCTGGCGCGACGGACGGCTTACGTTGACCGATATCGACGAGCTTTCCCGGATCGGCCTGGTGGATGAGCAGAAGGCGGTCCGCCGCCCCCTGCTCTAAGGCGGAGCGGGCCGCGTCAGGCCTGCTTGAGTTCGCTTTGGGATTTCAGGACGCGGTCGCCGTCGTCCTGCTCGATCATGAAGGCGGGGTCGTCCTGGCTCGCGTCGCGGGTGACCTCGCTTCCGTCGATGGTCCGCGTCACCTTGGATTCGAACCGCTCGGTCACCTCGCCCGTTCCGGTGCCGTTGCCCCAGTCCCATTTCACCTTGTCGCCGACATTGATCCTGGACATGACTCATCTCCTTGAAGTTCAGGTGGAAATTCAACGCCGTTTGGCGCGCCGCGTTCCGTCCCGGACCAGCGGCCGCCGGTCGAGTTCGTCCTTCACCTGCCCATGGGCGAGCAGGGTGAAGATGGCCGTCCCTCCGACGATGTTGCCCAGAAGGACCGGCAGGAAGAAGGTGGCGAAGCCCTCGAAGAAGCCGAGGTGTCCGCCCCAGACGAGCCAGGCCCATTCCACCGATCCCGCGACCACGTGGGTGAAGTCGCCCGCGGCGATGAGCCAGGTGAAGGCGAGGATGATCGCGAACCGTCCCCCTTCGCGCTGCGGCATCATCCAGACCAGCGCCGCGACGAGCACGCCGGCCGGGATCGCACGGAAGAAGCCCTCGAGGGGCGGGAACCCGGTCGCGTGGCGCGACAGCTCGTCCATCGCGGGCCAGAGTTCGGGCGCGAGCGCCGGCGTGAAGCGGTAGAACGCGCCGATCGCGAAGGCGCCGACCACGTTGGCGGCCAGGACGATCCCCCAGAGGCGCAGCATCATCCCGAAGATGTACCTGCTCGGCCTGGCGATCACCGGAAGAACGGTCGTGATCGTGTTCTCGGTGAAAAGCTGCATCCGCCCGAGGATCACGACGAGGAAGCCGAGCGAATAGCCGAGATTCTCGATCAGGTAGCGCCAGGGGACATCGGGCAGGTAGGTGCGGAAAATGGCCTCTCCGACCACCGACATGGAGATCATCATCCCCGCGGCGATGCCCGCATAGACGAGGCTGCGGCGGGGACGGCTCAACTCCTCCTCGCCGTCGCGGCGGATGACCTCGAAAAGGAGCTTGGGCGCGAGGCCGCCGGCATCTTCGATGGCCTGCTCCTCGCGCTCCTCCTCCTCGATCTCCTCGATCTCTTCGGCGGACAGGACGTCCCCCTTTGTCTCGAGCGGACGGTTCCGATCGGCGCGACTATCCATGGGCGTCCTTTCCGTGCAATCTACGAATGCAACCCAGACGGGAAGCCATGCGTTCCAACCCGATGCCCGATCGTTCCGTCCTCGCCGCCCCCATCGCGCCCCTGCGGAAGATCCTGCAGGATATCCGTGCGAGCTACTGGTTCATCCCGGCCTGCCTTTCGGTCCTCGCGGTCCTGCTGGCCTGGGGGACCTGGGTGCTGGAATCGGACGAGTGGATGCCGGAGATGACGCTGGGCCGCGACGCGGCGCGCAATCTGGTGACGACCATCGCGGCGGCGGTCATCGGGGTCGCGGGGGTCATGTTCTCGCTGACGCTGGTCGCTGTCACCCATGCCGCCGGAAAGTACGGGCCGCGCCTGATCGGCAACTTCATGCGCGATCGCGGCACGCAGTGGGCGCTGGGCATCATGGTGGCGACCTTCGTGCATGCGCTCACCACGCTGATCCTGATCGACGGCGTGTCGGCGGCATCGCTGCGGCTGCCGGTGCTGTGCTCGGTAGGGCTGGCCTTCGTGTCGGTCGGCGCGATGATCTTCTTCATCCACCACGTCCCCGAGACGGTGAACGTCTCGAACATCGCGGCGTCGCTGGGCCAGCGGCTGACCCGCATGGTCCGCGCCGAGATCGACGAGGCGGATGCACGCGACGCCGATGCCTCGGAGATCCCGGACCGTGCGCCAGACCTGCAGCCGGAGCCGCCCGGCGCGGGGTACATCCAGGCGATCGGGGTCACGAAGTTGCGGGAAATCGCCGATGAGCACGACCTCATCATCCGCGTCGAGGCATCGCCCGGCAGCTTCGTGACGCCGCATGCCCCGCTTCTGTCGGTCTGGGGAAGTGCCGACTGGGACGAGATCCGTTCGGATATCGACGCCACCATCGCCATCGGCCGCGAGCCGACCGAGACGCAGACGCTGACTTTCCTGGCCGATCAACTGGTCGAGATGGCGGGCATCGCCCTTTCCCCCGGCGTGAACGACCCCTTCACCGCGATCACCTGCCTGAACTGGCTGGGCGCGGCGTTGACCGAGGCGCTGGAATACGAAGGTGGGCTCGACCCGAAGCAGTCGGGCCGCGTCCATCTTCCGCAACTCACCTTCGAGACGATCTACGACCACGCCTTTCACGCCGCGATCCCCTATGTGCGCGACGACCGGATGGCGTCGGAGGCGCTCATCGCGCATCTGCGCGCCCTGTCCACGCGCTGTGACGGGCGGGCGCGGCGAACCGTCCTGCGCGACATGCGCGACCTGTCCTCGGGCTAAGTCGCATTCCCTTGTCCCGCGGGGGGTGCTAAACGCGTCCGAGGGGCAAACGAAGTCGCTGCATCAAAGGTTTGCAGGCGACCGGACATCCGCCCCCGGGAGGCCGAGGAGTAACGATGTCCGCACGCGCGACCCTAGCTGCCGTCTTCCTCCTGTGCGCCCCCGCGATCGGGTCTGCGGCCGACCTGACCATCCGGCTGACGGCGGCCGAGGACGAGCTTCGCGACATCGTCGAGAACGCGTCGCTCCTGCGGCAAGTGGTCGATGACGACGAGTTGGACACGCGCCGGGATATCGTCGCCGCGGCGCAGGCGGATTACGCGCGCATCCTCGCCGCCCTTTTCGATCAGGGGCATTTCGGCCCGGTCATTTCCATCGCCGTCGACGGCACCGAAGCCGCCGCTCTGCCCCTGATCGGCGGCGCGGATCCGGTGGACCAGGTCGTCGTCACCGTGGATCCCGGACCGCGCTTCTTGTTCGGGCAGGCCCGGATCGGCCCCGTCCCCCGCGGAACGGAACTGCCGCCGGGCTTCGCGCCCGGGGAACCCGCGGGCACGTCGATCCTGCGCGAGACGGTGTCTGCCGGCATCGACGCCTGGCGCGCGGACGGCCACGCCAAGGCGGACCTCGAAAGCCAGGATCTCGTCGCGCGCCACGAAGGCAACCGCCTCGACGCAAACCTGACGCTCGCCCCTGGGCCACGCCTGAGCTACGGGAACGTCTCGGTTCAGGGGGCGGAGCGGGTGCGGGCCGACCGGATCGAGCGGATCGCCGACCTGCGCGAAGGCGACGTCTTCGACCCGGAGGAGGTCCGGCTCGCCGCCGCGCGCCTGCAGAGGACGGGCGCGTTCCGGGCCGTCTCCATTGTCGAAGCCGAAGAGATCGGCCCCGATGCCACGCTGCCGATGCGCATCACCGTCGAAGAGCAGCTTCCGCGCCGTTTCGGCGTCGGGGCCGAGATCGGATCGACCGAAGGGCTCATGCTGTCGGCCTTCTGGCTGCACCGCAATCTGACTGGCCTCGCCGACAGTTTGCGCATCGAAGGAGAAGTGTCGGGGATCGGCGGCGACACGGGCGGGGCGGACTTTTCACTCGGCTTTTCCTACAACCGGCCCGCGACCTTCAACGCCGAGACGGACCTCTATGCCTCCGGAGAGATCGAGCGGCTGGACCAACCCGATTTCACCACCGACCGTCTGGAACTGGAAATCGGCGCGCGGCGGATCGTGTCGGACGAGTTCGAGTACAGCTACGGCTTCGGCTATATCTATTCCAAGACCGACGACGCCTTCGGAGAGCGGGAATTCTCGATCCTGTCCCTGCCGCTGAGCGCGACCTACGATCGGCGCGACGAGGCGCTGAACCCCGCCGACGGCTACTATATCGAGACTTCGCTGCGTCCCTTCAACGGGTTCGAGCGGGCGGGCGGCGGGGCCCGCTTCAATGCCGACCTGCGTGGCTACCAGGGCTTCGGCGGCGAGAACCGCGACCGCACCGTCATCGCCGCGCGCGTGCAGTTGGGCGTGGTGCTGGGCCCGGACCTGGAGGACGTGCCGCCCGAATGGCTGTATTTCTCCGGCGGCGGCGGAACCGTGCGCGGCCAGCCCTTCCAGGACCTTGCGGTGGAACTGGACAATGGCCGCGAGGTGGGCGGCAAGTCCTTCCTCGGCCTTTCGGGCGAGATCCGGCAGGCCGTGACCGAGAATATCGGCGTCGTTGGCTTCGTCGATGCCGGATGGATCAGCCCCGAAGAGGATTTCACCGGCGGCGACAGCCATGTGGGCGCCGGTCTGGGCCTGCGTTACGACACCGGGATCGGGCCTATCCGCGTCGATCTGGGCGTCCCGGTCGAGGGGCCCAACGACAATGGCGGCGTCGAGATCTACATCGGCATCGGGCAGGCGTTCTGATGGCCGCCTTCCGCCGCCTGCCATCCGCCGCGCTGCTGGCGCTGACCGTCGCCCTGCCCGCTGCCGCGCAGGAAGACGACCGGGACCCCGGCTTTCTGGCCGGCCTGATCGAGGACAACCTCTCCGCCCCCGGCCTGTCCGTACAGATCGACGGCTTCGAGGGCGCGCTGTCTTCCGAGGCCTCGGTCGAAGAGTTGCGGATCGCGGACGATGCGGGGACCTGGCTGGTGCTGCAGGATGTCGTGCTGGACTGGAACCGGTCCGCGCTGCTGCGCGGGCGGCTGGAGGTCGAGGAACTGACCGCCGCCCTGATCCGGCTGGAGCGTGCGCCCTTGCCGGCTGAAGGGATCGAGCCGCCACCGGCCGCCGCCGAAGGCTTCAGCCTTCCCGATCTTCCGGTCGCGGTGGATATCGAACGGCTTGCCGCGCAGCGCATCGAACTCGGCGAAGAGCTGCTGGGAGAGGCGGTCGCGCTGACGCTGGAGGCCTCGGCCCAGCTCGTGGACGGAACGGGGCGCGCCACGCTCTCGGCCGAGCGGATCGACGGGCCGCAAGGTGTCTACTCGGTGGACATCGCCTATGGCGGCGCCGGCGAACCGCTGACCGTCGACCTGGATATCGTCGAAGCGGAAGGCGGCCTCGCCAGCACACAGCTCGGCCTGCCCGGTGCTCCGGCGATCGAGTTGACCGTCGATGGCGAAGGGCCGCTGGATGCGTTTTCGGCGGACATCACGCTCGCCTCGGATGGTCAGCCACGGCTGACCGGATCGGTCACCTTGGAGGGCCAGCCCGACGGCCGTCGCTTCGAGGTCGATCTCGGCGGCGACGTGACCGAATTGTTCGCGCCCCGCTACCGCGCCTTCTTCGGTGAGGATGTCGGCCTTGTCGCCGAAGGCCTGCTGCGTGAGGGCGGCGGCACCGATCTGGACACGTTCCGTATCGACACCCGCGCATTGCGGATCCAGGGGACGGCGCGGCTGGGCGCCGATGGCTGGCCGGAATTCCTGGACGTGGACGGCGCGCTGGCCTCGGCGACGGGCGAACCGATCCTGCTGCCCACCACGGCGCGCACCACGTTGGGCGGCGCGGATCTGTCGCTCTCCTACGATCCGAACGTCTCGGACGACTGGTCGCTGAGCGTGACCGTGAACGATCTCGAGCGCCCCGACCTGACCCTCGCAGGGGCGCAGATCACGGCGGACGGCCGCATCCTGCGCGCCGACGGCACGGTGCGCAGCGCGACAGGTGCGCTCCGCGCCGCCCTGTCGCAGATCGCCTTCGCCGATCCCGATCTGGCACGCGCCGTCGGATCGGATCTGGAATTGCGCACGGATATCGGCTGGCAACAGGACGCCCCCGTGACCCTGGACGACATCGCCCTGGTCGGAAACGGCTACGCGCTGCGCGGCGACGTGGACATCGCCACCGGGACCGAGGGGTTGCCGGTCGGGCTCGACCTGGCTGCGACGATCGAAGACCTCGCGCGCCTGTCGGGCCTTGCGGGCGCGGACCTCGCCGGCCGCACGGAGGTCACGCTCGACGGCAGCTACGACCCGGTCGCGGCGACCTTCGATCTGTCGCTCGGGGGCGAGGCTTCGGGTCTGGCCACGGGGATCGCACAGCTCGACGGTCTGCTGACGGGACGCACGACGCTTGCGACGCAAGCCCGGCGCACGGATCAGGGCACCTTCCTCGACCGGCTCGACCTGTCGAACCCGCAGCTTTCGCTCACCGGTTCGGCCGCGATTTTCGGGGAAGCCGCGCAGGAAGAGGACGGCCGCCGGGGCGAGGCCGCATTCGAGGCGCGTATCCCGGACGGCACCGCCATCGACCCGCGTCTGGACGGAGAGATCGCGCTCGTCGCCGATCTGAGCCAGGGGGCAGGCGGGCTCTGGTCCGGCACGGTGGACGGGATCGCGCCGGGCGGGACCACGATCAGCGCCTCCGGTGTGCTGACGGGCGACGCGCCCGATATCGAGTTCTCGGCCTCGGTCGCCGACCTCACCACCTATGCCGACGGCGTTCCCGGCGGCGCCAGCCTCGCAGGCCGTGCTTTCGCGAGGGGCGGCATCTGGTCCGTCGAGGCGGATGCGTCCGGCCCCTGGGACACGACCGCGCGCGTCAGCGGCCCGGTCACGGGCGAGGAGGCGCGCGTCGCCTTTCAGGCGACGGTTCCCGATCCGTCCGCCCCGGTGCCCGCTCTGGCCGAATACGAGGCGCTGGCGGGCCCGCTCAGCCTCGAAGGCGTCGCCGCGCGGCAGGGGCAGGCCTGGACGCTGGACGCAGAAGCATCCTTTCCGTCCGGTATCGCGGCCTCGGTCGCCGGGCCGGTGACGGGACCGACGCCGCGCATCGAGTTCGACGCGACCGTTCCGCAACTCGAAGCGGTGGTGCCCGGCCTCGACGCGCTGCGCGCGCTGGCGGGCCGGGCCGACCTGACCGGCCTTCTGACCCAGCGCGGCGGCGAATGGGTTGTCGATGCCCGCGTCGATGCGCCCGCCGGGATCACGGCGCGCGCCCGTGGGCCGCTGACCGGCCAGGAAGCCCCGGCGCTGGATGTGGCGGCGACGATCCCGGACCTCTCGGCGCTGCCCGGAGGGTTGGAAGGGCTTCTCTCGCTGGACGGCACGATCCGCCAGACCCCCGCCGGCCTCGCGATAGAGGCGCGCGCCAATGGGCCGGCAGATGCCGTCGCCACCGTCGAGACCGTGCTCGACGACAGCCTCTCGGTCGACTTCACGCTGGACGCGCCGCGTCTTTCGGCCTTCGTCCCCGGCTTGCCCGGCGGTGCCGACATCTCGGGCACGGCGCGGCAGGAAGAAGGCGGCTTCGTCATCGACCTCGCGGGCACGGGCCCCTATGCCGCGCGGCTCGATGCGCAGGTCGATCTGCGGGACGGCCTCGTCGTTCAGGCCACCGGCCAGATCCCCGACGCATCGGCCATTACAGCGCAACTGCGCGGTCCCATAGATTTCGACGTCGCGGTCGACCAGGACGGCGAGGCCTTCGTGGTCGATGCCGAAGCGAACGGCGCCCAGGGCCTGTCGATCTCGGTCGAGGGGCCTGCCACGGGGCCGAACGCCGATCTGGCGATCGAGGCGCGCGCCGCCAACGTCGCCGCCCTCGCCCCGGGTCTGTCGGGCGCGCTGACCGCCGATGGGCGCCTGTTCCGCGAAGGCGAAGCCTACGCGTTCGACCTGTCGGCTTCCGGCCCGTTGGGCGGCGACCTGACCGCATCCGGCACGCTGACCGGGCCGGGCGCGCCACAGGCCCGTTTCGATCTGAACATCCCCGATATCGGACCACTGATCCCCGACCTCTCCGGACCGCTGAGCGCCAATGGCACGGTCAGCCAGGCGGGCGACGGCGTGGCTGTCGACGCCACGCTGAATGGCCCCGCCGGAACGACGGCACAGGTCACGGGCGCGGCGGGGGCCAGCATGGACCTGTCGATCACCGGGCAAGCGCCTTTTGGTCTGGCCAACGCGCTGATCGCCCCCCGGCGCATCGCGGGCGTAGCGCGGTTCGATCTCGCGCTGCAGGGTGCGCCCGGGCTCGACGGCCTGTCCGGAACGATCACGACCAGCGGTGCCGCGCTGTCGCTGCCCACGCTCCAGAACGCGCTGGAGAATATCGACGCGACCGTGACGCTGGGCGGAGGGCAGGTCAATGTCAGCCTGACGGCCAGTCCCGCGACGGGCGGCACGCTGTCAGTGCAAGGCCCCATCGGACTGTCGGCGCCCTTCAACGCCAATCTGGCGGCGAATTTCGACATCGTGCTGGAGGATCCGTCACTCTACACAGCGCCGGTCCAGGGCAACCTGTCGATCACGGGTCCGCTGACCGGCGGTGCGCTGATCGCGGGTGTCGTCAATCTGGGCCAGACAGATATCGCCGTGCCCTCGACAGGCCTGACCGCCATCGGGGACCTGCCGCCGATCCGCCACGTCAACGCGCCGCGCCCGGTGCGCCGCACGCTGGAACGGGCCGGCCAGGACGAGGCGTCGAACGGAGCCAACGGCGGAGCGGCGGCCGGCGGCCCGGGCTTCGGCCTGGACATCACCGTCAACGCACCGGGGCGCATCTTCATCCGGGGCCGCGGTCTGGACGCGGAACTCGGCGGCAGCCTCACGGTACAGGGCACGACATCGAACCCGATCATCGCCGGCGGTTTCGAGCTTGTCCGGGGCCGGCTCGACATCCTGCAACAGCGCTTCACTCTCGACGAGGGCTCGATCAGCTTCCAGGGCGATCTGGTCCCGTTCATCCGCCTTGTCGCGATCACGCGGCCCGAGGGTATCACGGCCTCCATCATCGTCGAAGGCCCGGCCGATGCGATCGAGGTCCGCTTCGAGTCTTCGCCCGAACTTCCGGACGAAGAGGTGCTGGCCCGCATCTTCTTCGGTCGCGATCTCAGCCAGCTCTCGCCGCTCCAGGCGCTGCAACTCGCCAACTCGGTGGCCACGCTGGCGGGGCGGGGAAGCGGCGGCCTCCTCGAGTCGCTGCGCGGAAATGCCGGGCTGGACGATCTGGACCTGACCACCGATGCCGACGGCAACACGGCGCTGCGGGCGGGCAAGTATCTTTCGGACAACGTCTATACCGACGTGCAGGTCGATCAGGAGGGCAATGCCGAGGTGACGCTGAACCTCGACATCACCGAAAGCCTCACGGTGCGCGGCACCACCGGGGCGGCCGGCGATACCACGCTCGGGATCTTCTTCGAGCGGGATTACTGAGATGACGCCCTCCGCCGACCTCCTCTGTTGCCCGATCTGCGACGCGCTGCATCGCCTCGACGATCTGCCGGACGGGCGGCGGGCCCGTTGCATTCGCTGCAACACGGTCCTCGGCACCGGCAAGCCGGAGGCGATCACGCGGATCGTCGTGCTGGCGGCGACATCGCTGATCCTGATGACGATCGTGGTGTTCTACCCGTTCCTGCAACTCAGGCAGGGCGTCTTCACGTCGAAGGCCTCTGTCTTCGACACGGTTATGACCTTCTCCAGCGGGGCGATGGCGCCGCTTTCGATCGCGGTCGGCCTCTTCATCATCATCCTGCCGGTGACGCGCCTGGCGCTGCTGGTCTGGTCGCTGTTCCCGCTGTCGATCGGGCGCCCGCCCTGGCCCGGTGCAAGCCGCGCGCTGCGCTGGTCCGAGGTCCTGCGCCCCTGGGCCATGGCAGAGATCTTCATGGTCGGCGTCGCCATCGCGTTGGTCAAGCTGGCGGATCTCGCGACGCTGACCATGGGTCCGGCCTTCTGGTCCTTTGCGGCCATCGTCTTCATCACCGCCCTCGGCGATACGCAGATGAGCAAGCACACCATATGGACGGCTCTGGACGATTCCACGCGCTGACGGCGCGCGATGCGGGGCTCGTGGGCTGCCGCACCTGCACTCGGGTCAACGAGGCCGGGGCCGAGCGGTGCGTGCGCTGCGGCGAGCGCCTCGCCAGTCGCGATCCGACCTCGATGCAGAAGGTCTGGGCGTGGTGGATCGCGGGACTGCTGTTCTACATCCCCGCGAATATCTGGCCCATGCTCATCACCTCGACCGTCGGGCGAGCCGAAGAGGCAACGATCATCGGCGGCGTGATCGACCTGGCCAACCTGGGGGCCTACGGCGTGGCCTTCATCGTCTTCTTCGCCTCGGTCATCATTCCGGTGGGCAAGTTCATCGCCATCGCCTGGCTGGCCCTGATCGTCCGCAAACCCCACGGCCACAAGCCCGGCCCGCTGCTGCACCTGTTCGAATTCGTCGAATTCATTGGACGTTGGTCGATGATCGACGTCTTCGTGGTGGCAATCCTGGCCGCGCTGGTGCAGTTCGACTTGCTCGCGACGATCAATCCCGGCATCGCTGCGGTGTGCTTTGCTTTGTCGGTCATCTTCACCATGCTGTCCGCCATGAGCTTCGACAGCCGCGCCATTTGGGACCGGATCGAGACGATCGCCGATGACTGACACGCCTCCCTCTCCCGCGATAGAGACGCAGAGCCGTCGCATGCCCGCGATCTCGGCCGTCTGGCTCGTGCCGATCATCGCCATCTTCATCGCGCTCGCGATCGCATGGCAATCCTGGCAGAACCGCGGCGTCGTAATCCAGATCCAGTTCCCCGACGCCTCGGGGGTGACCGTGGGCGAGACGACCCTGCGCTACCGGGAAGTCATCGTCGGCGTGGTCGAGGATGTGGGCTTTTCCTCCGATCTGGCCTCCGTGAACGTCTATATTCGCGTCAATAGCGATATCGCGCCCTTCCTGGACGAGACGGCGTCGTTCTGGATCGTCCAACCCGAGGTGACCGCACGTGGTGTCGAGGGCCTGAGCACGATCCTTTCGGGCACCTATATCGAGGGCACCTGGGACAACCGCATCGGAGATCCGCAAACCGAATTCGTCGCGAACGACCGGGCGCCCATCGTCCCACCCAACGTCGAGGGCACGGCCATCGTCCTGCGGTCGGGCGACGATGTGCGCCTCGATGCGGGCGCACCGATCCTCTACCGCGGGATCGAGGTCGGAGAGGTGTCTGCACCCCGCCTGTCCCCCGACGGATCCGAAATCCGGCTCGATGCCTTCGTGCGCGCGCCCTATGACCGGCAGCTTTCGACCGCGACCCGGTTCTGGGACTCGTCCGGCGTTCGGGTCTCGGTGGGCGGATCGGGCGTCCAACTCAATATCGGCTCTGTCGCAACCCTGCTCGAAGGGGGCGTCAGCTTCGACACCCTGATTTCCGGCGGGACCGAGATCGAGACCGGCACCGTCTTCGACATCTTCCCAGAACGCGAAGCCGCGCTCGCCTCCACCTTCGAGGCCCCGGCCCTGCGGTCGGTCCGGTTCTCGGCCCTGTTCCCGTCGGCGTCGTCCGGCCTCTCCGAAGGGGCGCCCGTCCGCTATCAGGGCGTCCGGGTCGGCACGGTCGCGTCGATCACCGGCTTCATCCGGCCCGACGACCCCCAACGGCAGGTCGAACTGCTTGCCGTGGTCGCCCTGCAACCGACGCGGATGGGGCTGACCGAGATGCGGTCCGATCTGGAGGGCGTCGATTTCGTGGGCGACCTCGTCGATACAGGTCTGCGCGCCCGCCTCGTCTCGACCTCGATCCTGGGTGGCGATCTGGCGATCGAACTGGTGAACGTGCCGGACGCGCCGCCCGACAGCCTCCAGATCGGCATCTCCGACACCCCCATTATCCCGACCGTGGAGCCCGATACCGAGGGGCTGGCCGCGACCGCCGAAGGCGTGCTGGCCCGCATCGGAGAGCTTCCGGTGGACGAGATGATCGTCGCGGCCACGGACCTGCTGAACAATCTCAACCGCATCGCTGGCTCGGACGAGACGCGTGCCCTGCCCGGCGCCGCGCTGGATGCCATCGAGCAGGGCGAGGGTCTCGCCCGCGACGCCCGCGCCATCGTCTCGTCGAACGAAACAGCGGCCGTCCTGAACGGGGTGCGCGAGGCGGTCGCCGACCTCCAGGCCATCACGGCCCGCTTGGCCGAACAGGATGTGGCGGACGCGCTCTCCTCCACGCTCGCCGCCGCCGAAGCCGCCGCCGCGAACATCGCCGCCGGCACCGAGGACCTGCCCGCCCTCTCCGAAAGCGCACGCTCTGCACTCGATAGCGCGAACCGCCTGATCGTCTCGGACGGAGTACAGGCCCTGCCCGACGAGGCGAGCGCTCTTCTGGCCGAGGCCCGCGCCGTCATCGCCGCGCCCGAAATCCGCGCCCTGATCGAGGATCTGCCGGTCATTTCGGAAGACCTGCGCACGATCACGTCCGAGCTGCGCAGCGCCCAGGCGGCCAGCGCCTTGACCTCCGCCCTCGATGCCGCCGAGCGGGCGGCCACGTCCTTCGCCGACAGTACGACCGACCTGCCGGAACTCACCGCCTCCGCGCGCCGCGTGACGGAACAGGCGGAGGTGCTGGCCGAACGCCTGACGCAACTGACCGAGAAGGCGAATGCCCTTGCGCTCGATGAATTGGTGAATTCGACCACGGACCTGATGACGACGGCGGATGCTTTCCTGTCCTCCGACGATGCCGGAGACGTGCCCGTCGTCCTCTCGGAGACCTTGCAGGAGCTTCGCCGCACCATCGAGACCATCAGAACGGGCGGCACGCTCGACAACCTGAACGCGACACTGAACTCGGCCTCCGGCGCCGCTGACTCGATCCGGATCGCCGCCGAGGACCTGCCGGCGCTGGTGAACCGGCTTCAGGGTTTGACGACCTCCGCGACCGGTGTGCTTTCGACCTATGACAGCGACAGTCGCGTCGCGCAGGAACTGTTCGCCACGCTCCGTGCCGCGACCCGGGCCGCCGAGGATGTCAGCAGCCTCTCCCGGACGATCGAGCGGAACCCCAACTCTCTCCTGCTCGGACGCTGACCATGTCCGGCCGGGACTTGCCCTACTTCATCTGCGGACCCTCTTCGGGAATACGCCCATGCGCCTGATCTGCCTGACCGCCTTCCTGCTCGCCGGTTGCGGGCAAACGCTCTATTACACGCCGCCCCCGGCCAATTCGGATCTGCGGGTGAATGCGCGCGCGCGTACGGTGATGATCAACGAAGTCTCGATGCCGGAATACGCCATCAATCAGGAAATCCCGATCCAGACGCCCGATGGCGGATTGCAGGCGGATACGGACCAGCTTTGGGCCGACCTGCCCGATCGGGCACTTCAGGTGGCCCTCACCCGGCACCTGAACCAGATCACCGATGCCCAGGTCGCGGCCGAGCCGTGGCCCCTGAGCGGGTTTCCCGAGATCGAGGTCAGCGTGACGGTCGAGACGATGATCGTTCAGGCGGACGGTCGGTTGCGGTTCACCGGTCTCTACGCGCTCCGCAATGACGCGACGCGCGGCGGGCGGATCGAGACCTTCGAACTTTTCGCCCCGGTCCCTGGAGAGGGATACCCCGCCATCATCGCCGCGCATGAGGCGGCGTGGCTTCAATTGGCAGAGACGATCGCCCGACAAATCTGACGCTTGCCGCGCCCCTTCAGTGCAATCCAGAAATCCGAAGGACGCGACGCGTCTTGATCACGCCGAAGGCACGCGCACCCGAAGTGGCTGTGTCCAGTCAGGCGTCTAGCAAGAGGCGATGGGCCGCGGCGGCGAGCACACCGACATTGCCGCCCAAGACATAAGCGAAACAGATCATGAAGACGCTATAATCGAGCCAGAACGCCGTCGTCGCGGCGGTCAGCCCGAAACAGAGCCCTGAAAACAGCGTATAGAATAACGTCTTCACGAAACCCAGTCCTCCCTGCATTGACCGGTTTGTCGTCCGCACGTCACTAATGTGACATGAAAGTAATTCTAATGCGCAATTATTCCACCTGATCGGCAAAAAGTTGCTTCAAGAAGTCGCAGCGTGGTCGGATAGCCACAAAAACGCTGCCTAATCGCGCATCAATGCGCAGCAGATCGGCAATTTAGAGGGTTTCCGGTGGTGCCGCTGAAGGGACTCGAACCCCCGACCCCATCATTACGAATGACGTGCTCTACCAGCTGAGCTACAGCGGCCAACCACCGTGACGGCGCCTCTAGCAGAGCCGTTCGGCCCCTTCCAGCCCCGAATTGCGCTGATCAGGCGACCGACGCCGCCGGCCTACATCCGCGACGTACCGCCCGTGGTCGGAGCTTCGTCCTGAGGCGCGGGCGGGCTCTCGCCGGCAGGCAGGGTGACGACCTCGTCGGCATCCTCGACACTTACCTTGCGCTTTTCGTCCGGCGCCGGCTCGGCGTCGACGACAGGCTCCGGTGGGGCGGGCTCGGGTGAGGGATCGTGCTCCGCCACGGCGGAGGGTGGCACCGGCGCGACCACCTCGTTGCGCGAGGGACCGACAAGCAACGGCACCACCTCCGACGGCAGGGCCTCGACCGTGGTCTCCGACTGGCGCGGCTCGGTCCAGGACAGGCTGTCGAAGGCCTCGCAACTCGTGCAGACGGGAACCCATGACCCATGCACGGTCCCGCAATTGTCGCAGACCCATTGCGGCCCACGCGAGGCCCCCAATGCCTTGGCGAGCCAGCCCCGCACGATCGCCTCGGACGCGCCCTCGCCGCGTTCGATCGCGGCCATCAGCGACAGACTGCGCGCCGTCGGGTGTGTCTCCGCCAGCTTGCCGAGCGCACGACGGGCACCGGGAAAATCCTCGGCGGCGAGATGCAATTCGGCATTCAGCAGACGGCTTTCCGGTGCCTCCGGATCCAGCTTCAGGAACGGCTCGAACCGCTTGATTCGAGCACTGGGCGTCTCCCCCGGTTCGATATCCGCGAAGGCCGCAGCGAGGTCGGGATGGTGTGTCTTCTGCCAGGCGGCCTTGAGCACCTTCGTCGCGCGTCGCTTTTCGCCGCTCTCGATATGCATCCGCGCGGCCAGCACGGCGGCGGGGATCAGCTCCGGCGACAGCCTGTTTGCCTCCAGCGCTTCGGCCCGCGCCTTGGACGCTTCGCCCTTGGCCAGCGCCTCGCGGGCATCGGCAAGGCTCAGCACGGCTTCACGGCGCTTGTAGACGTCCTTGGGCAGGGCGCCCGATTTCAGCTTGGCCGACAGGACCTTGCGCGCGCCCTCCCAATTCTCGTCACGGGCCTGAAGGCGGAGCAGCGTGTCCTGCGTTTCGACATGGCGCGGCTTCAGGGCAAAGGCCTTCTCGGCCAGCTTCATCGCCGTCGCCGTGTCGCCCTCTTCCAGCTTCTGGCGCATCAGGCCCCGCACCCCGACGAACCGGGTCCGATCTCGCGTCACCAGCCGCTTGTAGGCATCGGTCGCGGTCTGGCGCTCTCCGGCGGCTTCGGCCGCCTGCGCGACCAGCACGTCCGTCACCTCGGGCTTCTGAAGATACTTCTCCGCCTTTTGCGCCTTTGCCGCCGCCTCGCGCGATTCGCCCGAGGCCAGCGCGATCAGGCTTTCCGACAACGCCTCGTAGCCCTTCCGCTCCCGGTTGCGGTCGAAATACCGGCTGATCGCGGTGTCGTCGCCGTTGATGAAGCGCAGGACGCTGATCAGCAGGCCGACCAGCTTGAAGACGATCCACAGCGCCAGCATCAGCACCAGGAGTCCGAGGATCACCATGATCGGGGACAGGACGTATTCGCTACCGGCGAAGGTGATCAGCACCTCGCCCGATACCGACAGGAGCCAACGGGCCCCGAAAGCGAGGGCCACCACGGCGGCGACGAAGACCAGGATCTTGAAGAGCGACCAGAGCATTAAGCGATCCTTATCCCTCGAGGTAGTCTTGCAGCGCGGCTTCCGCCTCGATGCGGGTTTCGGCGCGTGACGTCCAATCCGATAGCACGGCACGGGCGCTTTCGGGCAGCGCGGCGATTTCGGACAGGGCGGCCGACAGATCGCCCGCGCGCACGGCGGCTTCCGCCCGGCTCAGCACGGCATCGGGGTCATCCCCCTCCCGTGGCTCGAGGCTGCGGGCGCCCAGCAGGGATCGGGCGATCCCTTGCAGGCCCGCCTCGCCGCCACCTTCGGTCCGGGCGGCGCGCAAGGCTTCGCGCGCCAGCGGCGGGAACGCGACGGCCAGATCGGAGACGGTGGGGACCCCTTCGGCCGCGGCCGCGGTCAGCGGCTCGGGCAAGTCACCCAGCATCTCGGCCTGCTCGGCAAAGGGGGCGCCGGTCTCGACGGCCAGGCTCAACTGGTTCTGCGCCGTCTCGCGGGCCAGCGCTGCGGCGTCGTCGGCGCCTTCGGACAGATCCGCGATCCGCGCTTCAAGCGCGGTGATCCGGCCCGCAAGGTCGGCCTCGGCGGTGTCGATCCGCGTGGCCAGATCCGCGACCTGGTTTCCGGTAGACGACACCCCCTCTTCGACCGACGCGATGCGATCCTGAAGCGGGGCGAGATCCGGGGTCGGGGCTGATGGCGCGGGTGCGGCGGGAGTGGCGTCGCCCTCGGCCGTGGCGGGTGCGGCGGGCCGGCTCTCCAACGTGGCGACCCGGTCCTCCAACTCGGCCAGGCTGGTCTGGAGCGGTGCCAGATCGACGCCGGCAGCGGGCAGATCGCCCATGCCAGACAGATCGGACCGCAGGGCCGCGACCTCGCCTTCCAGCGTCTCGACACGCGCGGCGTCGACCGCGGCCTCCTCCACGCGCGGCACACCGAAGGTCGCGACGGCATAGCCGATGCCCCCGGCAAGCAGCCCCCCAAGCAGCAGAGCGAAGAAGCCCGGCCCGCGCTTTTCAATGACCTGCGGCGGCGGCGTGGCGGCAGGCGCGGCGACTTCGGCAGGGGCTACGTTCCCTTCCCGGCTCTCACCCGTTGCAGCAGGAACCGTATCTCCACCAGCGTCGCTCGACTGTCTGGACCCGGCCTCCCCCTCTGGCAGCTCCTCCCGCGCGTCGGCTGCGGCCTTTCCGGCCGCCGTCTCGTCCAGGGCGGGATCGACCAGAGACGGAGAGGCCGCGATCTCGGCCTCATCGACACCGATCGGTTCGACCCTCTCGGACCCGGCATCATTGTCCAGCGCCGGGTCGATCTGCTTGGGGGATGCCTCGATCTCAGCGTCGTCGACGCCGATCGGCTTGGCCTCCGTCCCGGTCTCGGCCTCCGGGGCTTGGTCGGAGGGCCCGGCGTAATCTCCGGCCGGTCTGGTCGTCCGCGATGTCTTCTTGCGCGCCACTCGTCGTCCTCCGCCCCGCCGCGCTTGGATTGCGGCATCAACCGAAACTAGACCAGCCGTCCCCGCCTCTCAACCGCCGATCGTCCCGAGCACGGCAGACACCATCGCTTCTCCGTCCGGTCGGTCGGCGATGGCGGCGGGCGAGACGGGCAGGCCCTCGGCGGCCGCTTCGCTGATGGCGACGGCCCTCAGGTTCGACAACGCATCGGCGGGCCATTCGTTGCCCAAGAGGCGAGCCGACCGGGGCGAAAAGACCGGCACCACCACTGGACCGGCCCGCGCCAGCGTCCGCGCCGCGTCCGAAAGCGGGCGCGCCTGCGCCTCGTAGAGCACCGCTTCGGCGACCTGCATGCCGCGCACGCGAAGCGCTCCTGCCAGATCCGTCGCCACATGCGCCCCGCGGACATGCGTCAGCGGCGGCTGACCGTCCGGCATATCCTCGGCCAGGTAGGTTGCATTGCGCGACATGCCGACGACACGCAGCCCGGCCTCCCGCGCCGCGCGTGCGGTGCCCGGCCCGACGCACCAGACCGGCAAACCTGTCGCCCCGCCCGCCGCAATCCAGGCCGCGACGCCGTTCGCCGAGGTGGCGATCAACGCCTCCGCCTCGGGGGCACGCCCCGTGAAGACGATTTCGAGCAGCGGAGAGATCACGCAATCCATCCCCAGCCGGGCGGCGAACGCCTCGGACTGCGCGAGCGGTCGGGTCAGCAGGACGGGCGGCGTGGACATGGCCCGCACCGGGGCATAGGTCGAGGCGATGGCGCAAGTCCCAACGATGCTCGGGCTGGAATCCTCCTGCGACGACACGGCCGCCGCAATCCTGCACGGCCGGACAATCCTGTCGAACGTCGTGCTGCGCCAGGACGACCTGCACGCGGCTTTCGGCGGCGTCGTCCCGGAGATCGCCGCCCGCGCCCATGCCGAAAAGATCGACATCGCCGTCGAGCGTGCCTTGGACGAGGCCGGCCGTGACCTGTCGCAGATCGACGCGATCGCCGTCACTGCGGGTCCCGGCCTGATCGGCGGCGTGCTGGCCGGCGTGATGTGCGCCAAGGGCCTGGCCGCCGCCACCGGCAAGCCCCTGATCGGCGTGAACCACCTGGCCGGACACGCGCTGACGCCGCGCCTGACCGACGACGTGGCCTTTCCCTACCTCATGCTGCTCGTCTCGGGCGGGCATTGCCAGTTCCTGCGCGTGGACGGCCCGGACAGCTTCGTCCGTCTGGGCGGCACCATCGACGACGCGCCGGGCGAGGCTTTCGACAAGGTGGCCCGTCTTCTGGCCCTGCCCCAGCCCGGCGGGCCGTCGGTCGAGACCTGCGCGGAACAGGGCCGACCCACCATCGCCCTGCCCCGCCCGCTGATGGACCGTCCCGGCTGCGACCTGTCCTTCTCGGGCCTCAAGACCGCCGTGCTGCGCGCCCGCGACGACGCCGTCGACCGCGACGGCGGCTTGCGGGAGAGCATCCGCGCCGATCTCTGCGCGAGTTTTCAATCCGCCGTGCGCGACGTGCTGGCCGAAAAAGCGCGCCGCGCGTTGGCCGCCTGCCCCGATGCGACCGCCTTCGCCGTGGCTGGCGGTGTGGCGGCGAACGGGGCCATCCGCGAGGCCCTGCAGGACGTCGCCGACCGAGCTGGCATCCCCTTCCTCGCCCCGCCATTGGCGCTGTGCACCGACAACGCCGCGATGATCGCCTGGGCGGGGGCGGAGCGCCTCTTCCTCGGCCTGACCGACGACCTGACGCTGGCCGCCCGCCCCCGCTGGCCGCTCGACGAGAGTGCGGCGCCCATGCTGGGCTCTGGCAAGCGGGGGGCGAAGGCGTGATCGGCATCCTCGGTGCCGGGGCCTTCGGGACGGGCCTTGCCTGCGCCTGGGGGCGGCAGGGTCCGGTGACCCTCTGGGGGCGGGACACCGCCGCGATGGAGACGGCGCAGCGCGACCGCAGCACTCCGCGCCTGCCCGCCGCCACGCTGCCCGATGCCGTCCGCGCGACGGCCGACCCGGCGGATCTGGCCGAGGCGGAGATCCTGATCCTCGCCCTGCCGATGCAGAGGCTGGACGCCGCACTCGCCGAGATGGGCCAGTTCCACCCGCGCCATGCCGTCGCCGCCTGCAAGGGCCTCGAACTCGGCAGCTTGCGGGGCCCGACCGCCATCCTGCGCGACCGCCTGCCCGGCGCGATCCCCGCGATCCTGTCCGGCCCCTCCTTTGCCGCCGACATCGCCGCGGGGCTGCCCACCGCGCTGTCGCTCGCCTGCGCGGACGAGGCCGCCTGCATCGCCCTGCAAACGGCGCTCTCGACCCCGACGCTGCGCCTCTACCGAACGCCGGACGTGACCGGCGTCGAACTGGGCGGCGCGCTCAAGAACGTGGTCGCCATCGCCTGCGGGGCGGCCATCGGAGCGGGGCTGGGCGACAGCGCACGCGCCGCGCTGATGACGCGGGGCATGGCCGAGATGACGCGCCTCGCCGCGGCTCTGGGCGCGGCACCCCAGACGCTCTCGGGCCTCTCAGGCCTGGGAGACCTCGCCCTGACCTGCGCCTCGCCGCAATCGCGCAACTTCGCCCTCGGCCTGGCGCTGGGGCGAGGCGAGCCGCCGCCCGACGCCACGACCGAAGGGGCGGCCACCGCCCGAGCCGCGCTGGACCTCGCGGCGCGCCACGACGTCGAGATGCCCATCGCCGCCGCCGTCGCCGCCCTTGTCGCCGGCGAGGCGAGCGTGAAGGATGCCATCGACGCACTGCTCTCGCGCGACCTGACCACGGAATGACGCCCATGCTCCACGCCCTGATCTGCACCGACAAGCCCGGTCATCTGGAAGTCCGCAAAGCCAACCGAGAGGCGCATCTGGCCCATCTGAACGCCGATCCGTTCGTCCTTCAGGCCGGCCCCTTCGTGGACGAGGCCGGTGCGATGTCCGGCAGCCTGATCCTCTTCGACACGGAGGATCGCGCCCATGTCGAGGCCTTCGCCGCCGCCGACCCCTATGCCAAGGCGGGCCTCTTCGCCGATATCCGCATCGAGGCGTGGAACCGCGTGGTGAACAAATGAGCCGGTGGCTCTTCAAGTCCGAACCGTCCACGTGGTCCTGGGACGATCAGGTCGCCAAGGGCGACGCCGGAGAGGAATGGGATGGCGTGCGCAACTATCAGGCGCGCAACGTCATGCGGGAGATGAAGGTCGGCGATCTGGGCTTCTTCTACCACAGCCAGGACCAGAAGGCCGTAGTCGGCATCGTCGAGGTCATCGCCGCGTCCCACCCCGACAGCACCACCGACGACGAGCGCTGGGATTGCGTGGACATCAAGGCGGTCCGGCCCTTGCCGCAACCGGTGACACTGGCCGAGATCAAGGCCGACCCGCGCCTCTCGGACATGGCGCTGGTCCGTCAGGCCCGCCTTTCGGTGCAGCCCGTGACCGACGCGGAATGGGCCGCGATCTGCGCGATGGGCGGTCTGGACGAGGCGCCTTAACCGAAAATTGAACCAACCCGGCCTAAGCTGCGTTCAAGTGCAAGCCTGAATGGAGTTCGGCATGCCAAGACAGCGCCTTGTCCGCATCGAACGGGTCCGGTTGGACCCCTTGGAGGGTTTGGCCCACGGCATCGCCGTCCTGCGCGCTCCGGAAGGATCGCTCGACCGCTACCCGGTCGCCGCCCCCGTCGCCCCAGAATGGTCCTTCGAACGGACCCTCGACGCGTTGGGCCGCGCCGCCCGCGCCTGAGCCGAAACAAGGCGAAAATCCATCTGCTTCGCGGCGACACCGTTTCGCCCCCCGAAACGTCCTGTCTCTTTGATCCCCGATTGAAAACGTCCGCGGCATCACGAAGATGATCCCCGGGGAATAAGGGGTACATCATCATGTTCGAAGGTTCGGCTGCGCTTCTGGCGCTGCTTCCCATGCTTGCGCTCTTGGCACTTGTCGGAGGAGGCGGCGGCAGCGACGATGATGACGACGATCCCGTGCGCGCCGCCGGCACCCAGGAGGACGATAACCTTCAGGGCGGTCCCGGGGCGAACCTGATCGACGGCCTCGGTGGGAACGACGAGATCGACGGCCTCGAAGGCCGCGACGACCTGCGGGGCGGCGATGGCGACGACACGCTTCGCGGCGGCTTCGGAGAGGACACTCTCGACGGGGGCGACGGCGACGACCTTCTCGAAGGTGGCGTGGCGTCCGACCTGATCCGCGGCGGCGCGGGCAACGACGACATCCGCGCCGGCGTCGGACCGGCTGGCGACGACACGGCCTTCGGCGGCGACGGGGACGACACCCTCTCGGGCGGCGCGGGAAGCGACAGCCTCGATGGCGAGGCGGGCAACGACCTCCTGCGGGGCGGGGACGACGACGACATCCTCTTCGGCGGGACCGGACAGGATATTCTCGCCGGCGGCACCGGCAACGATACCGTCGATGGGGGCTAGGACGACGATCTGCTCAACGGCAATGCGGACGACGACCTGTTGCTGGGCGGGACCGGCAACGACACGATCGACGGTGACGGACGCGACATCGACCCGGCCGAGGCGGGCGACGACACTCTCGACGGGGGCGAGGGCATCGACGTCCTCCGGGGCAATGGCGGCGATGACAGCCTGTCGGGCGGCGCGGGCAGCGACGGCCTGTTGGGCGGCACCGGCGAGGACACGCTGGACGGCGGCGCGGGCGACGACCTGATCGACGGGCTGCGCGCCGGGGCCACGACGACCGGCCCGGACGGCGCGGGCGACGTCCTGGACGGCGGCGACGGGGACGACTCGATCCTGGCGGGTGCCGGGGATGTGGTGACCGGCGGCGACGGCGCCGATCTCATCCAGATCGGGGCGGGCGACGTGCTGACGAATGGCCCGGCCGTCATCGCCGACTACGAAGACGGCACGGATATCATCGAGATCGCCTTCGACGGAGACGATCCGTTGGCCATAACCGTTGC
This sequence comes from Jannaschia aquimarina, assembly GCF_000877395.1. Classification (GTDB taxonomy): domain Bacteria; phylum Pseudomonadota; class Alphaproteobacteria; order Rhodobacterales; family Rhodobacteraceae; genus Jannaschia; species Jannaschia aquimarina. Next base: position 18,819 of record NZ_JYFE01000050.1, on the reverse strand, counting down.
CGATGAAGGGGACGATGCCATCGTCTCCATTGACGGCATCCGCTCCGTCGTCGTCCAAGGGGGCGCGGGACTCCAAGCAGGGAACGTACGCGTGACGACAGAAGAACTGGAAAGCTTTGCCGATGCGACGGCATTCGAACGGGTCCTTACAGGCAGTGAAGACGACGACCGGATCGAGGGAACGGCAGGGGCCGACCTGATCGACGGCGGCGACGGGGACGACGAGATCAACGCCTTCCGCGGCAGCGACACGGTCGTGGGCGGCGCGGGCGACGACGATCTGAACGGCCAGCGCGGCGACGACCTGCTGGAGGGCGCCTTCAACGCGACCGTCTATGCCGGGGCGTCGGGCAGCAGCGGCGCGGACCTGATCGAGGGCGCGGCCGGCGATGATACCCTGATCGGAGGCGGAGGCGACACCATGACCGGCGGCATCGGATCGGACCTGTTCCGCGTCGTCGTGGCCGAAGACGGTCTGGCCACGATCACCGACTGGAATACCGGCAGCCGCGCCGACATCGTCGAGATCGGCATTCCCGAAGGACAGGATGCGACCCTGCCCGTCACCGTGCAGATGGATGGCGAAGACAGCGTGATCCTCTATGGCGGCGAGGCCGTGGCGCGGGTTGCCGCGGCCCGGATCGACGCCGCCGATGTCCTCGTCCGTACCGTCTCGGGGAGCGCGGTCACCTGACGCCGTCCCCCGGCTCGGCAGGTCCGCTTGACCCCGGAGCACCTCCGTTCCAAAGCCCGGGACGGAGGTGCCGCCATGACCGGATCCGAGAACCAGACCGCCGATGACCGTCTGATCGTCGCGCTCGACGTACCCAACGCCCTGGCCGGGCTCGACCTGGCCTCCCGGCTGGGTGACGCCGTGTCGTTCTACAAGATCGGGCTTGGCATGCTGACCGGTGGCGGGCTCGCGCTCGCCAACGAGCTCAAGGACGAGCAGGGCAAACGAATCTTCCTGGACATGAAACTTTTCGATATCGGCGCGACGGTCGAGGCGGCGGTGCGGGGGCTGGCGCAGTTCGGCCACGACTTCCTGACTGTCCATGGCGATCCGCATGTCGTCCGCGCCGCCGCCCAGACGAAGGGCGAAATGAAGATCCTCGCTGTCACCTTCCTGACTTCGCTCGACCGGGCGGACCTGGATGCGGGGCTGATCGTTCCGGGCGACCTACCGGATCTGGTCTCCACCCGCGCCGGTCGGGCCTTCGAGGCCGGAGCCGATGGCGTCATAGCCTCCCCGCAGGAGGCGGCCATGGTCCGGGCACTGCCCGAAGCCGCGGGCAAGCTGATTGTAACGCCTGGGGTCCGTCCCCCGGGCGGCGACAAGGGGGATCAGAAGCGCGTCGCAACCCCGGCCGAGGCGATCGGGGCGGGGGCCGACCACATCGTGGTGGGCCGCCCGATCCATGCCGCCCCGGACCCGGCAGCGGCGGCGCGGGCGATCCTTGGGATGCTGCCCTAGTCGCCGACCGCGCCACCGCCCACGAAGAAGCCGAGCATGGCCAGCGCGAGCAGCGCGATCACCGCCACGCCGACCCAAATGCCCCAGCCGCCGCGGCGGGACCGCTCGGGCGGTCGGGCCGGGTCGAGCGGCTTGGTTTCCTTGCGCGTCGTGACGGTCATTCGGCCACCTCTTCGGCGGCGTTGGGAACGAGTCGCTCTCCGCCGATGGACAGCTCATCGACATTGGTCGCCGGCAGGCCCTGAACCTGATCAGCCGCCGGACCGTCGATGGTCGGCGCGATCAGGAACGCGCTCGTGAAGTACCAGGCCCCGAACAGGGCTACGACGAAAAGGGCGCCGAATGCGGCGTATCGTGCAGTGGAGCTCGACTGGCCGTCGCTCGTATCGCTCTGGGACATGACATCCTCCGTTTTCTCAGATCACTGCGAAAACGGGCGGGGGCGGCCAGACGTTCCGTCATCCGCCGCACTCTTCTTCCCCCGCATGGGCGGCGAGGGTCTGCAGCAAGGCTCTCGGGCCGGCCCCCGGAACGGTGTGCTCCGAACGCGCCTAGTCGTTCACGTCCTCGTCGAAGGTCTTCACGCTGCCGCCCGGCGCGCCGTAGATCCGGCGCAGCACCAGCCAGACAATACCCGAAGCCACACCCCAGATCAGCAACAGCGCCGTCAGGCCGTACTGTCCCGTCACCGGGAACAGGGCGTCGAAGATCCCCGTCAGAAGGCCCAGCGCGACCACCGCCGCGCCGATGCCGAACCCCAGCAGGACGTAGCCCGGCGCGAGGATTTCGAGAATGATGAGGACGGCCGAGCCGACCGCCCAGACCCACCATCCGGTCCAGATCAAGCGCGACCCCGGAACATCTTGAACGCCTCGCCGAAGGCATCCATCGCGGAGGCCGGCACGACCACCGTCTGCGATCCGCCCGACTTGCCCAGCGCCGTCAGCGATTCGACCTGTTTTAGCGCGACCTGATACTGTGCCGCCTCCAGCCCGTGATCGGCGATGGCCTTGGCGACGACCTCGGTCGCATAGGCTTCGGCCTCGGCCTGGATGCGGCGGGCCTTGGCCTCCTGCTCGGCGGCGTAGAGCTCCGCGTCGGCCTGCAACTCGACCGCCCGCTTGCGGCCCTCGGCCTCGGTCACCTGAGCACGGCGGGCGCGTTCGGCGTTGAGCTGCTGCAGCATCGCGTCACGGGTCTGGGCATCCAGGTTCACGTCCAGCACCTCGGCGCGGGTCACCTCGATCCCCCAATCGTCCACCGCGTCCTCGACCTGCGCCTTGATCTTCGAGATCAGCTCGGCCCGGTTCGACTGAACCTCGTCCAGTTCCATCATGCCGATCTCGGCGCGCACGATACCGGCGACCGTGGTTGCGATGGCGCCGTCCACGTCGCGGATCCGGTAGACCGTCCGCTCGGGCGACAGGATGCGGTAGAAGACGCTGGTCTCGACATTCACCAGCACGTTGTCGCGGGTGATCGCGTCCTGGCTGGCATTGGGAAGCTGCCGTTCGAGGATGCTGACCTTGTGGGCCACCTTGTCGAGGAAGGGCACGATGATGTTGATGCCCGGGCCCAGCACCGATTTCAGACGCCCGAACCGCTCGACCACGAACTTCTCGGATTGCGGAACGATCCGCACGCCAAGCATCACGCAGACGATGACGAAGATCGCCACCGCGATCAGGACGGCGTTACCGCCCGCGAAGTCGAGAAGTGCCTGAGGGATGTCCATGCGTGCCTTCCTTGTCGTTGCCGACGGGATGTGGGCACGGTTCGATCACGTCACAACAAGCGGGCGGCACAATCGCGCGCCCCCTGTGACGACCCCGCATCAAGAATGGCGGGATTGTGGCGCCACCGGCAGCGTGCGGCGGCCCGGTCCCGCCACAAGCAGTGCCGCGTCGCATTCCAGAACCGACCGGTCGAGCTCTCAGAGCACGAACAGCGCCAGCAGGAGCAGCAACGCGATCATCGCGCCGACGACCAGCCACAGCTTGCCGCCCTTGCCCTCGGGCGCCTCGACGGCGGCATGGGCACTGCCCGAAGGCGCTTCGGTCGCCTGACCGGGCGACGCGCGTCCGGGTGCCGCCGCTTCGGGATGCGCATCGGGCGACAGGGTGGCATCCTCGCGGGCGGCGTCTTCCGAGACGGCACGCCGTTCTGCTTCGGTCTCCGGGCGGTAGGTATCTTCTTCACGGGCCATGGCTTCCTCCTCGGATGGGGAACGCCGCCTTGCCGCACCCCGTTCCGTCCGCCCGCCGGGGGGCGTAGACTGACCCCATGCCGTCGCTCTGCCGTGCCTGCCTGACCACCTTCGCCGACGGGGCCCGCTGCCCCCCCTGCCGGTCGCCGCGCGTCACCGCCCATCCCGAACTGTTCGACCTGTCGATCGCCCACATGGATTGCGACGCCTTCTACGCCAGCGTGGAAAAGCGCGACCGCCCCGATCTGGCCGACAAGCCGGTCATCATCGGCGGCGGGCGGCGGGGCGTGGTCTCGACCTGCTGCTATGTCGCCCGCATCCGCGGCGTGCGCTCGGCCATGCCGATGTTCAAGGCGCTGCAGCTCTGCCCCGACGCGGTGATCATCAAGGGCCGCATGTCCCTCTATGTCGAGGTTTCGCGCAAGATCCGCACCATGATGGAGGATCTGACCCCCGCCATCGAGCCGCTGTCCCTCGATGAGGCCTTTCTCGACCTTACCGGCACCGAAAAGCTGCACGGTGCCCCGCCCGCCGTCATGCTGGCCCGCCTCACCCGGCGGATGCAGGACGAGCTCGGCATCACCGGCTCCGTGGGGCTCAGCCACAACAAGTTCCTGGCCAAGATCGCCTCGGATCTCGACAAGCCGCGCGGTTTCTCGGTGATCGGCCGGGCCGAGACCGAAGCGTTTCTCGAAGCCAAACCCGTCGGCATCATCTGGGGCGTCGGCGTGGCCGGGCAGGCCTCGCTGGAGCGGGCGGGCATCCGTACCATCGCCGATCTCAAGCGCTGGGACCGAAAGGATCTGGGCGCGCGCTTCGGGTCCATGGGCGACCGGCTCTGGCATCTGGCCCGAGGCCGGGACAACCGCCCCGTCAAGCGTGACCGGCGGCCCAAATCGATCTCCAAGGAGACGACCTTCCGCGAGAACACCTCCGACGCCGACATCCTAGACGGCCATCTCTGGCGCCTGTCCGAGCAGGTCAGCGACCGCGCCAAGGCCAAGGAGCTCGCCGGCCGCACCGTGACGCTGAAACTCAAGCGGGCGGATTTCACCCTCGTGACCCGCCGCGTCGCGCTGTCGGAGCCCACGCAGATGGGCGACCGGATCTATCGCACGGCGCGCGGCCTTCTGGATGCGTTCGGACGCACCGGCGACGTGCGCCTGATCGGGGTGGGCCTGTCCGATCTGGCCCCGGCCGAGCTGGCCGACCGGGCGGGCGACCTGCTGGACCCGGGCTCGGAACGCCGCGCGGCGGCTGAACGCGCGACCGATGCGATCCGCGACCGCTTCGGAACCGACGCCATCATCAAGGGGCGCGCCCTGCGCTGAGGCCTTGCGAGGATCTCGCATGGCCCGCATCACCGGCATCGACGGCATCTTCCTCCGCGCCCACGGCCCCGACGCGCTGACCGGCTGGTATCGGCGCCATCCGGGCGTCGTTCCGTCCCGACCGGGCCCCCAGCATCAGGAGGCGGGCCCGACCGCGGTCTCGGTTTTCGCGGAAGACGATGCCTATTGGCCCGCCGACCGGCACTGGATGCTAAACCTGCGCACCGACGATATCGACGGCCTTCTGGCGCACCTCTCCGCAGCGGGCATAGAGGCCCGGACGGATCCCGCATGGGACGCGCAGGGCATCGGCCGCTTCGCCCGCATTCACGATCCCGAAGGCACACCGATCGAATTGCGGGAGCCGCCGGCGGCCTGACTATTCCGCGGCCACCTGCTGACCGTCCTGCAACGTCACGTCGCGGATCCGCATCAGGGCTTCCGTCATCAGGTTCCGCACCGCGTCGAAATCCGCACTGCGTGCAAGCCGCCGCTCATCCATGTAGAGCGCGCGGTCGATCTCGATCTGCAGCACATGGCGGCCCTGTTCCGGCTTGCCGTAAGCCTGCGCGATGAAGGCCCCGGCGAAGGGCGCGTTGCGCGCCACGCGGAACCCAAGCCCCCGGAAGATCCCCTCGACGGCATCGACCAGCCCGCTGTCGGCCGAGGCGCCGAACCGGTCGCCCAGCACGATCTCTGGCGTGCGGCCCTTGGGCGCCGCCCCCTCGATCGCTTCGTGGGGCATGGAATGCACGTCCAGCAACACCGCCCGTCCGAATGCCGCGCAGGCCTGCTCCATCAGGTCGACCAGCGCCCCGTGATAGGGCCGCCACACGTCCTCCAGCCGGGCTTCCGCCTCCGCTCGGGTGATCTTGCCGCGATAGATCGCGCGCCCCTGCGCCACGACCCTCGGGATGACGCCAAGCCCGGAATTGACCCGCGGGTTGATCCCGGCCTTCGCCACCCCCTGCACAAGCGCCGGGTCCAGCTCCCGCTCCGAGCGGTTGAGATCCACATAGGCGCGCGGCATCTCCGCGGCGATCAGCGGCACGCCCAGATCCGGCGCCCGCTCCAGCAGGATGTCGACGAAGGCATCCTCCGAGCTGCGGATGACCCGCTCGTCCAGCACGGTGCGCGCGACGAAATCGGCCGGATAGGTCCGCCCCGAATGCGGCGAAGACGCGATCAGCGGGCTCGCGGGATGTGGCGGCCGGATCAGGCGGAACGGCGGTGTCGACATGGGGTGAAATGGCTCCTCTAAGGCGAAGATAGGGCGATCTGGCACTTGTCGAAACCCCCCTTGCGCGGGGTGTCGAAAGCATCTATCCCGCGCCCACCAATGCGCGAAGGCGAGTCCGGTTTCCGGGCTCGTTGACGTTCAGAGGGGGCGATTAGCTCAGCGGTAGAGCACTTCGTTGACATCGAAGGGGTCACTGGTTCGATCCCAGTATCGCCCACCACGCCGCACTTTCCGCAGGAAAGTGTCGGGCCTTTCAGTCGGGGACGAGACGGCTGCACTTTCGCCAGAAAGTGTCAGCGTTCCCAGGCCCAGCAACCCGCGCCACCCGGCGCAACGCAACCAAGGCGCATCGCCGCGCCGCGAGACAAAGGAGAGGACCATGAAGGTTCGCAACTCGCTCCGCTCGCTCAAGCAGCGCCATCGCGATTGCCGCGTCGTGCGCCGCAAGGGTCGGGTCTACGTGATCAACAAGACCCAGCGCCGGTTCAAGGCCCGCCAGGGCTGATCCGGCAGATCGCTAAAATGCGACGCAGATGGCCGCCCCACCAGGCGGCCTCTTGCGTTATTGGGGGGCCATGCGTGTCCCCGCCTGCCTCCTCCCGCCGCTTCTCGGCGCCTGCTCGATCGTGCAGCCCTCCGACGCGCTCTATCTCTGCGACGGCGGAACGACGGCACAGATTGACCGGGCACCCCGCCATGTCCAGATCACCCTGTCCACCGGGGAAAGCGGCCGCCTGCCACGCATCCCCTCCACCTCGGGGGTCCGCTACCGGCGCGACACGCTCGACTGGTTCGAAACGGGAGATGCCGCGTTCCTCGTCCGCAAGGGTGAAGCGGCGAGTTGCCGCCTCATCCGCCGGGGCTGAACGGTCAAGACCTTGACCGTCCGCCGCGCCCGGACGAGTCTGGGGCATGGCCAAGAAATCCTCGCCCAAATCCCTCGCCCAGCTTCTCGACCGCCTCGTCCCCGCCCTCCGTAAGGTACAGGGAAGCGGCGCCAGCCGGGGCCCCCGGATCGCGCTCATGTCCCATCTCGACACGACGGGTCCGGCGACGATGCGTGACCTCGCGGCCGCGCTCTCGGTGTCGCCCCAGGCGATCACGGGCCTCGTCGACGCGTTGGAGGCGGATGGCCTGACCTGTCGCGAACGTCACCCGACGGACCGGCGCAAGACGCTGATCCGTCTCAACGACCACGCGACCGAGCAGGTGACCGCAGCCCGCGACGCCCGCATCGCCGATCTCGCCGCGCTCTTCGAGGGTGCGACGAAAGAAGACCGGGCCGCCTTCGCCCGCGTCGCCGAAGCCCTCATCGCCCGGATCGAGGCCCGCTAACGCCCGGCGCCGTCCGCGGCACACGAGGGCCCTTCTTCGCTTTCCAAATATCCCGGGGGTCCGGGGGCAGAGCCCCCGGCCGCGTCGGACGGGGTTCGATGCCCCGTCCGGCGCGTTCCGCTCAGGACGGGTCCGCGGTCGTCCGCAGATAGGGGAAGTGCGTCTTGAACTCCCCGAACTTCGCCTTGGCGTCCTCGTCGGACACCGTGGCCGGGATCACGACGTCGCGGCCATGCTCCCAGTTGGCGGGCGTGGCGATCCCGTGCTTGGCCGCCGCCTGCAACGCGTCGACCGCGCGCAGGACCTCCGCGAAGTTGCGGCCGACATTCATCGGATAGGTCATCGACAGCTTCAGCTGCTTGTCCGGCCCGATGATATAGACCGACCGCACCGTCGCGGTGTCGTTCGGCGTGCGCCCGTCGGGCAGGTAGGCATCTTCGGGCAGCATGTCGTAGGCCTTCGACACCTTCAGCCCGTCATCGGCGATGATGGGGAAATAGGCCTCCGCCCCGCCGAAGGTCTGGATGTCGCCCTTCCACTTGCGGTGGCTTTCGGCGTCGTCGACCGAGATGCCGATGACCTTGACGCCGCGCTTCTCCCACTCGTCCTTCAATTGCGCGACGGCGCCGAACTCGGTGGTGCAGACCGGGGTGAAGTCCTTCGGGTGGCTGAACAGGATCGCCCAGCTGTCGCCGATCCAGTCGTGGAACCTGATCGGTCCCTCGCTGGTCTCGGCCTCGAAATCCGGGACGACCTGATTGATGCGGAGCGACATGACGTGCCTCCTCTCGGCTGTGTCTCCGCGGATACCTAGGGGGAGCGGGGCCGGGTTGGAAGGCGGCGCTCCGAATAGTTAACGCGGGGCCCGTCCGCCCTCTGTGCAGACGGGGGGTGCACAGGGGGTGCACGGGGGGTGCACATCGGTTAACGGCGCTTCGGGGGCCAACGTTAACGCATCAGAACGGCGCCGGAACCTCCAGCCGCAGCACCTTCTCGGTGATCGGATGGGCGAATTTCAGGCCCTCGGCATGTAGCATCAACCGGTCGAAATCGCCTGCCGGACCTTCCGCATAGAAGGGGTCGCCCAGGATCGGATGCCCGATCTCTTTCATGTGCACCCGCAACTGATGCGACCGCCCTGTGCGGGGCTTCAGCACCATCCGCGTGGTCCCGTCCTCGACCGCACCCCGCTCCCAGTCGGTGACGCTGGGCTTGCCGGCTTCGTTATCGACGTGCTGTCGCGGGCGGTTCGGCCAATCGACGATCAGCGGCAGATCCACGGTTCCGCGCGGCTCGGCAACTTCGCCCCAAACCCTTGCCACATAACGCTTCTTGACACGCTTCGTCTCGAACAGGCGGCCCATCCGGCGCTGCGCCTCCTTGGTCAGGGCGAAGACCATGATGCCCGACGTGTCCCGGTCCAGCCGGTGGCAGAGCAGCACTTCCGCCCGCATCTCCTGCAGGCGCGTCAGCAGGCTGTCGCGAAGATGCTCTCCGCGCCCGGGCACCGACAGAAGACCGTGGGGCTTGTCGACGACCAGCAGGTGATCGTCCTCCCAGACGATGGGGATGGCGCCCTTGGGCGGTGCGTAGTTTCCAATGGCGACGGGCATGGCGGGCGCCCTAGCCTGCCTCGCGCACGAGGGCCAGCGCATCGCGCAAGACGTCGCGCTCGCCGATATGGTTCGCCAGAATCAGCACCAGTCGCGCATTCAATGCGTGACTCTCCGCCTCGCTCAACCCGTGATGCGCCGCCAGAAGCTCGGCATAGAAATCGTCCGGGTCGGGAATATTCGGATGGGTGTTCAGAGACATGCGGCCTCGCGCGCGGCCTCGATCTCCTGCGCCCCCGCGTCCCGCCAACGCGCCGCGACGATACCGTCGGGCCGCAGCAGGTAGAGCGCGCAATCGGCATCGCCCAGATACCTGTCGCGCAGAACGTCATCAGAGCCGAGCGTCAGTGCCTTGACCCCCTCCACCGTTGGCGCGTCCTGCCCAATCGCCAGCAGGAGCCAGCCATGTCCCGTCCGCTCGGAAAGCCAGCCATTGCCCAACGGTGCGTCGGGCGCCACCGTCCCGGGACGTGCTCCCATTGGCAGATCGGGCGCATCGGGACCGTCCAGCGGATAGGTGCAAGGCACTGACAGACGGCCGGAATTCACCATTCCGCGCGCAAAGGGCGCTTGGGCGGCCAGCTTCAGGACCTGATCCCGAAACAGCCGCTCCGCCCCGTCGGCGGGGGTCATGAAACGGGTGGCGCGGGCCGAGTTCCGGATGTTCTCGTCGGCCGCGAACCCCCTTTCGCGGTCGTAGCCCCGCAGCATCGCGACCTCCGCTCCCTGAGCCACCGCGGCCAGCCGCCAGCCCAGCGCGTCGACGTCCTGCAATCCGCCATTGCCGCCCCGCGCACCGAACGGGCTGACCACGTGGGCACTGTCGCCGACGAAGATCACCCGGTCGTGCAGGAACGAGGTCAGGCGCCGACACTGGAACGTGTAGACACTGACCCAGTCGATGCGGAAATCGGCGTGGCCCACGACCTTCTCGATACGGGGGCGCACGACCTCATGACGCTTTTCATGCTCGGGATCGGCATCCCAACCCAGTTGCAGATCAATGCGGTAGATGTCGTCGGGCTGACGATGCAGCAGGGCAGACTGGCCGGCATGGAAGGTCGGCTCGAACCAGAACCGCCGCTCGGACGGGAAATCCGCCTGCATCTCGATATCGGCGATGAGGAACCGTTCCTCGAAGACCTCGCCGTCGAATTCCAGCCCCATCATCTGTCGGATCGGGGACCGCGCGCCGTCGCAGGCGCAGATATGATCCGCCTCGAGGGTGTAGGCGCCGTCCGGTGTCTCGATCTCCAGCCGCCCCGCGACCGGATCCAGTGCGGTGACGCGGTTCTTGAACCGCAGGTCGATCAAGGGGTTGTCCAGCGCGGCTTCGGCCAGGAACTGCTCGACATAGTATTGCTGCAGGTTCACGAAGGCGGGGAACTTGTGGCCCGGTTCAGGCTGCAGGTCGAAGGAGAACACTTCCTCCTCGCCATGAAAGGTCCGCCCGACCTTCCAGCCGACACCCTTTTCGGCGGCCCGTTCTCCCAAGCCCAGCCGGTCGAGGATTTCGAGGCTGCGCTTGGACCAGCAGATCGCCCGGCTGCCCACCGATACCACGTCATTGTCGTCCACCAGCACGCTGGGCGTTCCATGACGCGCCAGATCCAGCGCCAGGGCCAGCCCGATCGGTCCCGCCCCCACGATGAAGACCGGATGCCGTGCCTCCGGCCCATCCAGACCGGGCGCGCGACGATAGGGAAAGGGCGTGTAATCGTAAGGCATCAGCCGAGCCTCCGAAGGCGCCGGACGGCCCAGATCAACGTGCCGCCGAAGAACAGAAGCGACATCAGAACCACCTCGCCCGCCATCACATTGGCCAGCCCCTTTGTCAGCAGCGCGACCGCCAGCAGGGCAAGGCCGCCGACCGAAACCCACAGATAGATCCAGGTCTCCTGCTGGGAGGGGCCGAAATCGCGCTTGGGAGCCGGATCTTCGCTCATCCCTGCAACGCCTCCCACATCTCCTTGTCGCGAGCCGCGGTCCAGATGCGCGGCGTGTCGATGCCCTGCGCTTCGTCATAGGCGCGGGCGACATTGAAGGGCAGGCAATGCTCGTAGATGGCGTAATCGCTGAACTTCGGGTCGCAGACCTCGCGGCAGGCGGCCATCGCCTCGGCCAGGTCGCCGCCGCGCGCGGCCACCTGAGCCACGGGCCGATAGGTGGAGCGAACGAAATCCGTCGTATTGTCGAGCGCGCGGTTCACCATCTCGGCACCGACCAACGCGTCGCCCCGGCCGGGGGCGATGGCCTCGGGGGCCAAAGCACGGATCGCCTCGATGGTGGTGGGCCAGTCGCGATAATGCCCGTCGCCGCAATAGCAGGCGGATTGGTACTCGACGATATCGCCCGTGAACATGACGCGCGCGTCGGGCACGCCGATGACGACATCCCCCGCCGTATGGGCGCGACCGACCTGCATCAGATCGACCCGCCGCCTGCCGAGGAAGACGGTCATCCGGCCGGTGAAGGTCGTGGTCGGCCAGGTCAGGCCCGGGATTTCCTCGTGTCCCTGGAACAGGCGGGGAAAGCGGTCGAATTCGCTGTCCCAATCCTCCTGGCCACGCTCGACCACCATGGCGCGCGCGGTGTCGGACATCAGGACCTGAGGCGCCTCGTAGGCGCTGGCGCCCAGAACACGGACGGCGTGGTAATGGGTCAGGGCCAGATGGGTGATCGGCTTGTCCGTCACGCCACGGATGCATTCGATCACCTTGCGGGCCAGACGCGGCGTGGCCTGCGCCTCGACCACCATCACGCTGTCGTCGCCGATGATGACGCCGGAATTGGGATCTCCCTGCGCGGTGAAGGCGTAGAGGCCGGGCCCGATCTCGGTGAAGGAGGTCTCCTTCTCCTCCATGTCACCGGCGGATGCGAAGGCCTTGGTCATTGCCGGCCCTCCTCGATGATTGCGATGATCTCGGTCTGGCGGGCCGACATAGCCTGCATGATCTCGGGCATCAGTTCCGACATCGTCCGGCTGAAATAGGGCGGCATCTTCAGCAGCACGCCTTCGCCCTCCGGCGTCGAGTAGAACTCGATCAGGGCACGCAGCTCGGCGGCGGTAAAGGTCTCGGCGGCGCCCTCGACCATCATCTCCTGCATCTTTGGGCGCAGCGACGTCATCGCTTCCGACATCAGCGCGCCGATCCGCTCCAGCGCGCCGGGCGACAGCTCGACCTGCGGCGGCAATCCGGCGGTAAACTGGGCCGCAAGCACGTCCGCACCCATCATCTGGTCCATCATCGCCTGGTTGGCGGGCATATCAACATAGGTCCGGGCAAGCGCACGTCGATCGTCCTCCTGCGCCTCAGCAAAGCCGGCAAGGCCGATTGCCGATGCGAGGATCGCAACCCTCAGTCGAGTTTGTGCCATTCGATCACCTCCTGCTCGATGACGCCGAACAGGTCGTGTCCGTCCGCCTCGGCCCATATTCTGACGCGGTCCCCGGGCCGAAGCCAAGGGCTGCGCGCCTGCCCGTCAAGGATGGTCTCGACCATCCGTTGCTCGGCCAGACAGCTATAGCCGCGGCCGCCCGCGTCCACCGGCCGCCCCGGACCACCGTCGGGATCCCGGTTCGAGACGGTGCCGGACCCGATGACGGTGCCCGCCGGCAAGTCCCGCGTCTTCGCCGCATGAGCGACGAGCGTCGGGAAATCGAAGGTCATGTCCTCGCCGGCCCGTGTCTCGCCAAGCTTGGTGCCGTTCACCTCCACATGCACCGTCGCATGCAAGCGGCCATCATAGGGCAACGCGTCTGGCGTGACAGCCAGCGGCGACAGGGCCGACGCGGGCTTGGAGTGGACGAAGCCGAACCCCTTGCCCAGTTCGTCAGGGATCAGCCCGCGCAACGAGATATCGTTCAGCAGGCAAATCGCACGGATCGCCCTCGCCGCTTCGTCCGGCGTCGCCCCGCGCGGCACAGGGCCGGTCAGGACGGCCACCTCTGCCTCCAGGTCGGTCCCCCAATCGGGAGCGGACGGGATGGGATCGCGGGGGCCCGTGAAGAGGTTCAGGCCCTGATACATCAATGGGTCATGCCAGAACCGTTCTGGCATCTCGGCCCCGCGGGCCTGCCGGACCAGCGCGACGTGGTTCACATAGGCGGAGCCGTCGAGAAATTGCCAAGCGCGCGGCAGGCAGGCCATCGCCTGCTCAGGCTGCCAATCCTCTTCCGGACCGAGCGCGGCGTCTCCGCCGTCGAGCCAGGCGAGCATCGTTCGGCAGGCGATAGCGCGGGCGCTGCCGTCCTCGACGACCACCAGCCGGCCATCCGGGCCGTCGGGCAGGGTCGCAAGCCTCATCCGCGATCCTCCTTCACAGACCGATCCCTGCCTTCACGCTTCCAAGGCCGCGTCCACATCTCGCGCAGGGCACGGGGCAACGTTGCCAGACCGACCACGGCCAAGCCGATCACGATCCAGCCGAACACTCCAAGAGACGTCGCGAATTCCGCCACCGGCTCTCCTCCTTGCCTGCTCCGGATCGGGAGGCATTCTGCCGCATCCGGAAGCGAGACGGTAGGGGACGCGCTCCCTATCGCGCCGCCACCACGTGCCAAGGATCTTCGAACCAATGCTCCTGTAGGTTCGGACCCGCCCCGATGCGGTCGATCACGGCGAAACGACCGGGCGCATGAAGCGGGGTGCAGACGCCGTGCCAGACCCCGCGCCGGTAGTTCACCCCCTGAGCCCCGTTCGTCAGAAAGGCGCGCGGCGTGCCCGGCACGCCCCCCTCATCCGGCGCGACGATGACGAGGAAAGGATGCTCCGTCATCGGGACGAAGGCCTGCGACCCGTCGGGATGCCGCTCGACCATGTCGAGCGTGTAGGGCAACCCGCGAGGCTGCGCGTCGAACAGGCTGAGACCCGCGCGCCCGTCTCCGAAATCGAGATCGGCGCGGTCATGAAACCGGCCACACAGGCCCCGATTGATCAGCTTGTCCGGCGCGCCCTCGACCTCCAGCACCTCTCCGAAGAACGCGAAGGTTTCTGCCGTCAGCGGCTCGGTCTCGACCCGCCTCATCCCAGCTTGTCCGCAAGCCGCAATTCCGCGATGCGTTCGACCTGCCGGCAGGCCTCGGCGGTCTCTGTCGCGGTGTCGTTCTCCAGCCGCCGGCGGAACGCGGCAAGGATCCCCGCCTTGTCGTGATCCTTGACCGCGATGATGAACGGAAAGCCGTGGCGGGCGGTATAGGCCTCGTTGAGCTCCGTGAACGAAGCCCGCTCCGCATCGGTCAGCGCGTCCAGTCCGGCGCTCGCCTGTTCGGCGGTAGAGTCGTCTGTCAGCCGCTTGGCCTGCGCCAGCTTGCCTGCAAGGTCGGGATGGGCGCGCAGGACGCTCAGCCGATCTTCTTCACTGGCGGACCGGAACGCGCGGGCCAGCGCGTTGTGCACACCCGCCGCGCAATCATGCGCGGGGCCGAGTTCCAGCGCATGGGCGCGCTCGGCCACCCAGGGGGAATGTTCGAAGATCCCGCCGAAAGCGTCGACGAACGCCACCCGATCCATCTCGGAAGGGCGGTGGTTCGGCACAGGCGGATGCTCCGCCGCCCAATGGTCGGCGATCTGCGCCCGCGTGGCGAACCAGACGCCGTCCTGCGACCGAGCATGATCCAGGAACCGCGCCAGCGCCGCCGCGCGGCCCGGACGCCCCGCCAGACGGCAGTGCAACCCAACCGACATCATCGCGGGCCGACCCGCCTGCCCCTCGGCCAGCAACGTATCGAACGTGTCGCGCAGATAGGTCTCCCAGGACCGTCCGTCCGGGTGGCCCGCCTGGATCGCGAAGCGCATGTCGTTGCAATCCAGCGTGTAGGGCACGACCAGTTGATCCCGGTCGCCGATCCGCACCCAGTAGGGCAGATCGTCCGCGTAGCTGTCGGCGACATAGGCCATCCCGTGCTCGGCGGCCAAGGCCAGCGTGTTCATGCTGCACCGGCCCGTATACCAGCCGCGCGGCGGCGCGCCCGTGACCTCCGCATGCAGGCGCATGGCTTCGGCGATCTGGGCGCGCTCTTCGTCGGAGGACATGTCCTTGTGCTCGATCCACTTCAGCCCGTGGGATGCAATCTCCCACCCGGCCCTCTGCATGGCCGTCAACTGCTCGGGGGATCGGGCAAGCGCGGTGGCGACGCCGTAGACGGTGATCGGAAGGTCGCGCAGCATGGCATGGATGCGCCAAAAGCCGGCGCGGGCGCCGTATTCGTAGATCGACTCCATGTTCCAGTGCCGCTGGCCGGGCCAGGGCTGGGCGCCGGTGATCTCCGACAGGAACGCCTCGGATGCCGGGTCGCCATGCAGGATGTTGTTCTCGCCGCCCTCTTCGTAGTTGAGCACGATCTGCACCGCGATCTTGGCGCCGTTCGGCCAGCGCGGATCGGGGCGCGCGGCACCGTATCCGCGCAAGTCTCTGGGATATCTGTCCATTCTCTCGCCTCTCGGTCGCGTTGGCACGGGGCCGCCCATCGCGACGATTGCCCATCCGCGCGCGACATGGAAGACAGGTCGCAGCAACCGGGAGGCGACCTTGGGCTATCTGACGACGCACGTTCTGGACACCGCGCGCGGCGTTCCGGCCGAGGGGATCGAGATCCTGCTCTACCGGGTCTCGGGCAATTCGCACCGCAAGATCGCCGAGGCCGTGACGAACGCGGACGGACGCACCGACAGGCCGATCCTGCCAGAAGATGATTTCAAGACCGGTACGTACGAACTCGTATTCCGGGCGGGCGATTATCTGCGGCGCCATGGGAGCGATGCGGGGACGCTCTTTCTCGATGAGGTGCCGATCCGCTTCGGTATGGGAGAAGACGCCCATTACCACGTGCCGCTCCTGCTGAGCCCGTTCGGCTATTCGACCTATCGCGGAAGCTGAGCCGTCAGAGGGTCCCGAGGCGAATGATGCCGTGCGGGCTTCCGCCCCGGACGCGGGCGCGGTAGCGTTCCGCACGTTTTGCACGTGTCTCACGAACAGGTCTTCACAGAATGTACGATCTCGCCGTCGCCTGGGACTGGCTGGCTTTCGCCGTGCGCTGGCTTCACGTCATCACCGCCATCGCATGGATCGGTGCCAGCTTCTATTTCATCGCGCTGGACCTCGGCCTGCGGAAAGCACCTGATCTGCCAAAGGGCGCCTACGGCGAGGAGTGGGAGGTCCATGGCGGCGGATTCTACCACACAACGAAATACCTCGTGGCGCCGGATCGCCTGCCGGAGCACCTGACCTGGCACAAATGGCAGAGCTACTGGACTTGGCTCTCGGGAGCGGCCCTGCTCGCCATCGTTTACTGGGCGGGGGCGGAGCTTTACCTCATCGACCCCGAGAAAGCCGATCTGGCGACGTGGCAGGCGATCGCACTCTCGGCCGGTTTCATCGCGGTGGGATGGATCGGCTACGACGCGCTTTGCCGATCGCCGCTGAAGTCGAACCCGACGGCGGTGATGCTGGTCCTGTTCGCGGGGATCGTCGCCGCGTCATGGGCGCTGAACCAGGTTTTCACCGGACGCGCGGCCCTGCTGCATCTGGGGGCGATGACGGCGACGATCATGACAGCCAACGTCTTCTTCGTCATCATGCCCAATCAGCGGATCGTGGTGGCCGACCTGAAGGCGGGCCGCACGCCGGATGCGAAATACGGGCAGATCGCCAAGCTGCGCTCGACACATAACAATTACCTTACGCTGCCGGTGCTGTTCCTGATGCTGTCCAACCACTACCCGCTTGCCTTCGGCACAGAGGCGGCCTGGATCATCGCGGCTCTGGTCTTCCTGCTCGGCGTCACGATCCGGCACTACTTCAACACGCTTCACGCCACGGGCGAAGGACCGGTCTGGACATGGGGCGCGACGGCGGTGCTATTCGTCGTGATCATGTGGCTGTCGACCGCGCCGCTCTTCGACGGGGATTACGACGCCGTCGAAGAGGCCGAGATGACACCGGCGGCCCTGCGCTTTGCCGAGGCCCCAGGCTTCGAGACGGCCTCGGATGCCGTTTTGGCGCGCTGTTCCATGTGCCATGCGCGCGAACCCGTCTGGGACGGTCTTCTCTGGGCGCCGAAGGGCGTGCATCTGGAAACGCCGCAGGACATCGCTTCGCAGGCCCGGCAGGTCTACTACCAGTCGGGGGTCAGCCACGCGATGCCGCCGGGCAACCTGACCGGCATGACCCGGGAAGAGCGCGCCGCCATCCGCGACTGGTTCCGCGCAGCAGGCGGTATGGCGATGGCCGCCTCGGACTGATCCGTCTTGCACCGGCCCGCCGGGTCACGCTTAAACGGTCCCGCGCCGAAGCACAGGGAGGCGGACCCATCGACGATCAGGAGAAGACGCGCCCCCCGATGGGCTCCCTGCGTCACGCGATGCCGAAGGAGCTGTATGCCGCCATCCCCGAGATCGCGGACCTGACGCAGCATCGGCCGCGCGACGACGAGGATGCGATGGACTTCCTGTTCCGCCTGCGCTCCTCGACGACGCCCGAAGAGGCCGTCACCTTCACCGCCTTCGCCGCCCTGCCGCAGATGGCCGTCTGGTGGGGCTACGAATGCATTCGTTCGCTGCCGGAGGCGATCGAGGCGCGGGATCGCGACCTGCTGGCCCTGATCGCCGCATGGACGGCCCAACCGACCAACGATCTCCGACATCGCACGATGGAGGTCTCGCTCTACGCGCCGGTGCGAAGCCCCGCCGTGATGCTGGGCCTTGCGGTCGGCTGGTCCGGCGGGTCGATCGCGCCGAACGATCCCGCCCCGGTTCCGGCGCATCGCGCGCCGCGGTCGATCAACTCGGCGATCCTGTCGGGACTTGCGCGCGCGCCGCTTTCGGAACGTTCGGTCCGGCTGGCGCGGATCATCACGCTGGCCGAATCCCTGTGCCGGTCGTGACGCGATGAGCCTGACGCTTCGGATCGAGAATTACGACTACCTGGAGGACGGGGGACCGGTCAGCCACACGGTCGGACCGCGCGGCGCCCAGGTCGGTCGGGGCGCGGGGATGGACTGGGTGCTGCCCGATCCCAGCCGCCACATCTCGAGCCATCATTTCGATATCGTCGCGCAGGATGGGTCCTACTGGCTGACGGACGTGTCGACCAACGGGACGTTTCTGGTGGGCCAGCGCTACCGCCTCGACGGTCCGCATCAATTGCAGCCGGGCGACCGGTTCCAGGTCGGCCCGTACATAATCGCGGTCGAAGCGGCGGCCGGGCTTGCGCCGCAGCCGGGAGGCGCAGATGCACGGCCCGCCATCGCGCCAGCGCCGCCCGGTTCCTGGCCTTCGGAGGAGGATCCCTGGGCAGTGGGCGGGGGCGGGTTGCCGCCGGTGGACCCGTTGCCCCCCGCGCGGATCGGCCGGGCAGAGGATTTCGGGGACGAACTGATTGCACCGCCGACCTTTGCCGCCCCGGCACCCGACCCGGTTGGCGGGGCGCCGATCTCCGTCCCTCCGGCGCTGTCGCGTCCGGATCCGTCCCACGCCGGGTCGGAACCATTGCCTGGCGCGTCGGTGCTGGCGCCCCCATCAGCGGAGGGTTTGGCGGGCGGGGCACAGGTCTCGATGCCGCCCGCGCGCCCTGTTTCGCCGCCACCCGAGCCCGAGCCCGGCCCGCCGGAGCCGCAGGCC
>NZ_JYFE01000049.1 GCF_000877395.1 Jannaschia aquimarina | reverse complement strand
CCACGCCCCCCGCGGCCCCGGCCGATGCGCCCGACGCACCCCTATCTGATCGTCCGTCGCCGCGCCCCGCCGACCGCGTCGCGGACACGGCCGCGCCCCCTCCGCCGCCCGAACTTGACACCGCACCGGATCCCACGCCGGCGACAGAGCCAACCGCAGAACCCGCGCCGGACACCCCGCCCGAGGAAGAGCAGCCGACCGCACCCGAGGAGGCCGCGCCTGTCATCGTTACCGAGGCGGATACGCCCTCGGCCGCGCCCGAGGCGTCGAACCGTCCCAGGCGCCGTCCGACCCGGCCCCAGGTCGCCGCAGCCCCGGCGGACACGCAGGACGACACTTCGACGCCGGACGAGACGCAGACCGCTTCGGCGACGACCGACAGCTCCGATCTCAGCGACGCCATCGCCGGAGCCCTGTCTGAGGCAACGTCCGATCCGGCCCCCGCCCAGGCCGCCGGCCCGCCACTGACCTTCGGAGAGGAAGACGGGTTCCGCATCGCAGTCGGCGGATGCTGGAATGTCGATACCGGCGCGCAGTGGAGCCAGACCGTGGTCACCGTCGCCTTCGCGATGGATCGCGACGGCAATCCTCGGACCGATACGATCGAGATGATCTCGACCAATGGCGGCGCCGATGCCCGCCGCGCCTTCGAGGCCGCACGACGGGCCATCATCCGATGCGCCCGCGGCGGCTACGACTTGCCGTCCGAAAAGTACGCCCATTGGCAGCAGGTCGAGATCACGTTCGACCCGACATCCATGAGCCTGAGATGAGATACCGCTCGCCGATCCCGGCGCCGCTCCGGGCGGCCCCATCGACACTGCGCGTCCGGCGCGCGAAACTGGACATGATGCGCCCCCAAGGGAGACGCCAGATATGAAACGACTTCTCTTCGCCGCCCTGACCGCGCTGGCCGCCCTTGCCGCGCCGCAGGTGCAGGCACAGGACCAGCCCGGCCCGCTTCGGATCACGATCACCGACGGTGTGATCGAACCGATCCGCTTCGCCGTGCCCAATTTCGTCGCCCGCAATGCGGCGGCGGGCGATATCGCGCAGGACATCACGCGCGTCATCAGCGCGGATCTCGCCAATACGGGGCTCTTCGAGGAGATCCCGCAGGATGCCCATATCGCGCGCGTCTCCTCCTTCGACAGCTCGGTGCAATGGTCCGACTGGAAGGCGATCAACGCGCAGGCCCTGATCACCGGTTCCGTGCTGGTGGAAGGCGACGGGCGGCTGATCGTACAGTTCCGCCTCTTCGACGTCTTCTCCGAGCAGCCGCTGGGCGAAGGTCTCCAATTCGTCGGCACCGCCGATGGCTGGCGGCGCATGGCTCACAAGGTGGCGGATGCCGCCTACAGCCGGATCACCGGCGAGGACCCCTATTTCGACAGCCGCGTCGTCTTCGTGTCGGAGACCGGGCCCAAGGACGCCCGGCTCAAGCGCCTTGCGATCATGGATTACGACGGCGCGAACGTTCAGTACCTCACCTCGTCCGACAGCATCGTCTTGGCCCCCCGCTTCAGCCCCGACGGCGCGCAGATCATCTATACCAGCTACGAAAGCGGCTTCCCGCGCGTGACCCTGATGGATGTCGCAAGTCTCCAGCGGCGGACGGTGGGCGGCGAGACGCAGAACATGAGCTTCGCGCCCCGCTTCTCGCCCAGCGGCGACCGGGTGGTCTATTCGGCCGAGGCGTCGGGCAACACGGATCTCTACGCCCTCGATATCGCCACCGGCGCGACGACGCGCCTGACCAGTGCGCCGTCCATCGAGACGGCGCCCAGCTTCTCGCCCGACGGCAGCCAGATCGTGTTCGAAAGCGACCGGTCCGGGCAGCCGCAGCTCTACGTGATGCCCGCTAGCGGCGGCGAGGCGCAGCGGATCAGCTTCGGCGACGGGCGCTACGGCACTCCGGTCTGGTCGCCACGCGGCGATTACATCGCCTTCACCAAGCAGACGCCCGGCCGCTTCCATATCGGCGTGATGCGCACCGATGGCAGCCAGGAGCGGTTGCTGACGGGCGCCTTCATCGACGAGGGGCCGACCTGGTCCCCCAATGGCCGCGTGATCATGTTCACGCGCGAGACGCCGGGCGCCGCCGGGGCGCCGGCGCTCTATTCCGTCGACATCACCGGACGAAACCTGCAACGTGCCGCCACACCGGCGGCGGCCTCAGATCCCAATTGGGGCCCGCTCCTGAATTAAGAGGTTCGAGCATGAAGACCCTTCCCCTGATCCTGGCCGCGACACTGGCCCTGTCGGCCTGTGGCGACCGCCTTGGCGGCGCGGGCGGCGTGAACGACGACGGCTTTGCCGGCGGCGCTGCGGGCGCGAATGGCGCCATCGTTCCCGGCAGCGCGAACGATCCTGCGTCGCCCGCCTACTTCCAGGCCCGTGTCGGTGACCGCGTCCTGTTCGCGGTCGATCAATCGACGATCACGCCCGAGGGCCAGGCGACCCTGCGCGGTCAGGCCGAATGGCTGAACGCCAACCCGTCCTATACCGCCCTCATCGAAGGTCATGCCGACGAGCAGGGCACCCGCGAGTACAACCTCGCGCTCGGCGGTCGCCGGGCCAACGCCGCGCGCGACTACCTGATCACCCAAGGCGTCGACGCGACCCGGCTGCGCACGATCTCCTACGGCAAGGAGCGTCCGCTCGAGGTCTGCTCCACCGAGGAGTGCTACGCGCAGAACCGCCGCGCCGTGACCGTTCTGGCTGCCGGAGCCGGCGTCTGATGCGTCGCGCCGTCGCCCTTTTCGGGATCAGCCTTGCCCTTTCCGTCCCGGCGGCGGCGCAGGATACCGAGACGCTGGCGGACATCCGTCAGCAGCTCACCGTCCTGAACCAGGAGGTTCGCTCGCTCACGCGCGAACTCTCCACCACCGGCGCCGCCCAACTCGGGATCGAGGGGACCAGCTTCCCCGACCGCGTGATGGCGCTGGAATCCCAACTTCAGGAGTTGACCGCCCGGACGGAACGCCTCTCGGCCCGTGTCGAGACGGTATCCCGCGACGGCGGCAACCGGATCGAGGATCTGCGCTTTCAGCTTTGCGAACTGACCTCCGATTGCGACATCTCCGCCCTACCGAACCCCGGCCCGTTGGGCGGCGCTGGGGACCAGGGCGCGGCCGCCCCGACGGCCCCGCCCGCGGGCCAGGGCGGTGGCGGACAGCTGGCCGTCGGTGAGCAGGCCGAATTCGACGCGGCCCGCGCCGCGCTGGAGACTGGGCGCAACGCCGAGGCGGCTGAGGCCTTCGGTCGTTTCACCGCGACCTATCCGTCCGGTCCGCTGACCGATCAGGCACGGCTGCTGCGCGCGCAGGCCCTTGCCGCAGACAACCAGTCCGGAGACGCCGCCCGCGCCTATCTCGATATCTTCTCGGCACGCCCGGACGGACCACAGGCAGCGGCGGCTCTTCTGGGTCTCGGGCGCGCGCTCGGCTCTCTGGGGCAGATCGAAGAGGCCTGCCTCACCCTCGACGAGGTGGGCGCGCGTTTCCCCTCGGCGCCGGAAGCGTCGGAAGCGGCAGCGGCGCGCACCGGCCTTGCCTGCCCCTGATCCGCTTGGCGCCGCGCTCGATGCGGCGCTGACCGGCGAACCGGTGGGCATCGCCGTCTCGGGCGGGAGCGACTCCATGGCCCTGCTCGTCACCGGGATCGCACAAGGCCGTACGCTTCGTGCCGTCACAGTCGACCATGGCCTGCGCCCGGAGGCGGCGGAAGAAGCGGATCAGGTCGCCGCCTTCTGCGACGGGGCAGAGGTCCCACACGATACGCTTCAGCTTCACCTAGAAGATGGCGCGGACCTTCAGGCCCGCGCCCGGCAGGCGCGCTATGCCGCCCTGACCGAATGGGCGCGGGCCCACGATCTGCCCGTGGTCCTGCTCGGTCATACCGCCGATGACGTGGCAGAGACGCTACTGATGCGGCTCGCCCGGGGGACCGGGATCGACGGCCTCGCCCGGATGCCTGCACGCAGCGGCACGGCACCCACCTTCGTGCGGCCCTTTCTCGACCTGACGCGGCAGCGTCTGCGCGACCATCTGACGGATCTCGGCATCGGCTGGATCGAGGATCCCAGCAATGACGATTCCCGTTTCGAACGCGTCCGTATCCGGCAGCACATGCAAGCGCTGGACCTCGACCCGCTGCCGCTGGCCCGCTCCGCCTCTGCATTGGCCGAAGCGTCCCGAAGCCTGGACTTACGCGCCCACGACCTCGCCCAGTGCAACCTCTCCGTCGACGGGCCGGATGTCCTGATGCCGCTGGACGCGGTGCGCCACCTCCTGGAGACCGAGCGCGAGCAGCTTCGCCGCCTGCTGGCAGGCGCGATGGCTTGGATCGCGGACCGGCCTCGCGGTCCGGATCTCGCCCGCCTTCTCGGCGCGCTTGAAGGCGAGGACCGGAAATGGACCCTGGCCGGCTGTCTCGGCACCCGAGAAAGGGACGCGCTGCGCCTGACCCGCGAAGCCGGTACCTGCCCGCCTCCCGAATTGGGTGCGGACATCTGGGACAGATGGCACATCGACGGCCCCGTCAGCCCCACCACCTCGGTCGGCGCGCTCGGGGAGGATATCGCCCGGACCCCGTGGCGAGAGAGCGGTCTTCCGAGAGCCAGCCTCTTGGCGACGCCCGCAATCCGAGAGCAGGGCGAGTTGATCGCCGCTCCGCTGGCGGGCATGGCGAACGGCTACGGCGCACGGCTTCGGGGCGCCCCGAAGCCCTTTACGTGACCAAATCGCGGCCAACCCCGTCCAGTCGGTAAAAGGCGCAACCATCCTGCCGGGATTGCTGCTGCGACGATCCGGGTCGGGGATGTTCGTTGAACCTAAACCCTCCGGGCCCTATGTTCCACAGCAACGACACTGCGGGGCGCGACCCCGCGACATCCGGAGATATTCCTTGGGCAACGCGCGCAACATCGCCTTCTGGGTCGTCCTCTTCGTTCTCGTCATGGCCCTCTTCCAGCTCTTCTCGGGCGGCAGCGGAAACATGGCGTCGCGGGACGTGCCCTATTCCGAGTTCATCAACCAGGTCGAAAACGGCTCCGTCAGCGAGGTGACGATCGACGGAGAGCGGGTCTTCTTCCGCGGTGCAGGCGGGGCCGAACAGGTCACGATCCGGCCCGACGGCGTGGACGTGACCGAACTCCTTGTGGATCGCGACGTCATCATCGACGCCCGCCCACAGGAACAATCCGGCTTCCTGTCGGCGCTGGGCCTCTGGCTGCCGGTTCTGGTCCTGATCGGTGTCTGGATCTTCTTCATGAACCGGATGCAGGGCGGTGGTCGCGGTGGCGCGATGGGCTTCGGCAAGTCGAAGGCCAAGCTGCTGACCGAAAAGCACGGCCGCGTCACCTTCGACGACGTGGCCGGCATCGACGAGGCCAAGGAAGAACTCGAAGAGATCGTCGAATTCCTGCGCAACCCGCAGAAGTTTTCCCGCCTGGGCGGCAAGATTCCCAAGGGCGCCCTTCTGGTCGGCCCTCCGGGCACCGGTAAGACGTTGCTGGCCCGCGCCATCGCTGGCGAGGCCGGCGTGCCGTTCTTCACCATTTCCGGCTCCGACTTCGTCGAGATGTTCGTCGGCGTCGGCGCGAGCCGCGTGCGCGACATGTTCGAGCAGGCCAAGAAGAACGCACCCTGCATCGTCTTCATCGACGAGATCGACGCAGTTGGGCGGTCGCGTGGCGTGGGCTATGGCGGCGGCAACGACGAGCGCGAGCAGACGCTTAACCAGCTTCTGGTCGAGATGGACGGCTTCGAGGCCAACGAGGGTATCATCATCGTCGCGGCCACGAACCGCCCCGACGTGCTGGATCCCGCGTTGCTGCGACCGGGCCGCTTCGACCGTCAGGTCCAGGTCCCGAACCCCGACATCAAGGGCCGTGAAAAGATCCTCGGCGTGCATTCCCGCAAGGTGCCTTTGGGCGCGGATGTGGACCTTCGCATCATCGCGCGGGGCACACCCGGCTTCTCGGGCGCCGATCTGGCCAACCTCGTGAACGAAGCCGCGCTGATGGCCGCCCGTGTCGGGCGGCGGGTCGTCACGATGGAGGATTTCGAGAGTGCGAAGGACAAGGTGATGATGGGCGCCGAACGCCGCTCCATGGTCATGTCCGAGGACGAGAAGAAGCTGACCGCCTATCACGAGGCGGGTCACGCGATCGTCGGCCTCAATACGCCCCAGCACGACCCGATCCACAAGGCGACGATCATCCCGCGCGGCCGTGCGCTGGGCCTCGTCCTCTCCCTGCCGGAACGGGACCGGATTTCCGCCTCCAAGACGTGGTTCACCAGCCGGATCGCCATGGCGATGGGCGGGCGCGTTGCCGAGGAGTTGAAGTTTGGCCCCGACGAGGTGACGTCGGGCGCGTCGCAGGACATCAAGCAGGCCACGCAGATCG
Organism: Jannaschia aquimarina; assembly: GCF_000877395.1. GTDB lineage: Bacteria > Pseudomonadota > Alphaproteobacteria > Rhodobacterales > Rhodobacteraceae > Jannaschia > Jannaschia aquimarina. Next base: position 66,086 of record NZ_JYFE01000049.1, on the reverse strand, counting down.
CCCGAGCGATGGTGACCCAGTACGGCTTCGCCGAGGAACTGGGCATGGTCGATTACGCCAACGAGCAGCAATCCTATCTCGGCGCCTATGGCGGCGGCACCTCCCACAGCGAAGAGATGCAGAAGCGGATCGACGCGAAGGTGAAGGAGATCATCGACGAAGGATACGCGACCGCCAAGCGGATCCTGACCGAGAAGAACGACGAGTGGGAAAATCTCGCTCAGGGCCTTCTCGAATACGAGACGCTGACCGGCCCCGAGATCATGAAGGTCATGAACGGCGAGGCGCTTAACCGCGACGATGACGACGATGGTGCCGATACCGGGGGCTCCAGCCTGACCGCGGTGCCGAAGACGAAACCGCGGGCAAAGCCCGATCTGGCCGGCGACCCCGCGCCCGAGCCGACCTGACATTCGACCCTGTTCCTAAAGGCCCCGACGATCCGTCGGGGCCTTTTCTCGTTCACGCCCCCGGCGACAGATGGTTTGTGACGGGCCGGCGTCTGCCCTATGAAGCGGCAATGGTCAGCCCCGCCTCCCCTTCCACCTCCTCGACCAATTGGCTCGTGCTCGCCCTGTCCGCCATGGCGGGCCTGCTCGTGGGTTGGCTCGTCTACGATCCGGGTGCGGCCTTCATGAAGGAAGGCGGTCCCGTCGAGGCCGCTTCTGCCGCATTTCTAGTCGTGGCCGCCACCCTCGCCGCGCTCCGGGGCCTCTGGGCGCCAGCGGCGTTGATCGGCTTCCTGGCCCTCCGCGAACTGGATTTCGACAAGTCGTTTCTGTCCGAGGGCATCCTGCAACTCCGCCTCTATACGGGCGACGCGCCCCTTTCCGAGAAGGCGATCGGGGCTGCCGTCGTCGTGGCGATCCTTGCGACGCTCTGGGCGAACCTGAGACTTTTGCGGCACTGGGGCGCCGGCCTTCGGCCGCGGGCGTCGTGGGCGTGGATCGTCCTCGCTTCGATCGCGATCGTTGTGGTCGCGAAGACGCTGGACGGTCTGGGCCGCAAACTCGCGGATGTGGGGATTCTCATTTCCGAGAATGCGGACGGCATCGCATCCCTGATCGAGGAATGGCTCGAACTCGGATTCGCCGCGGGCCTCGTTCTCGCCGTCCTGCGATACCCGCGCTGATGCCCGCCCTTCTGCAGACAGACCTGACGGGAGAGGTCGTCTGGCTCGGCACCGTGCCGGACCGTCAAGCCCAACTGGCCTCTGCCCCGACGCACGCCCTGACGCTCACCTTCGCAGGCCCGGAGGGCGAGGACCATGGCGGCCTGACGCGACCCTCTTGCAGCCGCGTGACCTCTCAGTACCTGAAGGGAACCGAGATCGCGAACACGCGCCAATTGTCGATTCTCTGCGCAGCGGAGACTCGGCGCATCGCGTCTGGCATGGGCATCGAAGATTTCGACCCGGCATGGCTGGGAGCGACCATGGTGATCGAGGGCTTGCCCGACTTCAGTCATCTGCCCCCATCATCCCGCCTGCAATTCGGCGGGAAGGGCGGCGCGACCGTGGTCGTCGACATGCAGAACAGGCCGTGCACACTGCCCGCACCCGTTATCGAGGCTGCGGCACCGGGCACAGGCGCTGCCTTCAAGGGATCGGCGAAGGGTCTGCGCGGCGTGACTGCCTGGGTCGAACGCGAAGGGAATGTCGAGTTGGGGCAGAAAGTCACCCTCCACATTCCCGATCAACGGGCGTGGAAAGAACATCCGCGAGGCAAACCTTAGGCGAGCGCAAGTCCGGTCAGGATGGCGAGCGCCAGTCCGGTCACGAAGCCGAGGTTGATCAGAAGTCCGGTCGTCGTCATGGCAGTATCCTCACAAATCGAATGGGCGCCGAAGCGTTCTGCGACCATAACCGAATCGGCGCCCCAACGGTTCCCGGGAAATATCAAGAGCTTTAGTTAAAAAGCGCCTTACGCATCCAGAAATGCGCGGATTGCCGCCTCGAACTCTCGTGGCTTTTCGGCGTGCAGCCAATGCCCCGCCCCCGGCAGACTTGCAAAGCGGGCCTTCGGAAACAACGACTTGATCCGCTCGCGATGTTCGGGCCGAACGTAGTCGCTCTCGCCCCCCGAAAGGAACAGGGTCGGCCCTTCGAACCTGCCATGGACCTCCGGAAAGCCGACAATCCTCTCCATTTCGGCATCGAGCACATCGAGGTTCAGCATCCATTGCCGTCCCTTCACGTCGAGCGATTGCAACAGAAAGGCGCGGGTTCCGTCATCGGGCACGTCGGCAAGCTGCGCGGCGGCGTCAGACCGGCGGTCCACATCGTCCAGCCGCACCGCGCGCATCGCCTCGATGAGGTGGGACTGTCTGTGTGCATAGGCGACGGGCGCGATATCCGCGACGATCAGCTTCCGCACCAGTTCGGGCCGCGTCAGGGCAAGCACCATCGCGGTCTTGCCGCCCATCGAATGGCCCAGCACGTCATGCGGCCCGCCGGCCGCGACCTCAGCCAGATCGGCGGCGAGATCCTCGTAGCCATGCGCCTCGAACCAGGGCGACGCCCCATGGTTGCGCATGTCCACCGCGATCACTTCCCGGCTATCCGATAGTCGCTTGGCGACGACGCCCCAATTGCGCGCCGAACCGAACAGGCCGTGTGCGATCAGAAGCGGCGTCCCGGACGGCTCGCCATGGCGGATCGTGTGCAACATGGCCGCACCTTGTCCCCGGCGCGGCGACAAGGGAAGCCCCGGCTACTTCGATCTCCGGCAATCGGTCTGGCAGCGCCGCCCTGTCCAAGCTAAGGCCCGCATCCATGTCAGAGCCGATCCACATCCTGCGCCCGTCGGTGCCACGCCGCGCCATCGCTTTCGCGATCCAGATGGTTCTGGGAACTCTCCTGCTTTGGCTGGCCTTCGCGCACCCGCCCGAAAGTCTGTTCCTCCGCCTCTTTCTGGTCATCCTGGGGATCGGCGCCCTGTTCCTGGGGTCCTGGGGCTGGCAGGCCAGCGCACAGGCGATCGAACTGCACGAAGACGGCCTTCGCGGCGAGGACGGCACGTGGATCGCCCCGCTGTCGAACATCCGGTCCGTGGATCGCGGCCTCTTCGCGTTCAAGCCGTCCAACGGCTTCATCCTGCGGCTTCACGACCCGATGGAGCGAGCCTGGGCACCCGGCATGTGGTGGCGCATGGGCCGCCGCGTGGGCGTGGGCGGGGTGACGTCGGGGGCGGATGCCAAGATCGCGGCGGATGCCCTCGCCGTGATGGTCGAACGCAAGAGCTGACGCCCGGACGTCACCCGTCCGACACGCCCGCCTCGGCGAAGGTCGCCATGCCGGAGTGGCATTCCACCGCGCCGCGCAGGATCTGAAGCGCCAGCGCCGCGCCGGACCCTTCCCCCAGCCGCAATCCCAGATCCAGCAGGGGCCGCTTGCCCATCGCCTCCAGCATTCGCCCGTGCGCCCCTTCGGCCGAAAGGTGCCCGGCCACCGCGTGATCCAACGCGTCGCGCCGTTCGGCCCAAAGCGTAAGCGCAGCCGCCGAACAGATGAACCCGTCCAGCACCACCGGGATGCGGTGCATCCGCGCGGCGGCGATCGCCCCCGCCATGGCCGCCAGTTCCCGCCCGCCCAGTGCGGCGAGAACCTCTAGCCCGGACCGTGCCGGATTGGCCGCCAACCCCGCCGCGATCGTTTCGCGCTTGCGGGCCAGTCCCGCCGCGTCGACGCCCGTGCCCGCCCCGGCCCAATCGTCTCCGCCCAGAAGCGCGCTCGCGATGGCGGCGGCAGAGGTCGTGTTTCCGATCCCCATCTCGCCCGCCACCAGCAGATCGCTCTCGGGGCGTACGGCGGACCAGCCGGTGCGGAACGCCTCGACCATTTCCGCCTCGGACATGGCCGGGCCTTGCGTGAAATCGGCCGTCGGCCGGTCCAGCGAAAGGGCATGGACGTCCAGCCGCGCCCCGGCCATTTCGGCCAGTTGGTTGATCGCGGCACCCCCGGCGCGGAAGTTCGCGACCATCTGCCCGGTGACTTCGGCGGGGAATGCGCTGACGCCACGTGCGGCAACGCCATGATTGCCCGCGAAGACGAGAACCTGCGGCAGCTCGATCCGGGGGCGCGGATCGTCGCGCCAGCCTGCATACCAGACGGCCAGCTCTTCCAGGCGGCCCAAAGCGCCCGGTGGCTTCGTCAGAACGGCGTCGCGGGCCCTTGCCTCGGCCTCGGCGACTGCCGATGGGCCGGGGAGCGCGGCCAGGGCGGCGCGGATCGCGGCGATGTCTCTCAGGTCACGGTTCGGGGTCTCTTGGGCCACGGGCTTGTCTCTTTCGGTCATTCGCCGTCTGTCATGGCGTGTTCCCAGAGCGGTCGCCACCGAATCCGAAATGAAGCCCGACATGATCTCCGCCCTGATGCTGCTGACGCGCCTGCCGGTGCGCGGGCGCCCCACGGATCCGGCGGCACGGGCGGCCTGGGCGTGGCCGTTGGTCGGCCTGCCGATCGGCGGCGCCGTGACACTGGTTCTTCTGGGCGCCACCGCTGCGGGCCTCGGCACGGGGATTGCCGCCGCGCTCGCACTCGCCACGGGAATCGCGCTCACCGGCGCCCTGCACGAGGACGGCCTCGCCGATGTCGCCGACGGCTTCTGGGGCGGTTTCACCCCGGCCAGACGGTTGGAGATCATGCGCGACAGCCGGATCGGCAGCTATGGCACGATCGCGCTGATCCTCTCGCTGCTGGCCCGCTGGTCGCTGCTGGTCGCCGTCGCGACACAGGGCCTCTGGTGGGCGCCAGTGGCGGCTGCGATGGCGTCTCGCGCGGCGATGGCCGTGCACATGCGGATGTTGCCCCCGGCGCGGATGGACGGCCTGTCCCACGGCGCGGGGACGCCACGCCGGAATGCCACGATCATCGCCGTGGCCTTCGGGGCGGCCGCCCTGCTCCCCTTCGGCTCGGACGCCGTCGTCTCGCTCGGGCTCCTCGGGGTCCTGATGCTGGCCTTCGCCAGGCTCTGCCGCGCCAAGATCGGAGGTCAGACCGGCGATACCTGCGGCACGACGCAGCAATTGAGCGAGATCGCCGTTCTCGCCGTGCTGACGTCAGGGTAGAACAACTCCATGAGCCTCTGGTCCCGCATCCTCGACGCGCTTGCCCGCCTCGCCCCCGGCGAAGCGCTGACCGCGATCTTCGACCGCCTGCGCGGACCGCCCGAACGTTCGGTCGCCTTCACCATCGCCGTCATCGCCCTGGGCGCGAAGATGGCCAAGGCCGACGGCATGGTCACCCGTGCAGAGGTCGCCGCCTTCCGCGAAGTCTTCCACATCCCGCCCGACGAGGAGGACAATGCCGCCCGCGTCTTCGACCTCGCCCGAACCGACGTCGCGGGATTTGACGACTACGCCCGACGCATCAAGGCGATGTTTCCCGACGACGATCCGATCCTGCGCGATCTGATGGAGGGGCTCTTCCACATTGCGATGGCCGACGGCCATTACCATCCGGCCGAGGACGAGTTTCTGGGCCACGTTGCCGACATCTTCGCCCTGTCTGAACGCGAGTTCCGCGCCCTGCGCGCCCGCTTCACCCCGGGGCAGGAGCCGGATCCCTTCGACATGCTGGGCCTCGATCCCGATGCCACGCTGGAAGAGGCGCGCGCCGCATGGCGCCGCGCCGTGCGCGACACCCATCCAGACGCGCTGATGGCGCGCGGCCTGCCCGAAGAGGCGATCAAGCTGGCCGAAAAGCGCCTGATCGCCATCAACCGCGCGTGGGAACAGATCCAGGCCGAGGCCGCCTGAGCCGATGCGCCTCGTCTCGTGGAACGTCGAATGGTTCGACCGTCTGTTCGACGACAAGGGCCGGGTGATCGCGACCGACGCATGGTCCGCCCGCTACGAGGTCACCAAGCGCCGTCAGGCCGAAGCCATCGCCGAGGTCTTGCGCCAACTCGATCCTGACGCGGCCCTGATTATCGAAGCACCTGACTCGTCTCATCGCCGCTCGGGCCAGGCCGCGCTGGAGCATTTTTCCGAATGGGCGGGCCTTCGGCAATCCCGCGCCCTGATCGGCTTTGCCAACCACACCCGCCAAGAAATCGCGCTGATCTACGACCCCGATGTCGTCACCGCCCGCCACGCGCCCGGCGAAAGCGCCGAAGCCCCCCGCTTCGACCGCGAATTCGGCTTCGATCTGGACACCGACCTGCGCGCGGAACGGCTGGTCTGGTCGAAGCCACCGCTGGAACTGGATCTGGAGACGCCGCTGGGACCGCTCCACCTGATAGGGGTCCACGCGAAATCGAAGAACACCAACGGCGCCGACGAGGACGAGGCGCTGCGCCTCGCCATCCTGAACCGTCGCAAGCAGCTCGCGCAATGCATCTGGCTGCGCCGCCGGATCGACGACCGAATTGCGGGCGGCCGCCTGATCGTCGCGGGCGACTTCAACGACGGACCGGGCCTCGACCGGTTCGAGACGCTCTTCGGCCGCTCAAGCGTCGAGATCGTGCTGGGCGAAGGCGACACCGCGCTGGTCGAACCCCATGCCGTGCCGCCTCGCATCGGCGCCGCCGCGCCGACGACGGCCCGGTTCTGGGACGACAGCGGCAAGCGCTGGCTCAACGCGCTGCTCGACTTCGCGATGGTCTCTCCGGATCTCGCCCCGCAGGCAAGCTGGCGGATCCTGCACCCCTTCGACGATGCCGAGGCGGCGGGCGATCCGGCGCTGCAATCGGCGCTTCTCGATGCGTCGGACCACTTTCCGGTCGTGCTTGACCTCGCCGCGACAGACGACCACCTGTAGATCATGAGACATGTTATCCTGATCCTCGCGCTCTCGCTGTCCGGCCCGGCCGTGGCACAGGGCACGGATGCGCCTTCCGCCGACGAGCCGCCCACGATGGTCGAGCGGGGCCTGCGCATGTTCATGGAAGGCCTCCTGCAAGAGATGGAGCCCGCCCTCGACGACATGGAGCAATCCCTCCGCGAGGCGCAGCCCCTGCTGGAGGAATTGCGGGACGAGATGGCCCGCGCGCTCGAAGGGTTCGACGAGACGATCGGCGCCTACCATCCGCCCGAGATGCTGCCCAACGGCGACATCATCATCCGCCGGAAAGAGCCGCTGGCCGACGGGGTCGAGCCGAACCCCGACGGGTCCATCGACCTCTAGGCCCTACCGGCGCAGCAGGCGCCCCTCGCCGGGCAGGCGAGGCCGGTGGACATGGGCCGACTGGACCAGCCCGAACGCCACCATCAGGACCAGCATCGCCGAACCGCCGTAGCTGACCAGCGGCAACGGCACGCCGACGACCGGCGCCAGCCCCATGACCATCGCCATGTTGACCGCGAAGAACAGGAAGAACGTCACCGCCACGCCCAGCGAGACGAGCGATGCGAACCGGTCCTTCGTGCGCAGGGCCGTATAGACGCAGAAGGCCACGATCAGCACATAGAGACCCAGCAACGACAGCGATCCGATGAAGCCGAACTCTTCGGCCAGCGTGGTGAAGATGAAGTCGGTATGCTTCTCCGGCAGGAAGTTGAGCCGCCCCTGCGTCCCCTGCATGAAGCCCCGCCCGGTCAGGCCGCCCGATCCCAGCGCGATCTTCGATTGCGTGATGTGATAGCCCGCGCCCAGCGGGTCGTTCTCGGGGTTCAGGAAGGTGTCGATCCGACGGTACTGGTAATCCTGCAGGATTTGCCAGTCGGTGCCCTTGGACTTCAGTACCGCCGTCACCAACCCGACGCCCGCCGCCGTGACGGTGGCGAAATAGGCCCAGTGGACACCGGCCAGGAACATCACCGCGCCCCCGCCGAGGATCAGCAGGATCGAGGTGCCCAGATCGGGCTGCTTGATGACCAGCGCCACGGGCAACAGGATCAGGACCACGGGGATGATGACCCAGATCGGGCGGCTGACCTTCGTGGCCGGAAGCCAGTCGTAATAGGCCGCCAGCACCATCACCAGCGTGATCTTCATCACCTCCGAGGGCTGCAGCCGCATGAAGCCGAGGTCGATCCAGCGCTGCGCACCGCCGCCCGTCGCGCCGACCAGTTCGACAGCAACCAGCAGCAGCATCGCGATGGCGAACATCAGCGCGCTGACGTTGCGCCAGAACCAGATCGGAACCATCGCCACGATGAACATGGCCGTCAGGCCCAGCAGGAAGCGCTCGATCTGCGCTTCCGCCCATGGCTGCATCGACCCGCCCGCGACGGAGTAGAGCACCATGAAGCCCAACCCGGCGACGGCCGTCACCGTCAGCAGCAGGGCCCAGTTCAGCGCCAGCACCTTGTGCAGGCCCTGCGGGGTGCGCGCGACGTTATACTCCAGATAGCTCACGCCTGGCTCGTCCCCGTTCCGCCCACCCTGGGAGCCAGCGGCATGGCATCGAAGCGTTCCGCGATCTCCTCGCGCTGGCCTGTCGGGTAGGCCTCCAGCGGCGGCACGTCTCCGTGCAGCGCGTAGAGCATCACGTCCCGCGCCACCGGCGCCGCCGCCTTGGATCCGCCGCCGCCATGCTCGACAACGACCGAGACCGCGTATTTCGGATCGTCATGGGGCGCATAGCCGACATAGAGCGCGTGGTCCCGCCGCTCCCATGGCAGGTCCTCGTTGCGGAAGACGCCGCGTGCGCGCTCTGCCGCGGTGATGTTGCGGACTTGGCTGGTGCCGGTCTTGCCGGCCCACTTGATACCGGCCAGATCGAACTTGGACCGCCCCGCTGTGCCGCCCCGCGCGTTGACCACTTGGTACATCGACTCCCGCACCTGATCGAGCCAGCTCCGCGGGATATCCAGCGTCCCCTTGACGCCGGACGGCTGGTCCACGCCGTCCACCGACTTGACCAGACGCGGCGTGATCTCCAGACCCGAGGCCAGCCGCGCGGTCATGATGGCAAGCTGCATCGGCGAGGCCAGCACGTAGCCCTGCCCGATCGAGGCATTGATGCTGTCGCCGATCCGCCATTCCTCGCCCCGGCGGACCCGCTTCCATTCGCGGTCCGGAATCAGCCCGTCCGAGACAGAGGTCATCTCCAGCTCCGGCGCGATCCCCAGGCCCAGCTTGCGCGCCATGGCGGCGATGCGGTCGATCCCGGTCTTCTGCGCCAGTTCGTAATAGTAGATATCACAACTCTCGCGCAGCGACTTCTTCAGGTCCACCCAGCCGTGCCCGCCCCGCTTCCAGCAGTGGAACCGGCGGTTCGAGACGGTGATGTGACCCCCGCAATAATGGGTGTCGCGCGGTGTGACCTGTCCGGCCTCCAGCGCCGCCAGCAAGGTGACCATCTTGAAGGTCGACCCCGGCGGGTAGAGGCCCTGCACGATCTTGTTGTGCAGCGGCCGATGGTCGTTATCACGCAGCACGGCGTAATCCGGCACGCTGATCCCCTGCACGAACAGGTTGGGATCGAAGCTCGGCGACGAGACGGCCGCCACCACATCCCCGTTGCGGCAATCCAGCACCACGCAGGACGCGCTTTCCGTACCGAGCCGGGCCTGCACGAAGTTCTGCAGGTTCGCGTCGATGGTCAGACGCACGTCGTGCCCTGACACGCCGGGCACGCGGTCCAGCTCCCGCATGATGCGCCCGGCGGCGTTGACCTCGATGCGCTTGGTCCCCGCCCGCCCGCGCAACACGCTCTCCATCGCCCGCTCGGTCCCGGTCTTGCCGATCTGGAACTGAGGCGTGCGCAGCAGCGGGTCGTCGGTCGTATCCTGCTCCAGGTCGCGCTCTGTGACGCGGCCGACATAGCCGATGACGTGGCTGAAATCCTGCCCCCGCGGATAGACCCGGCTCAGCCCGACCTCGGGCGTGATGCCGGGCAGCGCGGGCGCGTTCAGCGCCACGGCCGACAATTCCTCCCAGCTGATCCGCTCGGCCAGCGTGACCGACACGAAGGAAGGCGATCGCTGCATCTCGCGCATGGCACGCTGCAACCGGTCCTCATCCAGCCGCACCAGGCCGCGCAGCTTGGCGATCACCGCATCCACGTCGCCTGCATCCTCGCGCCGCATCGAGATCCGGTAGATCTGCTCGTTCGCGGCGATCTCGGCGCCGTTGCGGTCGAAGATCAGACCCCGCGCGGGCGCGATCAGATGGACATTGATCCGGTTCTCTTCGGCCAGCAGGCGGAATTCCTGCGCCTCGTCCAGTTGCAGATGCGCCAGCCGCGCCGTGAGCAGACCGGCGATGCCAAGTTGCGCGCCCCCCAAGACGAGGGCACGCCGGCTGATCCGCCGGGCCGAAAACGTGGTTTCCTGTTGGGTCCGCTTCATTCCCCTACCCTCACGCACGCGCGCCCAGCGTGTCCAGTTCCCCGGGCTGCAACCGCCTGACCCCCAGTAATTGCGAAAAGATCACGACCGGGGGGTAGAACACGATCGTCGCCAAGGCGTGCAAGGCCTGACCGCCCAGAGGCGGTGTCTGGGCAAGCAGCAGCGCAAGCGACAGATGATAGGCCGCAAAGGCGGCGACGATGCAGCCCGAGACCAGCGCGACCTCGTTCCAGAACGGCAGCGACTCGGTATGGTCCACGCGCCGGCGCAGCCATTCCGACATCAGAAGCACGATCAGCGTCCAGAGCCCCAGGGGCCGCATCAGCAGCGCATCGTCCAGCAGCAAAAGCGGCACCATCAGCCACAAAGGCACGTAGTCCGGCCGCCGCAGGACCCAGGCGAAGATCAGGCAGACCGTGAGTTCGGGCCCGGGCACGCCCCCCTCGCCCGGCCCGAACGGCAAGAGCGCGAAGAACAGCACCGTGCAGGCGAGCACGACGAAGAGCAGGCGATAGCCCCAGACCCGGCGCGGCGCCATCTCAGCCGTCCCCCGGCGGTGCGGGCGGCCCCTGCATCGGGCCGGACGGGGGCTGGATCAGCCCGCCGGTCGTCTCGATGGGTCGCGCGGCGCGGGTCCGCAGGACTCGCAGGAATTCCAGCCGCGCCAGGTCCGCCGACAGACGCACCCGCAGCGCGCCGTTGCGGTCGCGGACCACCTGTCCCACCAGCAGGTCGGGCGGAAAGACGCCCCCGTCGCCGCTGGTGACGACCCGGTCGCCCGCCTGCACGTCCTCGGGCGTCTCCACGAAATCCAGCGCGGGCAAGGGCGTCGTGTCGCCCGACACGATGGCCCGCAGGCCCGAGGGCTGGATCGTCACCGGGATCCGGCTGTTCCCGTCGGTCAGCAGGATCACCCGTGCCGTGCTGTCGCCCACCCCCGAGATGCGGCCCACCAGCCCCAGCCCGTCCATCGCCGCCCAGCCGTCACGGATCCCGTCCTCGGCGCCCACGTTCAGCAAGACGGACCGGCGAAAGGGCGAGCCGCTGTCGGTCAGCACGACGCCGGTCACGAAGGTCAGGCCGGGCGACAGGCGGACCTGGTTGAGATCCAGCAGGCGCGCATTTTCCTGCTCGAGCTGGATCGCCGCCTCCTGCCAGGCCTTCATCTGCTGAAGCTCGCGGCGCAGTTCCTGGTTCTGCTCGTAGACCCGGGCGTAGCCGCGGAAATCCTCGATCAGACGCCCCGCCCAGGTCACCGGCGCCAGCGCCCATTCGAAACTGGGCACGACCCGGTCGACCAGCCCGGCGCGGATCCGTTCGGCGCGCGGGTTGTCGATGCGCCACAACAGGACCAGCCCGATCAGAAGCAGGCAGGTCAAAGCGACCAGCAATCGCCGCAGCGGCCGGCCATAGACTTCGTCGTGGGATCGGGTGCGGGCCATGGCGCCCCCAGTTTGAACGACTTAGCTCTCGTAGTCGATGACGTGGGACAATTGGCGCTCGTATTCCAGTGCCTTCCCGGTCCCCAGAGCCACACAATGCAGGCTCTCGTCGGCGACGCTGATCGACAGGCCGGTCTGTTCCCGAAGGGCAAGGTCCAGCTCCCCAAGAAGAGCGCCACCTCCGGTCAGCATCACGCCCCGGTCGACGATGTCCGCCGCCAGATCCGGCGGCGTGGATTCCAGCGCCGTCATCACCGCCTCGCAGATCTGCTGGACCGGTTCGGCCAACGCCTCGGCGACCTGAGCCTGACTGACCTCGGTCTCCTTGGGGACGCCGTTCAGCAGGTCGCGGCCGCGGATCGTGACCACCTCGCCGCGTCCGTCCTCCGGCATCCGCGCGGTGCCGATCTCCTTCTTGATGCGCTCGGCGGTGGCCTCGCCCACCAGCAGGTTCTGGTGGCGCCGCAGATAGGAGATCAGCGCCTCGTCCATCCGGTCGCCGCCCACCCGGACCGAGCGGGCATAGACGATGTCGGCCAGCGACATGACGGCGACCTCGGTGGTGCCGCCCCCGATGTCGACGACCATCGAGCCGGTCGGGTCGGTGATCGGCATCCCCGCCCCGATGGCCGCGGCGATGGGCTCCGCGATCAGGCCCGCCTTGCGCGCGCCCGCGCCCAGCACCGATTGCCGGATGGCGCGCTTTTCCACGGGCGTCGCGCCATGGGGCACGCAGACGATGATCTTGGGCTTCGTGAAGGTCGAGCGCCGGTGCACCTTGCGGATGAAGTGCTTGATCATCTCCTCGGCGGTGTCGAAATCGGCGATGACGCCTTCGCGCATGGGGCGGATCGCCTCGATCGAGCCGGGCGTGCGCCCGAGCATCAGCTTCGCATCCTCGCCCACGGCCAGCACTTCCTTGCGGCCGTTCTTCATGTGGTAGGCCACGACCGAGGGTTCGTTCAGCACGACTCCCTTGCCCTTGACGTAGACGAGCGTGTTCGCCGTCCCGAGGTCGATCGCCATGTCGCTGCTGAACAGGCTGCCGAAAATGCCCATGAATTGCCCCTTGTTCCCCCAAACGTAACGACCCGGCGAACGGGGCCGGGCGCGGGTTTTGCTCTCTCTAGCGGGGGCCGCGCATGGGCGAAAGGGCGCTCATGCAGGGTGTCGGCTGCAAATCGCCGGTCTTTCATGGCGGGATCGGCGGCCGGGGCGCAGGGCACCCCGGCGGAGGTTTCATCCAATTGGCCCCATGCGCGACAGCGCGAGGGTGAAGAATGACTGCCCATTCGACTCGTCGTAGGTCCCGAAGATCAGCATCGTGTCATTGTCCGGCTGACCGCCGATGTCGAAATCCTGGTTCTTGCGATAGCGGCAATAGCGCGCCTGCCCTCTCAGCCGGGCGTTGCCCCAGGAATGCAGGACGATTTCGACCCGTCCCGATTGAGGATGCAGGATCACCGTGCTGCGATCCGTCCGCGTGTCGAACTCCTCCTGCATCCTCTGCGCCTGCAACGTTCCGTTCGAGGCGCGGACGAACGTGACATTCGCCGTCGAGTTGTGCGTCACCGCTCCGCGATCCTTGACCCGGGCATAGCTGCCGACGTACCACCCGGTCTCGCTGCGCAATTCTTCAGACATGTCCGCCAGCATGTCGCTGCACCGGACTTCCTGAGCAGCCGCGGGCGCGGCAAAGCCCAGCGCGGCCACCAGGATTGCAATTCTCGTTCTCAACATCTTCGACCTCTTCCACCTGATACGACGGACCGAAACATTCGATCCGCCAACAAGTTATCGAGATCGGGACTCATCGCATAAGTAAGCCATACCCTACTTCCGCGCGGCCGCGGACCGACGTGTCACCCCACATCCTTGTAGCTGACCTCGCGCGCGTCCTTGCCGGCCTTCTCGCGCCGGACCAGCAGGCGGTTGAGCGCGTTGACATAGGCCTTCACGCTGGCGACCACCGTATCCGTGTCCGCCGACTGGCCCGAGACGATGCGACCGTCCTCCTCCATCCGGACGGTGACGGTGGCCTGCGCGTCGGTGCCCTCGGTCACGGCGGAGACCTGATAGAGCTGCAGGCGCGCGCTATGATCGACCAGCGCCTTCACCGCGTTGAAGGCGGCATCGACCGGCCCGTCGCCCGTCGCGGTCGAGGACCGCTCTTCGCCATCGACGGTCAGCGTCAACTCCGCCTCCTGGGGGCCGTCGGTGCCGCAGACCACGCGCAGCCGCTCCACCCGGATGCGGTCCTCGGCGGCGCGCTCCTCGGCCTGGACGAGCGCGATCAGATCGTCGTCCATGACCTCCTTCTTGCGGTCCGCCAGCGCCTTGAAGCGCACGAACACGTCCTGCAACTGGTTGTCCGCCAGATCGTAGCCCAGATCCTTCAGCTTCGACCGCAGCGCGGCGCGGCCCGAATGCTTGCCCATCACCAGCGAGGTCTCGGTCAGACCCACATCCACGGGGCGCATGATCTCGAAATTCTCGGGATTCTTCAGCATCCCGTCCTGATGGATGCCGCTTTCGTGGGCGAAGGCGTTCTTGCCGACGATGGCCTTGTTGAACTGCACCGGAAACCCCGAGACGGCGCTGACACGGCGACTGATCGCCATGATCTTGCGGCTGTCGACGCCGGTCTCGTAAGGCAGGATGTCGCCGCGCACCTTCAGCGCCATGACGACCTCTTCAAGTGCGGTGTTGCCCGCCCGCTCGCCCAGACCGTTGATCGTGCACTCGATCTGCCGCGCGCCGCCCTCGACCGCAGCCAGCGAGTTGGCCGTCGCCATGCCCAGATCGTTGTGGCAATGGGTGGCGAAGGTCACGTCCGCCGCGCCGGGTACCTCGGCGATCAGGCGGCGGATCAGGTCCGCGCTCTCGACGGGGGCGGTGTAGCCCACCGTGTCGGGGATGTTGATCGTGGTGGCGCCCGCCTTGATCGCGATCTCGACGACGCGCGCCAGGTAATCCCACTCGGTCCGGGTGGCATCCATCGGCGACCATTGCACGTCCTCGCAGAGGTTCCGCGCATGGGTCACCGTCTCGTGGATGCGGTCGGCCATCTCGTCGCGGGTCAGGTTGGGGATGGCGCGGTGCAGGGGCGAGGTGCCGATGAAGGTGTGGATGCGCGGGCGCGCGGCATGGCGCACCGCCTCCCAGCAGCGGTCGATATCCTTGAGGTTGGCACGCGCCAGCCCGCAGATGATGGCCTGTCTGGCGTTCTTCGCGATCTCGCTGACGGCGGCGAAATCCCCGTCCGAGGCGATGGGAAAGCCCGCCTCGATGATGTCCACGCCCATCTCGTCCAGCATCGAGGCGATCTCGAGCTTCTCGTCGTGGGTCATGGTCGCGCCGGGCGATTGCTCGCCGTCGCGCAGGGTGGTGTCGAAAATCTTGACGCGATCCTTCGATGCGGTCGCGGAGGCGCCTCTGGGCTGGTCTGCCTGGGTCATCGTTCTGGTCCTTGTTCGCTTCTGCTTTCCCCGGCGCTGCGCCTATAGAGCGTGTCGCGCCGGATGGGCCACGCTCAGCGGAGGCTAAGAAGCAGAAGAAGGTCCAAGGTCGCCATGCGCGATAGGATACGGATCGCGGCGGCCATGTGAAGCCCCTTTCGCGCCACTGGCCGCGCCGCGTCCGGCGCGCTACACCGCCGCCGAACATATCTTCCGGGAGGCTGCCATGAAATTCTTCGTCGACACTGCCGATATCGACGCCATCCGCCGCCTGAACGAGATGGGCATGGTGGACGGCGTGACCACCAACCCCTCGCTCATCAAGAAATCGGGCCGCGACATCCTCGAGGTCACGAAAGAGATCTGCGACCTCGTCGACGGTCCGGTCTCGGCCGAGGTGGTGGCCACGGATTACGACCAGATGATGAAAGAGGGGCGCCATCTGGCCCAGATCGCCCCGAACATCTGCGTCAAGGTCCCGCTGACCTGGGACGGGCTGAAGGCGTGCAAGACGCTTTCGGACGAGGGGACCAAGGTGAACGTGACGCTCTGCTTCTCGCCGAACCAGGCGCTGCTCGCGGCAAAGGCCGGGGCGACCTACATCTCGCCCTTCATCGGCCGGCTGGACGACATCGTGCTCGACGGGATGGAGCTGATCCGCGACATCCGCGAGATCTACGACAATTACGATTTCAGGACGCAGATCCTCGCCGCCTCCATCCGCAGCGCGAACCACATGAAAGAGGCCGCGCTGATCGGCGCCGACGTGGCCACCGCACCGCCCAACGTGATCGAGGGCATGGTCAAGCATCCCCTGACCGCCGCGGGCCTCGACGCCTTCGTCAAGGATGCGGCCGATGCGGGGATCAAGATCGTCTGATCTGCACGGCGTCGGCGCCCCGCCGCCGGGGAGCGCTGCGTCCAGCCGGCGCTCCGCCCTCCCGGACGGCGAATGCTGTCCCGGATGCCAGACCGGACGGGGAGGCCGCGTTGCGGCCCCGTCACGGCGCCCCATCGGATCGCACCCCGCGGCAGGACATTGCCCTGCTTCTTCTCGGCTCAAATACTCCCGCCGGAGGCCCGGATCGGACGGGGCTCGATGCCCCGTGCGATCCGCTCCCGGGCGTGCCGCGCAAGGCGGCGCGCAACCGTCCCGGTGCCGATTTGTGCAGACGGGGGGTGCACAGGGGGTGCACAGAGGGTGTACGTAACATATCGGCAACAGAGGCCGCTTCTGATGCAAGCGCGCACCGCATCCGGCAGACCGCTTCGGGGCGGATATCCCGACCGCCCGACCTGTGCTAAACGACCCGAAAACGGCACTAGACCGGAGCAGAGGCAGATGACGGCAGATACCGCGCAGGACGCGTCCGATTGGCGTGACCGCATCCTCACCGACCCAGAGATGATCCTCGACGATCGCGACCTGATGCGCGCGCTGATCGCCGCCAACGAGGCGCAGATGGGCAAGAACATCGTGGACATGCGCGGCATCGCCATGGAGCGGCTGGAGGCCCGGCTCGACCGCCTGGAGGACACCCACCGCAATGTCATCGCCGCCGCCTACGAGAACCTCTCGGGCATGAACCAGATCCACCGCTGCGTGCTGCAATTGCTGGACTGCGCGACGATGGGAGAGTTGCTCGACGCGTTCGAGACGGACATCGCCCCGATCCTTCGGGTGGACCGGATCCGCCTCGTCCTCGAAAGCGCCGATCCGGCCTCCCCGCACCCTTCCGTCACCACCGTCCAACCCGGCGAGGTCATGCGGCTGGTCGGCCGCGGCGGCAATCTTCGCCCCGCCGTCCTGCGCCAATGCGCTCCGGGCGAGACCATGGTCTTCGGCAACGATGCGCAGGACCTCCGCTCCGAGGCGTTCCTCACGATGAACCTCGGCCCCGGCCGCCTTCCGGCGCTGCTGGCGATGGGGTCGGAGGACCCGCACCAGTTCCGCTTCGGCCAAGGCACCGATCTGCTCGTGTTCCTCGCCGAGACCCTCTCCCGGATCCTGCGACGCCATCTCGACGGATGAGTCTGGAGCTGTCCGCCGGCCTGCGCGACGCCCTGCAGGCTTGGGGAGAGCACCTTCGCGCGCTCGACGATGCGTCGGACGCGACGCTGCGCGCCTATCTGGCCGATCTGCGGCATTTTCTGACATTCCTCGCCGAGCATCGGGGCGGCCCGATGGGCGTGGCCGCCTTCAACGGGATCGGCGCGACGGACATGCGGGCCTGGATGGCCCATGAACGTCGCCGCGGCGTCGGCGCGCGATCGATTGCGCGACGGTTATCGGCGGTGAAGGCCTTCACACGGTGGTTGTCGGAGCGCGAGGGCTTCGACCCCTCCGCGATCCTCTCCACCCGCGCGCCCCGGTTCCGCGCGCCCTTGCCGCGCCCGCTGCCCTCGGACGCGGCGAAGGACCTGATCGACACGATCGGCCACCAGCATGCGGAGCCTTGGATCGCCGCCCGCGACGTGGCGGTCGCGACCCTGCTTTATGGCTGCGGGCTGCGGATCTCCGAGGCGCTCGGCCTCACCGGGGCGGCCCGGCCGCTGCCGGAGGTGCTCCGCATCACGGGAAAGGGCGGCAAGGAACGTCTTGTCCCGGTTCTCCCCGTCGCGGCCCGCGCGGTCGAGGCCTACGCATCCGCCTGCCCTTTCGACCTGGCGCCGGACGCGCCTCTGTTTCGCGGCATGCGGGGCGGCGCGCTGAACCCGCGTCTGATCTCTGGCGTGATGGCCCAGGCCCGGATGCAGTTGGGTCTGCCCGCGACCGCCACGCCGCACGCCCTGCGGCACAGCTTCGCCACGCATCTGCTCGAGGCCGGGGGCGACTTGCGCGCGATCCAGGAATTGCTGGGCCACGCATCGCTGTCGACCACGCAGGCCTATACGGCGGTGGACACGGCGCACCTGATGGAGATCTACGCCAAGGCCCATCCCCACGGCTGAAGCACGTATCTCTGCGCGTCAGACCGTGTAATTCAGCGCCAGCCGCCCGCCATCGACAAAGACCGTCTCGCCCGTGACGTAGCCGGCCTTGTCGGATGCGAGAAAGGCCACGACGTCGCCGATCTCTCTCGGAGTGCCCGGCCGGCCCAGCGGCGTACGGCTCATGGCGCGGCGATAGGCTTCCTCGTCGGCATTGACGGCGGCCATCATCGCGGTGTCGATGCTGCCGGGTCCGACCGCATTGACGCGGATGCCGTGGGGGGCCAGTGCCAACGCCGCGACCTTCGTCACCTGCGCCACCCCGCCCTTCGAGGCGCAATATCCGGCGATCGCAGGGATCGCGACCTGCTGGTTGATCGAAGACATGTTGACGACGGCGCCCCGGATCCCGTCGCGGACCATCGCCTTGGCCGCCCGCTGCGTGGCGAGGAAGACGCCGACGAGGTTGATGTCGAGCACCTTGCGGAATTGCACCTCGGTCATCTCCAGGAAATCGGCACCGATGGCGATCCCGGCATTGTTGACCAGCACGCTGGCCGTCCCGACCTCGGCCTCCATCCGGTCGAACAGATCCGCGATAGCCGCGCTGTCGCCCATGTCGACCACATAGCCGGTCCCGCCCAGCGCCTTGGCAGCCTCTTCGACCTCAGGCTTGATGTCGGCCAGGACAATCCGGCAGCCATCTTCCTTCAGCGCCTCGGCACAGGCATATCCGATCCCCTGTGCGCCACCGGTGACGAGTGCGATACGGTCCATCGTGGCCCCTCCCTGTTTATGCCTGCTTGAACCCGGCGGACGGGGGCGTCAACGTGAGCCCATGAAGACAGCCGAACAGATGGTCGCCGAAGCACGCACGCGCATCCGCGAGATCGACGTCGCGGATTTGCGGGCGATGGATCCGGACGACGTGGTGATCGTCGATATCCGCGACGTGCGCGAACGCGCCAAGGGCCGGATCCCCGGTTCGGTCCACGCGCCGCGGGGCATGCTGGAATTCTGGTGGGACCCGGAAAGCCCGTATCACCGCGATGTCTTCGCACAATCCGGCAAGACCTACGTGCTGCATTGCGCGATGGGATGGCGCAGCGCGCTTGCGGCCGACACGCTGACCGGGATGGGCTTCGACGTCGCCCATCTGGACGGGGGGCTCGACGCCTGGAAAGAGGCCGGGGGCGAGATTGAAATGCCGGAGCGATGAGTCGGTTCCGAAGGCGCCCTGTCAGCCCCCGGTGAAACGGTTTCCGGCCGCGTAGTCCGGCGGATCCTCCTGCATCTCCAGGTGCAGACGGTCGCCGGTAAAGGGATGCGCCCGCGCCAGATCCTCGTCGAAGGCCAGTCCCAGACCGGGCGTGTCCGGCACGGTCACGCAGCCGCCCTCGACACGGGGACCGCCGCCCAACGCGTGGTGAAACGGCGACTCTATGGCCTCGACCATCAGCAGGTTCGGGATCGCCGCACCGAGTTGCACCGACGCCGCGAACTCGACCGGTCCCGCGTAGAGATGGGGGGCCAATTGGACCCCGAATCCCTGCGCCATGGCCGCGATCCGCAGCCCCTCGCCCACGCCGCCCGCGCGTCCCAGGGCAGGTTGCAGGATCGACGCGCCCCCCGCCCGCAGGAGTGCTGCGAACTCGCTTAGGCCGCAGAGCCGCTCTCCACTGGCGACGGGCACCGGTTGGCCCGCCGCGACGGCCGCGTGGCCGGGCATGTCGTCGGGGGGCACCGGTTCTTCGAACCAGAGCGGGTCATGGGGCGCGATG
The DNA here is from genome assembly GCF_000877395.1 of Jannaschia aquimarina. Lineage (GTDB taxonomy): Bacteria > Pseudomonadota > Alphaproteobacteria > Rhodobacterales > Rhodobacteraceae > Jannaschia > Jannaschia aquimarina. Next base: position 46,238 of record NZ_JYFE01000049.1, on the reverse strand, counting down.
GACCTGCCCAGCCGGATCGCGCCGGATGCCGTGAACTGTCCGTGGGTTCCGAACAGCAGGTCCGCGCGATCCCCGACGGCCTGACGGATCGCGCGACAGAACGCGACCGAAAGCGCGATATCCCTCTGCCCCGGCTCATGGCCCCCGCGGATCGTGTAGGGACCGGCCGGATCGAACTTGACCGCCGTCCAGCCCTCTTCGACGCGCTGCGCCGCGACTTCCGCGGCCATGTCCGGCGAAATCCAGAAGTCATCGCCCATACCCGGGTCGGGATACAGGTAGGTATAGGCCCGCAGACGATCGTTCAGCCGCCCGCCCAGCAGCTTGTGGACAGGCCGGTCCAGCGCCTTGCCCAGAATGTCCCAGCACGCGATCTCGATCCCCGACCATGCGCCCCAGACGGTGAGGTCGGGCCGCCCGGTAAAGCCGGAGCCCCAGACCCGCCGCCCCATCAGGGCGGTGTCGGCCGGGTCGCTCCCCTCGCAATGGCGGTCGAAGACGTCGGCGATGACCGCACTCATCACTTCGGGGCCTATGGCTGCCGCGTAGACCTCGCCATAGCCGGAGATCCCGCAGGCGGTCGTCACCTTGGGGAGGATCCAGTAGCGCCCGCCCCAGCCCGGCGCGGGTGGCGCGACGACGAAGACCTCGCATTCCGCAAGCTTCATGCGGGCCCCCCGATCCGGATCACGTTGCGACGGCCCCTCCCGGCTTCGGTCTCAGCGAATGCTTCATTGATGCGGTCGAGGGGGAAGACGTCGGACACCAGCTCCTCCAGCTTCAGCCGTCCCTGCGCGTAGAGGTCGAGGATCCAAGGCATGTCGCGCCGCAGCACGACATCGCCCATCCGCGTCCCTCGCAGTCCCTGTCCGTAATAGGAAAGCAGCACGGGATCGTAATGGCCGACCGTTCCCAGATGCGGCATTCCCACCAGATAGGCCGTTCCTTGCGGGGCGCACCAATCCAGCGCGCCGTCGATCACCGGTCCGGCGCCCACGGTCACGAAGACATGATCCGCCAGCCGGCCGAGACGCTTCAGCGCGTCGGGACCGTCCTCGGCGAGCGCCACGTCGGTCGCGCCGAATTCGCGGGCCGCTTTCAGCTTCGCGTCACTCAGATCCACGGCGAGGATGCGCGCGGCACCCGCCAGACGGGCGGCCTGGATCGCGTTCAGACCCACGCCACCCGCACCGATGATGACGCACCAGTCACCCGGCCGGACGCGCGCGGTGTTCACCACGGCGCCCAGGCCCGTGATCACCCCGCAGGACAGGATGGCGGCCGCCTCGGGCGGGATCGTGTCCGGGACGGCGGCAAGCTGGCTCTGATGCACGGTGACGGCCTCGGCGAAGGCCCCGCAATTCATCGCAGCCACCGCCCCGTCGAGGCCGGGATGGTCGCCGGGTGTCGCGCATTGGGCTGGCGCGCCCCCGGCGCAGGACGGGCAGTCGCCGCATGACCGCATCAGGGTGACCAGCACGCGTTGACCCACCGCCATGCGCGTGCCCGGCCCGACCGACGAGATCCGCCCCACCGCCTCGTGCCCGTAGATCGCAGGCAACGTCCCGCCCCAGCCTCCACGCCAGAAGGTCACGTCGGAATGGCAGACGGCGCAGGCGTCGACTTCCACAGTCGCCTCCGATGGACCCGGCGCCGGAAGGCCGACCTCTTCGATCGTCATGGGTTCGCCGAAAGCGCGGCAGATCGCGGCACGAATTCTTCGCAAGCGTTTCCCCTCGTTTCGTCCGAGCCTGAAAGCCTAGCGGCTTGCGGACAAGCCCCCGACCGGCCAATCAGGCCGGTGTTCCGACATCGGAGGCACGGATGACACAACGGATCGCAGCAACCGACGGAACCGGGCTTCACGTGACGGTCGACGGGAACGGGCCGCCGATCCTGATGGCGAACTCGCTGGGAACGGACGTCCGCCTCTGGGACGGGATAATCCCCTCTCTTGAAGGATACCGGGTCATCCGCTGGGACAAGCGAGGGCATGGGAACTCGGAGGTTCCCCCGCCTCCCTACAAGATGGGGACGCTGGTCTCGGATGCGGAAGCGGTTCTGGACGCGCTTTCGATCAAGGCCGCCGTCGTAGTCGGATGCTCCATCGGCGGCATGATCGCTCAGGGCCTTGCCGTGAAGCGACCCGATCAGGTCCGCGCCGTCGTCCTGTCGAACACGGCGGTCAAGATGGGGACGGCGCAGATGTGGCAAGAACGGATCGACGCGGTCCAGGCCGGAGGGATGGAGGCCGTCGTCGACGCCGTGCTCGACCGCTGGTTCGCGCCCCGCTTCCCGGATCGCGCGCTATGGCGGCAGCGCCTGCTCGAGACGCCGGCGGAGGGGTATGCGGGATGTTGCGCCGCGCTCGCCGGGGCGGATTTGCTGACCCCCACATCAGGGCTGAGGCTGCCTGCCCTCTGCGTGGCGGGCGACCGGGACGGCGCCTCGCCCCCCGACATGGTGCGCGAGTTAGCGGACCTGATTCCGGGCAGCAGGTTCCACCTAATCCGCGGCTCCGGTCATCTGCCGATGGTCGATGCCCCGGACGCCTTCGCCAACGCTCTGACCGACTTCCTGACGGCGATCGGACACTGACGCGGCATCTCGGCCAGACCCATGGGAAAGCAGCGGGGCTGGAATACCCCGCGCGGTCTTGCCAGAACCCGGCCAGACCCGATCCGGAGCGCGCCATGTCCGTCACCCCCTTCGACGCCCCCCTTCATCGCGATCTCTTCGGCGATGCGGAGATCGGACGCCTGCTTTCGGACAGCGCCGAGATACGGTCCATGCTGATCGTGCTGGGCGCGCTGGCGAAGGCTCAGGGCGAGGCCGGGCTGATCCCGGAGACCGCTTCCGCCTTCCTTCACCGTGCGACGCTGGAAGTGCAGATCGACCCGGAGGGCCTTGCGGACCGCACCGGGCAGGACGGGGTCTGCGTTCCCGCCCTTGTCGAAGCGACCCGCAAGGCTCTGGAGGCGCCGGAGCATGCCCAGTACCTGCATTGGGGCGCGACCAGTCAGGATGTCATCGACACCGGCTTCACGCTAAGACTGCGCCGTGTGCTGGACGTGATCGCCGAACGGCTCGACCGGACGCTCGAACGGCTCGCGGACCTTGCGGAAACCCATGCCGAGACTCCGATGGCTGCGCGGACCTACGGACAGATCGCGACCCCGACCAGCTTCGGCGCCGTCGTCGCGGCCTGGGGCGAGGGGTTGCTGGCCGCGCGCGCCGCCTTGCCCGACCTGCGCCAAAGGGTCGAGATCGTCACGCTGAACGGTGCGGCAGGAACCCTGTCGGTCATGGGAGAGGCGGGTCCGGAGATCCGCGCCCACATGGCTCGCGCCCTGGGGCTGCATGTGCCGGATCGTGTCCCCCACGCGGACCGGAGCCACGTCGCCGAGCTCGCGGCCTGGCTGACGCGCCTGTCCACGGCCTGCGGCAAGATGGCGACCGACCTCTTGCTGCTGACACGCGATGGAGATGTGCGTCTCGAAGGCGGCGGCGGGTCCTCGACGATGCCGCAGAAGGTCAACCCGGTCGGCCTCTCGGTGATCCGCGCCCTCGCCCAGCATGCGATCGGCCTGAACGCCTCTCTGCAATCCGGTGCGATGACGTGGGACCAGCGGGACGGAGCGGCCTGGTTCGCGGAATGGCTCGCACTACCCCAGCTCGTCCAGACGGCCGGCCGGGCGGTCGGCCTGACCGCGGAGCTTTCGGTCGCTCCCGACCCCGCCCGCCTGCGCGCGCGCGTGGACGATCCGTCCGGCCTGATCCATGCCGAGGCGCTGCAGTTCGACCTTGCACGAGAGATGTCCCGCCCGGAGGCGCAGGCCCGAGTAAAGGAACTGGCCGCCGAGATCCGTTCGGAGGGCGGGAACCTGATCGAGACCGCGGGCCGCGACCCCGGAGCCTATGCGCCCGAAGCGCAATGGGGCGGGGCGCCAGAGGTCGCCCGGACCTTCGCGAGGCGCGTGCGGGACCTCTGACCCCGCAGGAGTCCCGGTGCAGGCCTGAAACGCCCGCGCTGGCGCGAGCCGCAGCAAGAGGCTACCGAAGGGGATGACCAGCGCCGAGATCCCGCGCGACACGCGTTTGCCCGTCCTCTTCGTCATGCTCACCGTCATGATCGAAGCGATGTGCATCGGCCTTATCCTTCCGGTGATGCCCGCGCTTCTGGAAGAGGTTCAGGGGACCGACCTGTCCGGCGCGGCACTCTGGGGTGGGCTGCTTGCGGCGGTCTACGCCTTCATGCAGTTCCTCTTCTCCCCGACGATCGGCAACCTGTCCGACAGGTTCGGACGGCGCCCGGTGCTCTTGCTGTCGCTCGCCGTGATCGCCGTGGATCACGTGATTCTCGCCCTCGCGCAGTCGATCTGGGTTCTGCTGCTGGGTCGCATCATCGCGGGGATCGCGGCGGCCACGATGTCGACCGCGCAGGCATTCATGGCCGATATCTCGACACCGGACAAGAAAGCCCAGAACTTCGGCCTCGTCTCGGCCGGCTTCGGACTCGGCTTCGTTCTGGGCCCGGCGATCGGCGGGTTGCTGGCCGAATACGGGTCTCGCGCACCGTTCTGGGCGGCAGTCGTCCTCGGCACCGCGAACCTGATCTTCGGCTTCTTCGTCCTGCCAGAGACGCTGCGCACCCGCCGGCCCTTCGACTGGCGGCGGGCAAACCCACTCGGCGGATTGAAGGCCATCGGATCGCTTCCGGGGGTCGGCGCGCTGTTGGCGGTCTGGTTCTTCTACCAGGTCGCGAACTGGGTCTATCCTGCCGTCTGGGCCTATTTCACCCAAGCGGCCTTCGGCTGGACGGAAAGAATGGTCGGCGTGTCCCTGGCGGTCTACGGCATCTCGATGGTGCTGGTTCAGGGCGGATTGATCCGGCTCGTCATCCCCCGTCTGGGCGAGCGGCGGACGCTGGCCCTGTTCCTGCCCTATAACGCCGTGATCCTGTTCTGCGTGGCTTTCGTGCCCTCGGGCTGGCTGATGCTTTTGCTGACGCCGCTATCGGCGATGGGGGCGCTGGTGGCGCCGGCCCTCCAGGGACTGGCGAGCCGGATCGCCTCGGATGACCAGCAGGGAGAATTGCAGGGCGTCCTCGCCTCGATCACCGCGGTGGCCGCCATCGTCTCGCCGCTGGTCATGACGCAAGCCTTCTTCTGGGGAACCTCGGGTGCGCGCGACTTTGCGGGCGCGCCGTTCCTGGTCGCTTTTGTCTTGATGGGCATCGCCTGGGCGCTCTACCGCCGTCCGCAGGATGCGGAAGTGGGCGAGCCCCGCCGATCCGACGTCCGGCAGGGCGGCTAAGCTGTTGCGAGCGCCTGCTCGAAGACGGCGCGGTCGACGTTTCCGCCCGATGCGATAGCCACGCAATCCGGCCCCTCCCGGAACAACGCCGCCGCCAGCGCGACCGCGCCGCCCGGCTCAAGCACGATGCGCAGGTATTCCCACGCCAAGCGCATCGCGCGCAGGGCCTCCTCTTCGGAGACGACGATCCCCGCGCCGCAGCGGACGGCCATCACCGGAAAGGTGAGCCGCCCGGGGGCGGGCGTCAGGATCGCGTCGCACAGGCCGCCCGCTTCCCGGTCATTCCGCTCGATTTCTCCGGAAACCAGCGAACGCGCGACGTCGTCATAGCCTTCGGGCTCGACCGGGCGCACATGGGCTGCCTCGCCTACTGCGATCGCAATGCCCGACGTCAGGCCACCGCCCCCACAGCATACGAGCACGTCTTCCACGCCCTCGGGCATATCCTGCGCGACTTCGAGTCCGCATGTCCCCTGCCCTGCGATGACGCGGCCGTCGTCGAATGGCTTGATGAGGGTCAGACCGCGATCCCGTGCGAGCCGCGCGCCGATCTGACCGCGATCTTCCTCGCCGCGCCGGTAGAGCACGACCTCGGCACCGTATGCGCGCGTGCGTTCGATCTTCACCGCCGGTGCGTCGTGCGGCATCACGATGACCGACGGGATGTCGTGAAGTGCCGCGGCATGAGCCACGCCCTGCGCGTGGTTGCCCGAAGAGAAGGCGATCACGCCCCACGCACGCTCATCCGGCGCGAGCCCGGAGATCGTGGCAAGGGCGCCCCGGAACTTGAAGCTGCCGGTGACCTGAAGGCACTCGGCCTTCACCCAGACACGGCGCCCTGCGATCCCGTCCAGAAGCGGCGCGTTCAGAAGCGGCGTCCGCAGCGCTCTCCCCTTGATCCGACTCGCGGCCTGACGAATGTCCTCTAGCGTCGGGGTCGTCTCGAAAGGGGCCTCCCAGATGGTCGCATCCGGATCGTCCGAGAGCCCCGGGATCACAGGAGCATCGTCCATTCGTTCAGCGCCTCCAGCGCCTCGGGTTCGTCCAGAAACGGCACATGGCCACGTCCGGGAACGTCGGCGAAGATCATGTCCGGCCGCCGCCGCCGCATCTCTTCGACGGTCGCAGGTGCCAAGAGGTCCGAGTTCGCACCCCGGATCAGCGCGAGCGGCAGGCCGCCGAGCGCATCGAAGAGCGGCCAGAGATCCGGGGCGGGCTGGGCCCCGGCCTCGAGCACCGCGTCGCGCAGTTTCGCGTCGTAGTTGATGGCGAGGCCATCAGGCGTCTCGCGATAATGCTTCTCGACTTCCGAACGCCATCGGCTTTCGGGAACGCCTTCGAACCCGGCCATGAGGCTGGCGCGCATCGCCACCGCCTCGTCCAGCGTCGCGGCGGCCGGTGGTCTGCCAAGGTAGTCGGTTATCGCCTCAAGCCCTTTCGGGTCGAGTTCGGGACCGATATCGACCAGACAGACACCGGTCAGCCGGTCCTTGGCGAGAACCGCCAAGGACATGGCGATCAATCCGCCTCGTGACGTGCCCAGCACCGCGACCCGGTCGAGGCCGAGATGGGCCAAAAGCTCCATCACGTCGCGCGTTTCGGTCGGGACGGTATAGGTCTTCCAGTCCGGCGCGCGCTGCGACTTGCCTCGCCCGCGATAGTCGAGGCGTATGACGCGGTGCTCCCCCAGCAGATAGGGAAGGACATAATCGAAATCGGTCGAATTGCGGGTCAGGCCCGACAGGCACAGTATCGGTTCGCCCTCGCCCTGATCTTCATACCAGAGCCGCAGATTGTCGGAGGTCCGGAACTCAGGCATCGGCGACGAGGTCCGGTAGCGCGGCAAGGTCCGTCAGGATATGGGAGGGCGTGCCCGGCAGGCGGTCCATCGGCGCATCGGTGCGATTGACCCAGACTGTTGTGAAGCCGTAATCCGCCGCCGCCGCCGCATCCCATCCGTTCGCCGAGACGAACATCACCTCATCCGTTGGGACGTCGAAGGTGCGGCCCACCATGTCGTAGACCGCCTTGGCCGGCTTGAAGACGCCAACACTCTCGACCGAAAGAACGTGATCCAGAAGGCGCGCGATGCCCGCGTACTTGACCGCGGCCGACAGCATCTCGGGCGTGCCATTGGAGAGGATACCCGTTGCCTTTTTTTTGTCCTTGAGCGCCCCCAGCACCTCGGGCACTTCCGGATAGGGAGAGAGCTCCCAGTAGAGCTGCATCAGCCTTTCGCGCATGGCCGGATCGTCCAGCCCCGAGGCGTCCAGCGCCCAGTCGAGCCCGTCGCCGGTCACCTGCCAGAAATCGGTATGCGTGCCGGTCACCGCCCGGAGCCATGTGTATTGAAGCTGCTTGTCGCGCCAATCGGCGGCGAGCTTGGGCCAGATCTCCGCAAGTGCCTCGAATCCGTCCTCTGCGGCCGCCTGACGTGCTGCCGCGCCGACGTCGAACAATGTGCCGTAGGCGTCGAAAATGCACGTCGTGATGGCCATCGCCGCCCTCCGGTCCCTGACGTCGCGGACCGTGGCAGAGGCAGTCGGATGTGTAAATGTCAGCGTCCCGCGCGGCGCACCATCTCGCATTCGAGCGCGGTCATCTGCGCGGGATCGCGGTTCACGTAGCTGCGCAGCCGGTCGACTTCACGGACAAGCGCATTGTCGCTGAGGCTTCCGGCCCAGCTCTCGGCGGATTTGCCGCCATGCATGGCCCGCAACGCGTCGATTCCGCCGCGACATACGCCGGGCCCGAGGCTCTCTTCGAGAACCATGCCGCTGAGACCGCCACCGGAGACGCGTTCAGGCAGACGAGGGCCTTCGCCCAGCCCGCTCACGACCGCGTAGCCGGTCCCCAGCAGGGCCGCAGTGAGGATGATCCAGTCGGTCGAAATCGCACCGCGCTGATCCCTCAGAAATATTTCGAACAGCGTTTTCATAAATTCCGCGCTCAACAAGAACCTGCCACCGGTTATGTCCCTGTCTTCGCACGGAGAAGCGGCCAAAATTAGGCAATTACGTCACAAGTCTTAAGGGATCAGCGGAGTATTGCCTATCTCCCGAGAACAATCCCAGCCGATCATTGGCATTGATCAATCAAGCCCCTTCTCCTCGTACGACTTTCTCTCTGGAGAGCCGACTTTTCCCGGTTCAGAGGTTGTCCGGCCGCGGCATTCCCATGACGTGATATCCGCCGTCGACGTGAACGATTTCGCCGGTGGTCGACGCCCCGGCATCGGAGCATAGCCACAGCGCTGTTCCCCCGATCGCCTCGAGCGTCGCATTCGCCCTCATCGGGGCGTTCGCTTCCGCATGGCGGAACGTCTTGCGGGCCCCGCCGATGGCACTGCCCGCGAGAGTCTTCATCGGGCCGGGAGAAATGGCATTCACCCGAATGCCCTGCTCGCCCAGATCGGAGGCGAGATACCTGACGGAGGCCTCAAGCGCGGCCTTCGCCACCCCCATCACGTTGTAGTGCGGCATGACCCTTCTGGACCCCTCAAAGGTAAGGGTGACGATGCTGCCGCCGTCTTCCATCAGAGGCATGGCCCTCCGCGACAGGTCGATCAGGGAATAGCAGGATATGTCGAGAGAATTCCGAAAGTTGCCGCGCGTCGTGTCCGAAAACCGGCCCGTCAGCTCGGCCTTGTCCGAGAAGGCGACCGCGTGGATCAGAATGTCCATCGCGCCCCAGCGTTCGGCCACCGCATCAAACAGGCGATCCACCGAGGCATCATCGGTGACGTCCACGTCGTGGATGAAATCCGACCCAACCGACTCGGCCAGTGGTGCCAGCCGCTTGCCGAATGCCTCGCCCTGATGGGTGAAGCAAAGCTCCGCACCCGCCTCATGCAGCGATTGCGCGATCCCCCATGCGATGGAATGGGCGTTGGCCACGCCCATCACGATCGCCCGCTTGCCGTCCAGCCGCATGATCTCAGTCCTGCAGCCGCGACAAGATCATCGACCCGTTCGTGCCGCCGAAGCCGAACGAGTTGGTCATGACGCTGTCCAGTCCCGCATTCTCCACGAGGCTGGTGGCGATCTCATGAGGCTTCAGCCCGGGATCCAGCGTCTCGACGTTGATGGATGGAGCGATGAAGTCGCCCTCCATCATCAGAAGGCAATAGATCGCCTCCTGCGCGCCGGTCGCGCCCTGGCTGTGACCGGTCATGGACTTCGTCGAACTGATGGGCGGAACGGCGTCTTCACCGAAAACCCGGCGGACCGCTTCGACCTCGCCGACATCGCCGACCGGGGTCGAGGTGCCGTGGGCGTTGATGTAGCTGACCTTGCGGTCCTCCGGCAGGGTCTCGACGGCCAGGCGCATGGCCCGTTCCCCGCCCTCGCCGGACGGGGCGACCATGTTGACGCCGTCGGACGTGGCGCCGAAGCCCGTGATCTCAGCGTAGATCTTGGCGCCACGGGCCTTCGCATGCTCGTACTCCTCCAGCACGACCATGCCGCCGCCACCGGCGATGACGAAGCCGTCCCGATCCGCGTCGAACGCCCTCGACGCCTTTTCGGGCGTGTCGTTGTATTTCGAAGACATCGCGCCCATCGCATCGAAGAGACAGGAGAGGGTCCAGTCGACCTCCTCTCCGCCCCCGGCGAAGACGACGTCCTGCTTGCCGAGCATGATCTGCTCTGCACCGTTCTGGATGCAGTGCAGCGAGGTCGAGCAGGCCGAGGTGATGGAATAGCTCAAGCCCTTGATCTCGAAAGCCGTCGCCAGGTTGGCGCTGACGGTCGAGGACATGCAGCGGGGCACCATGTAGGGACCCATCCGCTTGGGGCTGCCCTTCTCACGAACGGTGTTGTGCGCGATGAAGAAGTTGGAGGTCGAAGGCCCTCCGGACCCGGCCACGAGGCCGGTGCGCGGGTTCGAGACGTCGGATGCCTCGAGACCGGCATCCGCGATCGCCTGTTCGAGCGAGAGATAGGCATAGGCGGCCCCCGGTCCCATGAACCGCATGTGCCGCTTGTCGATATGCTCGGCCGGGTCGATATCCGGCATTCCGTGGATCCGGCTGCGAAAACCGCGCTCTGCGTATTCCGGCGCGAAGGTGATCCCCGACTTCCCTGCCCTGAGCGAGGCGGTCACCTCTGCGGCGGAATTCCCGATGGACGAGACGATGCCCAGCCCGGTGACGACGACACGACGCATGGCGTTCCTCCCTCGGTCAGCTCTCGGAGAGCGCGACCTTCATGTCCTTGACCACGTAGATTTCCTCGCCATCCGCTTCGACCCGGCCGTCGGCGACCCCCATGGTCAGGCGGCGGGTCTGGATGGCCTTGGTGAAGTCGACGAAATAGCGCAGCATCTTCCGGTCCGGCCGGACCATTCCGGTCAGCTTCACCTCGCCCACGCCCAGCGCATAGCCCCGCCCCGTCCAGCCGCGCCAGCCCAGGTTGAAGCCGGTAAGCTGCCAGAGCCCGTCGAGACCCAGACAGCCCGGCATGATCGGGTTCCCCGGGAAATGGCAATCGAAGAACCAGAGATCCGGCGAGATGTCGAACTCGGCCACCACGTGACCCTTGCCGTGCAGACCGCCATCGCCGGAGATATCCGTGATCCGGTCCATCATCAGCATCGGCGGTTCTGGCAATTGCGCGTTGCCCGGACCGAACAGCTCGCCCCGGGCGCATTTCAGCAGATCGTCCTTGTCGAAATGAGTCGGATATTGGCTCATCGGGCCCCCTTCAGCCGTTCCGCCTCCCCTATCACCCGGTGTTTCAAAACCGCAACCCGGCGAGAGCATCGCCATGCGAAGGCGAATGGAATTGAAACCCGCCTGCAGGCCGCATAATATTCCACCTATGGATATTGCGTCCGATACACAGCGCGTGCGCGGCGAGGCTTGGCTGGCGGAGGCGGGCCTTCGCCCGACGCGTCAACGGGTGCTGCTCGCATCGCTTCTGGTGGGCGACGGGCGTGACCGGCACGTCACTGCCGAGTGGCTGCATGACGCCGCGCGGAAGACCGGGGACAAGGTGTCCCTTGCAACCGTCTACAACACCCTGCGGGCCTTCACCGAAGCCGGGCTCGTGCAGGAAATCACGGTAGACGGAACCGGCAGCTACTTCGATACCCGTCTCGACGATCATCCGCACTTCTACTGGGAAGACGGGCGGCTGTCGGATGCCGGAACGAAGGGGCTGACCATCTCCGATCTGCCCGAGCCGCCGGACGGAATGGAGATCGCCAAGGTCGATGTCGTCATCCGGTTGCGGCCCAAGAGCTGATCCGGCCCCACTTCCAAATCACGCATGCCGCGCTAGCCTGCCTCTGAAAAGGGGGAGGATTTAATGGAACGGATCGGATTCGTCGGCGTCGGCCTGATGGGCGAAGGCATGGCCGCATCGATGCTGAAGGCGGGATACCCAGTCACTGTGATCGCTCATATGAACCGCGCCCCGGTGGAGCGTCTGCTCGAGCTGGGCGCGAGAGAGGCGCAGACGCTGGAGGACCTCGCCGCAAATGCCGACGTCCTCCATATCTGCGCGCCCGGATCGCCACAGGTCGAGACCATCGTCGAAAAGGTGCTCCCCGAACTGCCGAAGGGCTCCGTCGTCATCGACTGCTCGACCTCTGACCCGGTTTCGACCGTCATGCTCGCGAAACGGATCGAGGCCGCCGGCAGCCACATGGCGGACGCCCCGCTCGGCGGGACGCCCGCGCAGGCGGCGGAAGGCCAGCTTGCCGCGATGGTAGGTGCCGACGAGACCACATTCGCGCGGATCGAGCCGATCCTCAGAAGCTGGGCGGGCGCTGCCGTCGCGCATCTGGGACCTGTGGGTACCGGCCACCGGATGAAGCTGCTCAACAACTTCCTGGCCATGGGGTACGGGGCGCTCTACGCCGAAGCTCTGGCGCTGTCCCGCAAGGTCGGCATCAGCACCGAAACCTTCGACGGCGTGATCCGGGGTAGCCGGATGGATTGCGGTTTCTATCAGACCTTCATGGGTTACGCGGTCGAGGGAAATCGCGACAGCCACAAGTTCACGCTGACCAACGCGCTGAAAGACATGACCTATCTGGCCTCGATGGCCGGGGCTGCCGGGATCGCGAATCCGGTCGGTGCCGCGATCCGCAATTCCTATGCCGGGGCGGTCTCTCAGGGTGGGGACGGGTCCGAAGACTACGTGCCCCATCTCGTCGATTTCGTGGCGCGCGCGAACGGGTTGGACGAGTGAGGTCTCAGCCAAGCCCCAGTTCGGAGAAGGGGATGTAGCGAACCGGATCCCCCGGCTTCACCGAGGCGGCCTCATCCGGCAATTCGACGAACCCCTCGGCCCAGGAGAGGCCGGAGACGCGGCCTGACCCTTCCGAGCGGAAGACCTCTGCACGGCCCTCGGGGTCGAGGCGGGACCGCAGGTATTCCCGCCGCCCCGGCTTCTTGGTCTTGGTGAACGCGGCCGGGACGGTCCAGCGTCTCGGAAGCAGCCAGTCCATCCCCGCGAGCCTGAGCAGCGCCGGCCGTGCGAAGAACGCCGCACAGGTAAAAGCGGCGACCGGGTTGCCCGGCAGACCGAAGAGCGGCGTGCCGCGCCACCGACCCAGGGCAAGCGGTCGACCCGGTTTCACCGCGATCCGCCAATGGGCCACGCTGCCCTCCGTCGACAGAAGTCTTGAAAGGTGATCTTCTTCCCCCGCTGACGCGCCTCCCGACGTGAGGATCGCGTCCGTCTCGGCGGCGCGATCGAGCGTGTCAGCCAACTCGGCGGCATCGTCGCCCACGTGACCGAGATCGACAGGCGTCACCCCCCACGCTTCGAGCATGGCCAGCAGCATCGGCCTGTTTGCATCGTAGATCCCGGTCCCGTCCGTTCCCGGCGGGACGATTTCATCGCCCGTCGACAGGACCGCGACACGAAGACGGACATGGATCGGGATCGACCCATGGCCTGCCGCGATGGCGAGCGCGATATCGGAAGGGCGCAGGCGGTTGCCAGCCCGCAAGATTGGGTCCCCCCTGGCCACGTCCTCTCCGGCCGCGCGGGTATTCGCGCCGGGCTTCGGGCGGTGCGCGAGTTGCAGATGGCCGTCTCGGACGGTCGCGTCCTCCTGGAGCACGATCGTATCGACGCCGTCGGGCAAGGCCGCCCCGGTAAGGATTCGAAGCGCCTGACCGGGTGGGACGGCGGTGCCATAAGGCTGTCCGGCCGCCGCGCGCCCCTCTGCCACCGGGATTTCGCCTTCCGGCAGGGTCGCGGCAGCATAGCCCCATCCGTCCACCGCCGCGTTCGGCGTCGGGGGATTGGCGCGCTTCGCCCGCAGGTCCTGGGCCAGCACACGGCCTGCCGCAGCCTCGACCGGGATCTCCTCGACCGACGTCACGGGCGTCAGGGCGGACAATGTCGCCATCGCCTCGTCCACCGGCGTCCAATGAACGCCCGGCGGAAGGGCGAAGCAATCATCCGGTGCGCGGCCCTGCGATGACATTGGACCGGTCGGGCCGACGCCCAGGATCCAGCCTTCCTCGCGCGCGATACGATCCCGGTCGGGCAGTCCTGCGGGCGCCGTGAACCAGTCGTCCGGCATTGCCGCGAAGGCACTGGCCGTCGCCAGGACCTGCCGAGCGTCCTTGATCTCGTGGGCCTCGACCACATCGTCGAAGAGGCTTGGATAGATCTCGACCAGGACGATCCGTCCCTCGGGCACCACGAACCCGGTCTGCTGTGGCCAGGCGACGATCTCGGGATGGGCAGCGCGCAGACGGGCAAGAGCAGCCTGCCCGACAAGGCTCTGCCCACCGACGGCGCCCGCATAGGCGAGTTGGAAGACGGACTTCGCACCGCTGCCGACTTCTTCGCATACACGGTGCTCCCCCAGATCGAGATCCCGCCGATCCGACTTGCGGGCCGGCAGACCGGGATAGGACCGGCCATGGGGATGCCCCCAAAGCGGCCCGACGCCCGGAAACGCGTCATTTATCCTGGCGGCGATGTCGAAGCGGTTGTTCGCGTTGTCGGGCCCGTCCTCAATCCGGTCGGCAAGCCAGTCCCAAACCGCGAGCGCGTCGGCCTGGCCGGTCAGGCGCTCGGCAAAGCCCGCAGGCCAACCGTAGGCGAAATCGAACCCCAGAAGCGTGCGATGCCCTTGGCCAAGCCAATCCTCGATCCAGCGCAACGCCGCATGGCGCGTGGGAAAATACTCCAGATGGACCTCATCCCAAAGCCGGGCACAGACCCAGATCGCGTCCTTGCGGGGCCGAGCGCCGGTCGCGACTTCGCCCGAGGACCAGTCCGCCGCGATGACCAGATCGAAACTCATCGCGAAATCCAATCGGCGATGCCCGCGATATCGTCGACATCCAGGCGTGGATGTTCCGTGCCGGGATCGGTATCGCAGGCAATCGCGGCGATCGTCGGGTCGTCTGCGGCCAGCGGGGAGGCGCCGCACGCCTCTCGCCAGACCTCGATCCGAGGATGAGAGCCGTGCTTCCACCCCTCGGCAAGCACGACATCGCAGGGCGCGAGACGCCCAAGCAGATCGGTCAGCGTTGGCTGACGGACTTCCTCCATCAGGGTGACGCGGGCGTCCGAGGCCAAGAGCACCTGACGCGCTCCGGCCTCGCGATGGCGATGGCTATCCGTCCCCGGCACGTCCAGATCCAGGGCGTGATGCGTGCGCTTTAGGGTACTGACGACCAAGCCGCGTCCGGTCAGTTCGGCCACCAGCCGCTCTGTCAGCGTGGTCTTGCCGGCATTCTTGCGGCCGACGATCCCCCAGAGGATCATGCGCGCACCTCCGCGGCCTGCAGATCCTCGGGCGTGTTCACGTTGAAGAAGGCGTCTTCCGGGAAGTCGGCATAGGTTGCCCCATGGGCGTCGGTCCAATGGAGGATCTTACGGGTCCCCGATGCGAGGGCCGAACGCAGGTCCTCGCGCAGAGCGACCGGCCAAAGCCCGAAGGTCGGCTGAGGGCGCCCGGCGCGCGCAAGAACCAGCCCGGATGGACCACGCGCAGACAAAAGACCCGGGACAAGGTCGGACGGCAGAAACGGGGTGTCGGCGGCGGCGGACACAATGGCCTCCGCACCTTGGTCGGCCGCCCAGTCAAGACCAGCCAGGACGCCGGCAAGGGGGCCAGGGTAGTCGGGAACCGTATCCGGCAGGACGGGCAATCCAAACTCGTCCCACCTCGCCGAGTCACCATTTGCGTTGATCGCGACCCGTCCGACCTGAGGCGACAGACGATCCAGAACATGAGTCAGGATCGGCTTGCCTGCGAGCATCAGACGCCCCTTGTCGCCCCCGCCCATTCGCCGGGCCAGACCGCCCGCCAGAACGACGGCCGGTATGTCCGACCGACTGCTCAAGCCGGCGCCTGTGCGACAGGCCCGCCGCGCGGCAGGCACGCTGGGCCATTCGCGCTGATCATTCTGCCGCCTCCGCATCCCGGACGATCCGGTCCTGCCCCGAGATGCACAGAAACCTCTTGCCTTTCAGACGGCCGATCACGGTGAGCCCGACCTGACGGGCGACCCGCACGCCCCAGGCCGTGAACCCCGAGCGGGAGACGAGGACGGGGATGCCCATCATCGCGCATTTGATCACCATCTCTGAGGTGAGGCGCCCCGTCGTATACATGATCTTGTCCCCTGCAGGGACGCGCTCGACCCGCATCCAGCCGGCCAGCTTGTCCACCGCGTTGTGACGGCCGACATCCTCGAAATAGGCGAGAGGCTCTGCCCCACGGCAGAGACACGTCCCGTGGATCGCACCTGCCTCGAGATAGAGCGACGGCGTCCGGTTTATCGCGTGGCTGAGCGCGAGGAGATCGCTGACCCGCACGGAAACGGCAGGAAGGGTAAGGCCCTCGAGACCCTCCATCATGTCACCGAAGACGGTTCCGACCGCGCAGCCCGACGTGCGTGTGGCGCGCGATAGCTTCGCTTCGTGATCCGTCTCGATGGCCGTGCGGACGACGACGACGCCAAGTTCTTCATCGTAGTCGACCCCGGTGACCTCTTCGTCTGGACGGAGCATCCCCTGATTGGCCAGGAACCCCAGCGCGAGCCATTCGGGGTGATCGCCGACCGTCATCGCGGTCACGATCTCTCGCGCATTGAGGTAGATCGTGAGCGGCCGCTCCTCGACGACGCGCAGGGCGACCTCCTCGCCGTGCTCGTCGATTGCCGTGACCGGCGCCGTCAGCATCGGATCGCCTGGATCGGGCGCGACGGCCAGGGTATCGGGACGGAGGGTCGCCATCGGTGCGGAAGGTGCGCCGTGGACGCGGAGGGTGCAAGCCGGTTCGGCAGCGCTTGCAAAACCGCGGGGAAGCCGGTTTGGCATCGCCATGAGGTCCGGCTTCAATCAGGGCATCCGCGACGGGATGCCGTTCGTGGTCATCATGGTGCCCTTCGGTGTCCTGTTCGGGGTGCTGGCCACGGAGGCGGGCCTCGACCTTGCGCAGACCATGGCCTTTTCCAGCCTCGTGATCGCAGGCGCCTCCCAGTTGACCGCCCTGCAATTGATGGAACAGGGCGCACCCACGGCGATCGTCATCCTGTCGGCGCTCGCGGTGAACCTGCGGATGGTCATGTACTCCGCCTCGATGGTTCCCCATGTCGGCAAGGCGGGACCGGGGACGCGGGGCCTGATATCGTATCTGCTCGTCGATCAGACCTATGCGCTGTCCGTGGAAACCTACGAGCGCCGGAGCGACTGGGACGTGGCCGAGAAGGTCCGCTATTTCCTCGGCACCGCCCTACCGGTCTTCCCGTGCTGGGTGGGATCCACGCTGGCCGGCGCGGTGCTGGGCACCCGGATCCCGGATGCGTGGTCATTGGACTTCGCGGTCCCCCTTGCCTTTCTCGCGCTGGTCGGTCCGATGCTGAAGACGCGCGCCCACGTCGCCGCTGCCTTCGTTTCGGCAGCGGGCGCGATGGCGCTGGCCTGGATCCCCTGGAACCTGGGTTTGATCGTGGCCGCCATGGCCGCCATGGCAGTCGGAGCGGAACTGGAGAGGCGCGCGGAATGAGCGACTATCCGATCTGGGCCATCATCGCCCTCCTGGGTGTCCTGACCTACCTGACCCGGTTCAGCTTTCTGGGTCTGGTTGGGGACCGGCCGCTGCCGCCATGGGTGTTGCGCCACCTTCGCTATACCGGGGTCGCGGTCCTTCCGGGTCTGGTCGCGCCGCTGGTCTTCTCTCCGGGCAGTGAAGCGGACCCGGTGAAGATCGCCGCAGCGGCCACCGCGCTCCTGATGGGGGCGTGGCGGCGGGATGTCATCCAGGCCGCTCTCGGCGGCGCGCTCGTTCTCGCGGCAGGAAACTGGATCCTCTGACACGGCCGTCCCGGGTCAGATCGGCAGTTCCGTCGTCGAAAGAACCGTCTTGAGAGCGAAAGAGGACTCGATCTTCGCGACGCCCGGCAGGCCGGCGAGATGGCGGCGATGGAGGCGCGCGAAATCCTCCGCATCCCGGGCGACGACCTTCAACAGATAGTCATGTCCGCCCGTGGTCAGGTGGCATTCCATAACCTCGGGAACCCGTGCGACCGCGGCCTCGAAGGCGCCCAGGACCTCGTCAGCCTGAGATGCGAGGCTGATCTCGACGAAGACGGTGACCCGGCGCCCAAGAGCCCGCGGATCGAGAAGCGCGACATGCCCCCGGACGACACCTTCCCGTTCCAACCGCTGCAGCCGGCGGTGGCAGGCCGACGGGGACAGGTTGACCCGTTCGGCCAGGTCGGCCGCGGTCAGACGCGCATCCCGCTGGATCAGACGCAGCAGCTTCCGGTCGGTGTCGTCGAAATCGGTCATGGCGCGCAGAACTTGCGCCAATTTCTACATGTGCGCCAGGATTTTCGCGCAAAGCGGCAGGTAACAGGAACTCTTTGCGAACTCCTCCTGCGGGGAAAGCCGTACCCTGTCCGCGACGCCAAGCGGGAGGAAACGTCATGCAGATCGGGTGCCCCACAGAGATAAAACCGCAGGAGTTCCGGGTCGGCATGACGCCGTCGACCGCCGGAGAGGCCATCGCGCACGGGCATTCCGTCATCGTGCAGTCAGGTGCCGGGCTGGGCTCGGGCTTTGCCGATGACGAATATGTCGCCGCCGGCGCGACGCTCGCCGACACGGCGGCAGAGGTGTTCGCGAACGCCGACATGATCGTGAAGGTGAAAGAGCCTCAAGCTCCCGAACGCGCCATGCTGGGCGAGGGTCAGGTTCTCTTCACCTATCTCCACCTCGCCCCCGATCCCGACCAGACACGGGACCTGATAGCGTCGGGCGCGACGTGCATCGCCTACGAGACCGTGACCGACCGTCGCGGCGGCCTGCCCCTGCTTGCACCAATGTCAGAAGTCGCAGGAAAGCTGGCGCCGCAGATGGGCGCCTGGACGCTTCAGAAGGCGAATGGGGGGCGCGGCGTCCTGATGGGTGGAGTTCCAGGTGTCACCCCGGCCCGCGTCGCCGTGATCGGCGGGGGCGTCGTCGGCACGAACGCGGCTCGCATCGCGGCGGGAATGGGCGCCGACGTCACGGTACTCGACCGCTCGCTGGACCGCCTTCGCTATCTCGACGATGCATTCGGCCCGGCGTTCCGCACCCGGTTCGCCAGCCGGGGGAACACCGCCGAAGAGGTGGCGCAGGCCGACATCGTCATCGGAGCCGTCCTGATCCCCGGCGCCGCCGCGCCGAAACTGGTCACGCGTGGCCAGCTCTCGACGATGAAGCCCGGCGCGGCCATCGTGGACGTGGCCATCGACCAGGGGGGCTGTTTCGAGACGTCGCGACCGACGACGCATCAGGACCCGATCTACGAGGTGGACGGCATTCTCCATTACTGCGTGGCCAACATGCCCGGCGCGGTCGCTCGCACGTCGACGCTGGCCCTTGGCAACGCGACGCTGCCCTATCTTCTGGATCTGGCGGACAAGGGATGGCGGGAGGCCTGCATGTCGGACCCGCATCTCCGCGCGGGTCTCAATGTCCATGCGGGACGGCTGACGGTCGCAGCCGTTGCCGAAGCTCAGGGCCTCGACGCCGTCTCGCCGGAGGCAGTTCTGGCGGCCTGAGGCTTGACGGGGCCCGCCGGGACGGGCCCCGTCATCGGCCTTATTCCGCCGGTGTCTGGCCGGACCGCAGGCTGTCGCGGATCTCCAGCAGGACGTCCAGTTCCGATGGTCCGGTCTCGACTTCCGGCGCGGCGTCATCCGGACGCTCGGCGGCGGCCTTGATCCGGTTGACCATCTTGACGAGCATGAAGACGACGAAGGCGATGATCAGGAAATTGATCACGGCCATAAGGAAATTGCCGATGGCGAAGACCGGCACGCCCGCCTCGGTCGCTGCCTCGACCGAACTGAACTCGCCATCGCCCATCACGTAGAACCAGCCTGAGAAGTCGATCCCGCCGGTAAAGAGAGCGATAATCGGGTTGATCAGATCGCCGACCAGCGACGTCACGATCGCCGTGAATGCCGCGCCGATGATGATGCCGACGGCCATGTCCATGACATTGCCCTTGGCGATGAAGTCCTTGAATTCCTGAATCACGGGTCGTTCTCCCCCAATCATTGTACTCGTGGCGTGCACCGCCGCAGGGATGCTTGTAGAATTGTGCACGAAAGTCATCCATTTTGTCGGGCCCGTGTTCGGTTAGTCAGAAGTCGGACCTCATGGAGACGATTATGGCCGACCTCAGTGCATTCCCGATTACCGAAAGATGGACCCCCGAGGATCCCTCCAAGCTGCAGCTCTTCAGCTTCCCGACCCCGAACGGGATCAAGGTCGCGATCATGCTCGAAGAGACCGGGCTTCCCTACGAAGCCCATCGCGTGACGCTCTCGGACGACGATGTGAAGTCCGACGCGTTCCTGTCCCTGAGCCCGAACAACAAGATCCCCGCGATCATCGACCCGGACGGCCCCGATGGCACGCCGGTCGGCCTGTTCGAAAGCGGCGCGATCCTGCTCTATCTGGGCGAGAAGACCGGCCGCTTCCTCGGCGAGAGCCCATCCGACCGCGCGCATGTCACGCAATGGCTGATGTGGCAGATGGGCGGTTTGGGTCCGATGCTTGGCCAACTCGGCTTTTTCGTGAAGTTCGCGGGCAGCAAGATCGAGGACCCGCGCCCGCGTCAGCGCTATGTGGACGAAGCGAAACGGCTTCTCTCGGTTGCGGACGGCGCGCTCGATGGCCGGGACTGGATCGCCGGACCCTACTCCGTCGCCGACATGGCCATCGCGCCCTGGCTCAACGCGTTGGACTTCTACGGCGCGCGGGAAATCGTGGGATGGCACGACTTCCTGAACCTTCAACCCTATCTCGACCGCTTCTTCGCGCGAGAGGCGGTTCAACGCGGCAAGAACATCCCGCCGCGCGAGGGATGAGGCGCTTGGGCCCAGCAGCCGGGCCATTGCCAGGCCTATCCGAATAGCCCATCACCGCCCGACCAGTCGGAGGGGCGTGGCCCCCTCCGCGTTCCAGTCGACACCGCCGGGCGGGAGGGGATCGTGAAGGGCAGGTCGGATCGACCCATCGGCCGAAAGATCGCGAAGATCGCGATGTCCATCCGTTACGGGCGCCGGGGCGCCCACGCGCAGGACTGGTGGCCGGGCCTTCGATTGACCCCCGCGGGACCGGATACGTCCGGCCGTATAGTCTGGCGAGGGACGCCGCTCGTGGACGTTGAGCCTGCATCTGCGTTCCTGTCACAAATGCCCAGACAGCGTGCGATCATCGGCACCGGTCCAAGTCTCCGGGGGCAGGATCTCTCCTCCCTGCCTGCACACGGCTCGATCCTCCTCAACGGCGCTCTGACACTTCTGGACGGCGCGCTCCCTTCACCGCTGGCGCTCTGCGTCGAGGATGAACGGTTTGTTCACCGGCACCACGCCATGTTCGCGCGCTTCGCCCCCGGCATCCCATGGTGGCTCCTGTCGGTATCGGCGATCCGAGCGTTGGCCAGCTACGATCCCGACCTCCTGTCCAAAGGACGGATCGTTTTGATCGATGACATCCGAAAGCCGTACATGCGGTCCCGGCAGGACGATCTTGACCTGGCCAGGCTCGACCATGTCGAAGCCGGCGACGGCGCCCTCTTTTCGCTGGACCCATCCAAGGGGATTGCGGGCTGCGGAACGGTCGCATTCACGGCGCTCCAATTCGCGATGGCGGCCGGATCCGGTGACGTCGTGTTGGCTGGGGTCGACCTGACTGACGGGACAAGCCGCTTCTACGAGGAAGGCGAGGGCGCCGGCTCGGGGCTGGACGCCGGTCAGGACCGGATCGCGGCACATTTCGCGCTGGCGCTGTCCGTTGCGGAGCGTGGGGACATACGCCTGCTCTGCGCGTCCGATCGCTCTCTCCTCCTGAGGCTCGGCTACTCTCCAGCGCCGCTTCCATCCGCAAGGGCCGCGCCGTGATCCCGGCAGTGGTGCTGAACGATACGAGGCCCGATCACCATCACGGCTGCGCGCGTGTCATGTCGGTGCTGGAGCGCAGATTGGCCAAGGTGGGGATCGGCATCTCCGCGTACGGGATGGTCGGCCTTCCCTGGCGGAAGCAGCCCGCTGTCGTCGCTGCCTTGCCTCAAGCCCGGCTCGTGATCGTGAATGGTGAAGGCACGCTCCATCATGGCAGCTGGCGCGGCGCAGACTTGCTATCCATTGCGGAGGCGCCCGAAGCCGCCCGGGCGCGGTGCGTTCTGGTGAATGCGCTTTTTCAGGACAATCCGGCGTCGTGGCGTGCGCCGCTCGACCGGTTTGATCTCGTCAGCCTGCGGGATGAGCGAAGCGCCGCCCATTATGCGGAATTGACGGGCCGGACCGGCCGGGTGGTGCCGGATCTGACCCTGTGCGACGGCGTCGTCGGAGAAAGACCCGGGAAACGCGACGGGCTGATCTTCGGGGATTCGGTCGATCCCGACGTTACAGCCACCCTATGGAAGACTGCGCGACAGATCCCCGGCGCCCGGATCGTCCCGACGGTGACCGTCCTCAAGAGGCCAAAGGGCCGGAATGCGGCGACGCGCGCGCTTCGCGGGCTCTATTCGGCCGCGTACCGGCACGCCGTGATGCGGCGCTTCCCGAGCTTGGAGGTGTTGCAGGACGAAGCGTCTTACGCGGCCGCGCTTCGATCGGCGGACCTCCATGCGACAGGGCGCTTTCACGGGCTGTGCTTTTCGCTGATCACCGGGACGCCGGCGCTCGCCGTTGCGTCCAATTCCTGGAAGATCGCGGCACTTCTGGAAGATGCGGGGCTGCGGCAGGATCGACAAGTCGCCCCCGAAGCGATTGCCGCAGCCGTCGAGCAGCCCGGTGACTGGGCCTACGACACTACGGAACGCGCCGCACTCGATGAGTTCCTCGCCAACGCGCGGCGGAAAGCGGATGCCCTGTTCAACGACATCGCCAACCTGGTCGCTTGATCAGATCACCAGCCAAGCCGCCCGCAGAAGGCAAAGCACACAGATGACCAAGCCGGAGGCCATGACGGAGATTTCGAATCGTGCGTTCATGCCGGGCAGAATCCCCGACACCGGTTGACACAACGTTAAGCGGGAACGTCGCCCTTGAGGACGTAGCGCAGGATTTCCGCCACTTGCCGGGGCGTTTCACAGACCGCCTGAGCGGCCGCATCGACTTCCTTGAGCGCATGCGCATGGTCGGGTCCGTGCATCACGACAAGCGATTTGCCCAGAGCCACCGCCTGACCCGCGTCGAAGGCCGCGTTCCATTGCCGATACTTGTCCCCGAACCGCACGACGATCACGTCCGCGTCCGCGATGGCTTTGCGTGTCCGGATCGCATTGAGCCCTGCGCCCTTGCGGTCGTGCCAGAACTTCTTCTCTTCGGATCCGAGAATGATTGCGCCGCAATCATCGCTGGCCGCATGATCCGTCACCGGACCGGTAAAGGTCACGTCCAGATCCCCGACAGCCGAACGGATCTCTTCACGCCAATCCGTATGGATCTCGCCAGCGAGGTAGACGGTGAGTTTCATGTAGCCCCCGGAACCGAACCTGGTTCCGTCGTAGACCGTCTAAAGGACGGATGCCACCGCACCCAGCCCGATACTCAACAGACAGAACGCAAGGGCTGCACTCAACGCATAATTCTGATACTTTTCATTCATTTCCCCGAGATCGCGAAACAAAGTTAACGTTGGGTTAACCTGACTGCCGGATCGGGGTCATTCGGCGGAAATCCGCCCCGGCTCGCAGGCCGGGGCGGATCGAGGGGAAGCGATCAGTCCGCCGCTTCTTCCTTCGCCTTCTCTTCGCCGGTCTCCTGGTCGACCATCTTCATGGCCAGCCGGACCTTGCCGCGATCGTCAAAGCCCAACAGCTTGACATAGACCTCCTGACCCTCCTTGAGCACGTCGCTGGGATGGTTCAGGCGGCGGTTCTCGATCTGGCTGACATGCACCAGGCCATCGCGCTTGCCGAAGAAGTTCACGAAGGCGCCGAAATCGACGATCTTCACGACCTTGCCCTTATAGACCTTGCCCTCTTCCGGCTCTGCCACGATCGAGTGGATCATGTCGTAGGCCTTCTGGATGGCCTCGCCGTTGGCGGACGCGATCTTGATGATGCCGTCGTCGTTGATGTCGACCTTCGCGCCCGACGTCTCGACGATTTCACGGATCACCTTGCCGCCGGATCCGATCACTTCGCGGATCTTGTCGGTCGGGATCTGCATCGTCTCGATGCGGGGCGCATGCTCGCTGAAACCACCGGCTTCGGAGAGCGTCTTGGACATCTCGCCGAGGATGTGGAGGCGGCCCTGCTTGGCCTGGGCCAACGCCTTCTCCATGATCTCGGGCGTGATGCCGGCGACCTTGATGTCCATCTGCAACGAAGTGATGCCCGCCTCGGTGCCCGCGACCTTGAAGTCCATGTCGCCGAGATGGTCTTCGTCACCCAGGATATCGGTCAACACCGCATAAGAGCCGTCATCCTCCAGCACGAGGCCCATCGCGACGCCTGCCACCGGTGCCTTCAGCGGAACGCCCGCATCCATCATCGACAGCGAGCCGCCGCAGACACTGGCCATCGACGACGACCCGTTCGACTCGGTGATCTCCGAGACCAGCCGGATCGTGTAGGGAAAATCGGTCGCCGCCGGCAGCACGGCCTGAAGCGCGCGCCAGGCTAGCTTGCCGTGGCCGATCTCACGCCGGCCCGGAGGGCCGAAGCGCCCGACCTCGCCGACCGAGTAGGGCGGGAAGTTGTAGTGCAGCAGGAAGTTGGACCGGAAGTTGCCGTGCAACGCGTCAATGATCTGCTCATCGTCGCCCGTGCCGAGCGTCGTCACGACCAGCCCCTGCGTCTCGCCCCGCGTGAACAGCGCCGAGCCGTGGGTCCGGGGCAGCAGGCCCGTTTCACAGACGATATCGCGCACTTCGTCCAGCGCACGCCCGTCGATACGCTTGCCGTTCTTGACGACATCGCCGCGCAGAACCTGGCTTTCCAGCTTCTTGAGCGCGGTGCCGAGGTTCGGATCCTCGAGCTGCTCCTCGCTCAGGCTCTCCTTGATCGCCTCTTTCGCAGCGGCAACGGCGGAGGTCCGCTCCTGCTTGTCGGTGATGGCATAGGCGTCGCGCATCTTCTGCTCGCCCGCCGATTTCACTGCGGCGAACAGGTCGGAATAGTCTGGCGCCTGGAAGTCGAACGGCTCCTTCGCCGCCTCTTCGGCCAGCGACACGATAAGGTCGATCACGGGCTGCATCTGCTCGTGCCCGAACTTCACCGCGCCAAGCATCTCGGTCTCGGACAGCTCGTAGGCTTCCGACTCGACCATCATCACGGCGTCCTTGGTCCCCGCGACCACGAGGTCGAGGCGCTGTTCGGGATCGTTCTTCAGCCCCTGCATGTCGTCCACGGCCGGGTTCAGCACATATTCGCCGTCGACGAAGCCCACGCGGGCCCCTGCGATCGGGCCCATGAACGGCGCGCCCGAAATGGTCAGCGCGGCGGACGCGGCGATCATGGCGACGATGTCGGGATCGTTTTCGAGGTCGTGGGACAGAACGGTGCAGATCACCAGCACCTCGTTCTTGAACCCGTCCACGAACAGGGGCCGGATCGGGCGGTCGATCAGCCGGCTCGTCAGGGTCTCCTTCTCGGTGGGCCGGGCCTCACGCTTGAAGAATCCGCCGGGGACCTTGCCCGCGGCGTAGTATTTCTCGTTGTAGTGAACCGTCAGAGGGAAGAAGTCCTGACCCGGCTTCGGTGCCTTGGCATAGGTGACGGCGGCCATCACGGAGGTCTCGCCATAGGTGGCGATCACGCATCCATCGGCCTGACGGGCGATCTTGCCCGTCTCCAGGGTAAGGGTGTCGTGCCCCCACTCCATCTCTTTCTTCACGATGTTGAACATATGTCATCCTGTCTGGGGACGATCCCGGCGGACCCGGGTTCCCCGTGCATATGGCGGCCCCATTGCCGCCGACCCCTGTTCCTTCGCACGGCGCCGGGGTCCGGGCGCCACGTCTCAGATGCGCGCCACATAGGCGGTTCTCGCGGAAATTGGAAGCGGGATGGCGCGGTTATGTCGCGGATCGCCGGGACCGTGGTCCGCACATGCGCGGATGTCGGCGATCCGCGCCACATTCCCCTCTTGCGAAATCGTGCCGCCGGTCTCTCGGCCCGGAAAGACGCCCGATAGAACGCCGACCACAGTCAGCTTACAAACGCCCTCTCGGTCGGGCGCGGCGCCGGGTGCGCAGGATTCTCTCGAAGCCGCAGTCGCCCTGTCGCGCGATCGCCAAAACGGCCTTCTGTCAGGCGATCTTTTCGATCCGCGAAAGCTGGGTATCCGGCCGGGCGTCGGTGATCGGGCGGATGATCCGCTCCATCTCGGCGTAGCTTGGCCCGTAGAAGTAGAGCATCGTCTCGCGGCTCCCTTCCCAATGGCCAAGTTGCTCGCCTGCGTCGCCCAAGGCCTCGTCCAGCATCCGGATCAATTCATTCACGTCCGAGTTCGCATAGACTTCCTCCGGCAGGTCGGTCCCGTTGAGGGCAAGAGACAGGCCTTCCATCCGGCCGAAGGCCACCTCGGGCCGCGCCTCGTCGTCGAACAGAAGCGTCGACCCCTTGGGGGCGCGCAGCTCTTCCAGCTTCGCGACGACCCGGGCGACGATGTCGTCGGACGCATCAGAGAGGCCGATTTCGACATCACAGAACTCGATCCCGAAAGGTTCCTCGATCAACTGCGTGCCGCCGCCAAGAACATCGCCGAGGTTCTCCGACTTCAGCCAATCCGCGAGGGGATCCTCGAAGATTTCGCCGCGATCCAGCGGCTGCACCTTGGCGTTGAGCCGGGCCGTCACCACAGTCAGCTCATCAGACGGTGCCAGTCGGAAAAGACGGTTCAGAAAGGACATCTCGGCCTCCGCATCTCGTTGGCGGTGGCCTAGACGGAAAATGCGGCGCTTCGATGACGCCCTTCGGAAACCGGACGGTCGCAAAGACAAAGGGCCGCCCGGACGGACGGCCCTGCATAACGGATGACGGCGTTCAGCGGCGGATGCCGAGACGCTTGATCAGATCCTGATAACGCGCTTCGTCCTTGGCGCGCGTGTAGTCCAGCAGCTTCCGGCGCTGGGCGACCAGCTTCAGCAGGCCACGCCGGGAGTGGTTGTCCTTCTTGTGCGTCTTGAAGTGCTCGGTCAGCGTGGTGATCCGACTCGTCAGGATCGCGACCTGCACCTCCGGCGAACCGGTATCGCCATCCTTGGTGCCGTATTCCTTGATCAGCTTCTGCTTCTCGTCTGCAGTTATCGACATCGGGGTCTCCTGGGTTTGGTGTGAATGGCGCCGTCCGGGATGTCGTCCAGTCCGGGCCCATGGAGCGAAGCCGCCCGCTAGACCATCGGACGGCAATTGAAAACCCCCTTCGGTATACGGCGTATTAACCCTGACGGCAGTCATTCGATGCATCGCCACTACTAGGCTGCTAAGAGACCCTGGGGTGTTCTCGATCGGTCGGAGTTCCGTGATGCTATCCATCTTTGCCGCGTTCGGCACCCTTCTTGGGGGTCTCGCCGTGCTGGATCCTTTCGGCGTCCGGTCCGACGGCGATGCCGACGAACAATCGGCCCGCGAGGCCGATATCGAACAGGCCCTGGACGAAGACATCTCGGACTTCCTCGACCTCGAAGAGAACGAGGCGGCCGGGATCGACGTCGCAGCCCCTGCCGCGGCTGAGGCCGGGACCACCGCCACCGAATGGAGGGTGCCGGGCGGGGAAATTGACGGCCATCACGCATGTGACGCCGTGCCGGGTCAGCATCTCAGCGACAGTCGCGGTGGCGACCTGTCCGTGCCGCTTCGCCTGCTCGACGACGGCATCACAGGCGGTTCCGACGAAGATCTCCTGACCGGCAGCGAACGCTCCGACCTGATCATGGGGAACGACGGGTCTGATACGCTGTCAGGCGGATACGGGGCGGATTATCTCGACGGTGGTTCCGGGGACGATGTCGTCCGCGGCGGTCGGGGGGACGACCATATCGTCGGCGATACCGGCGACGATATCCTCGCCGGTGCGGACGGTGACGACCTGATCGACGGGGGTGACGGCGACGACACGCTCTATGGCGGCGACGGGGATGACAGGCTCTTCGGGCAACTCGGCGCGGACATGCTCAAGGGCGGCGGCGGCAACGACCTTCTTGACGGAACCTACGCTGACGAAGGGGTATACCCCGACGGAGGCGATACGCTGATGGGCGAGGACGGCGACGACATCCTTGCGCTCGGACAGGGCGACGTCGCTTTCGGTGGCGATGGCGCGGATCTCTACCTTTTCTCCGGCCCCGGGATCGGCGCCTTCGGAACGGAGGCGCTGGCGGATCTGCCGCGCGTGGCGGATTTCGACATTCAGCACGACATGCTGGAGATCTTGATCGAGGATGGCCGGCCCGGCGAAATCGCGACCCGCGCAGAGGATGGCGGGCTGACAGTGCTGATCGACGGTCAAGCGGTAGCGCGGCTTGACGGCCTCACATCACTGGACCCCGCCCTAATCCGCTTCGCGGCCGCCTGACCACCCGGAATCGGCAGGGGGCGAACCGCTGACGAATCCGACCGGGCAGCGGGATAGCCCGCAGGTCTCGCGCGCGAGCGGGCACCGGCTCGATGCGCCAGCGACACTAGGCGGGCCCTTGATGCTCGAAATGACCGAGAAGCGCCGACGATACCGCATCGGGAACTTCTTCCGGCGCAAAATGCCCTGACGGCACCGCAACGTCTTCCAAAGGCCTGGCACACCAGTCGCGCCAGATCCCGGCGGGATCACCGGTCCGCGCGGGAAACCCCGTTTCGGCCCAGATGAAGCGCATCGGAGCGCGGATCTGCTGACCGGCTGCCCGGCTCTCCGCGTCGATCCGTCGGTCCGCATGAAAGCCGGCGCGGTAATCCGCGCACATCGCCGTCAGACGCGCCGGGTCGCAGGCTTGCGCACGATAGCTGTCCAGTGCCTCCGCTTCGAAGCAATCAAGCGACTTCGCGCGGGTCCAACTTGCCAGTGTGTGATCGATCCAGCCGGACGGGTCCGCGGATAAGAGACGCTCCGGCATCGGCGCGGGTTGAGCGAGGAATGTCCAATGGTAGGCGGCAAACCCGAGATCCGCGTCCCACGCTTCCCAGAAGTCGAGCGTTGGCACGACCTCCAGGATCGCGAGGCGGTCCAGACGGTCGGGGTGATCCAAGGCGAAGCGATACGCCACACGCGCACCGCGGTCATGACCCGCGACATGCGCCCTCGCATGGCCCAGGTCGTCGAGGATCGCCACGAGATCCAGCGCCATGCGCCGTTTCGAATAGGTCTCGTGCTGCGGGTCGTCGGCAGGCGCGTCGCTATCGCCGTACCCCCTGAGATCGGGGAGGATGCATGTAAATCGCTCCGACAGGGCAGGCAGCAGGGGCAACCAGCATCGATGATTCTGCGGGAACCCGTGCAGGAGGACCAAGGGCGGTCCGCTGCCAGCCACCCGAACGGCGAGGCGGGTTCCGTCGGGGGCGGCTACGAAACGGGGTGTCATGCAACCTCCCAGGGTTCTGGCTGAACGGCATATCCGATGTAGAGCGGATGCTTCGGATGCCCGGCCTTGGACAGCCCCAGCGACAGGAGCCGATGCCCCCTTCGGCGCAGCAGGGCCTCGACCTCCGGGCCGCGATGCAGGTGCTCCCCGTGGGTCCCCCAGGCGCAGATGATCTCATCGGCCCAGTCGGCGGCTTCCAGGATCGCGGCATCGTTCTGAGGTCGGCCCACGGGATCGGGCTGCGCCCGCATGTCGCGCGGATCCGTCGCTCGATACGCGAAGATATTCGTGACCCGGAACGCGCCGAACCCCAGGGCCCGCGCGCGCCGCTCGCACCGCTCGACTGTCGGGTCATTCGAGAGTTC
This sequence comes from Jannaschia aquimarina, assembly GCF_000877395.1. GTDB lineage: Bacteria > Pseudomonadota > Alphaproteobacteria > Rhodobacterales > Rhodobacteraceae > Jannaschia > Jannaschia aquimarina. Next base: position 16,549 of record NZ_JYFE01000049.1, on the reverse strand, counting down.
CGTCGCGGTGGAAGGGTTGAGCATCACGAAGTTCGCCCGCCTGCCGTCAGGCTCCCAGATGCGCGTGAGATCGTAACGATAGGCAAGGCAGTCGGAATAGGTCGCCGTGGACGGCGCATCGCCTTTGATATGCTCTTTGCGGATCATCGCCGCGCTTCTTGCATGACAGACGAGGACGAAGCCAGTGCGGCAGGAGAGAAGGGCTCCTCCGGCGAAAAGGACGCGCCGGAAGAGCAGCGATCATCCGCCTTCAGGCAAGTGCAGGCACAGCATCCTGACGGGGCAGCATTTGCTCGATCACCGCGGCGGCGACCATGCCATAGAGCACATGCCCCCAGAGCGCGACCCAGGTGATCCCGGTGAAGCCAAGGAAGGCCGGGTTGCCCGCAACCAGATGCGCCATGACGTAGAGCGCGAAAATCCAAAGGCCGACGCCGTAGGCAGCCGACACGAGGCTCCAATGCATCCAGGGTGTGACGCGTGCGGCGACCTGGCGCGCGACCAGCAGATAGCCCAGCGGATAGGCCATCAGACCCGTCAGGATATGGAGGATTTCGGCCAAGGATTTGGAATTGATGCCGGTGACGGTGTTGATCGTCTGTTGCGCCAGGCCGACGGGCGCAAGCGTGGCGTATCCGGCCAGCGGCGAAAGGCCTTGTCCGAAGAGGTCGAAGGCGATCGTCGCGAGGGCGCCGGAAACGAGAAGGGTCCAGAAGGTGCGTGTCATGGATGCGGGTCCTTGAGATCTGAGGGCGAGAGGTCGCCCGTTGCTTGGCCAGACCCTACCCGGCCGCCCCGCGATCGAGGCAGCCCCCCTCACGCGACTGTGCCCCGCCCGGGACGGCCAGCCGCGAATTCCGTGATCGAATGAAACAAAACCGCCCTTTGACAGGCGAACGGTATTTCAGAACCGGAACACCCGCGTGGGGTGCAACTGACCGGCGCGATAAATGCCGATAGCGACCGGACGGCCGTGATCCGAGGCCCAGGCTTCCGCGCCGTAATCCACACCCCGGATCACATCCCCCGGATTGCCATTCGCGATCCGCGAGGCGTCCCCCATCGCGCACGGCAGTTCGGGCAGGGAAGCGAGGCCCAGCTCCATTGGCAGGAGCCTTGCATCCAGCGCCGGGCTCCGGGCCTCGGCCTCAAGCGTTTCGAGCGAGACGCCCTCCTCGACCCGGAACGGGCCGGACCATTCGCGGCGCAGCCATGCGACATGCCCCAGGCAGCCCAGCGCGCGGCCAAGATCACGCGCGATCGCGCGAACGTAGCCGCCCTTGCCGCATGTCATCGCAAGCTCTGCCCCATCCTCGTCGGACGCGACCACTTCCAGCGATGCGACATGCAGGGGGCGCGACTGCAACTCGACCACCTCTCCGTCCCGAGCGAGATCGTAGGCGCGCGCGCCATCCACCTTCACGGCGGACACCTGCGGCGGGATCTGCTCGATAGTGCCCCGGAATGCCGGTAGGGCGTCGGCCAGGGCCTGATCGTCGGGGCGCTGCTCGGACGTCCGCACCACCTCGCCGGCGGCATCATCCGTGCTCGTCTCGGCGCCCCAGGCAATGCGGAAACGGTAGTGTTTGTCCGCATCGGTCACGTAGGGAACCGTCTTCGTCGCCTCACCCAGTGCAACGGCCAGAACACCGGTCGCGTCTGGGTCGAGCGTGCCGGCATGGCCCGCCTTCTTCGCATCGAAGGCCCAGCGGACCTTGTTGACGACGGCCGACGATGTGATCCCTGCGGGCTTGTCCACGACCAGCCAGCCATGGACGTCCCTGCCCTTTCGCCTCCGTCCCATCAGCGCGGCCTCACCGCAACGATGGGCCCCATCGGCAGGCCCCGATCCGAACGCCCCATGACCGGCGCATGCAGCTTGGAAACGCGGCCGTCCAGATAGAGCGCATCCCGCACGCCGAGGCGGTCACGGAACAGCGTGGCGAGGTCATGGAACGGGACGGGACCCTCTGAGATGACGAAGTGCACGCGCTCGCCATCGGGCGTGGCGCCCACACCGTTCCGGACGGCGGTATAGGGGCTGTCCGGTATGAAGCGGGGATGGAGGTCCCCGTCGATCACCAGCATCGGGCCCGACTGCGTGGCATGCGTGCAGTCCGGCGGATCGGCAGCGTAGGCGCGGCTTTCGATCACCCGGGCGCGGGCGCCCTCAATGCAGAGCAACCCGTTGGGGAGCATGCCGAAATTCCCCGGACCGGCGCGCGTCACGAGCGGCGCGGACTGGTGTCCGTCTTCGATATAGAGCCCGACCGGCGCTCGGTCCCGGTGGTACATCCCGGCATTCATCGCGAACAGCGCGGCACCACCTGCCGCCTCCATCGCGGCAAACGTATACAGAGGGCTGCCGTCGGGACCCGTCAGATGGAGATCGATGCGATGGCGGGAGAGGTCGGCGGTACAGATCACGTAGGTCGAGCCCTTGTGTTCGGCAGTCTCGCACGGCTCTGCCGCGGTAACAAAGGGCAACAGGATCAAGAAGATGACGAGGCGGATCATGACTCCTGCTCTCCGCCCTCCTCATCCGCATCGAGATCCTGACGGACCTTGTCCTGGGCGAAGAGGCGGCGGGTATCGTCCATGCGGTCGAAGGTCTCGTCGATCCGGAAACGAAGGTCGGGCGTGCTCTTGGTCGTCAGCTTGCGGCCGAGAGCGCGACGCAGCTCTCCCCGGTTGCGGGCGAGCGCGGCGATGGCCTCGTCCCGGCCCTTGCCGCCCAGCGGCATGATCCAGGCGGTCGCGACGCGCAGGTCCGGAGAAACCGTGACTTCTCCGACGGTTATGGACATGGCGTTCAATTCGGGATCGTGAACCTCTCCCTGCATGAGAACGTCTGAAAGCGTCCGGCGAACCAATTCGCCCACGCGGAGCTGGCGTTGGCTGGGGCCGGGACCGGTGTCGAAACGCTTGGCCATGTCGTCCTCCGGGATGGGGTGAGGGGCGGCAGATAGGCTGTCTGACAGGGCGCCGCAACCGCGGAAACTGTTGTGCACCCCCCGTGCACCCCCTGTGCACCCCCCGTCTGCACAAATGGCACCGGCTCGGTACCTTCGTCTTTGCCCGCTCGCAGGCGGACCGGTTGCGCGCCGCCCTTGGCGGCACGCCCGGGAGCGGATCGGACGGGGCATCGAGCCCCGTCCGATCCGGGCCTCCGGCGGGGATACTTGAAAAGCAGAGAAGGCGCGCACGTCCATGCGGGCGGCGCGATGACTTTGCGGTAGACGCGGCGTGCCGATCCATGGGTCCGGGCGGTGGTTCATCCGGGACAGTGTCGCTTTCCCGGTCGATTGCGGATGCGCTGCGGAACAGGCCCGGCTATGCACCCTGTCGAGATGGCGAGGGAGTTTCGGAGATGAGCGTTCGCATCGTGGTGATGGGCGGATCGGGCCGGATGGGCCGGATGCTGTGCGAGGTGATCGACGCGAGCGCCGAGGCCAGCCTGATCGGCGTGACCGAAGCACCCGACCACCCCTGGGCCGGGCGCGATCTGGGCGAGGCGATGGGCGGTGCGGCCAATGGCGTGAAGGTGACCGACGACCCGATCACCGTGGTCAAGGACGCCCATGCGGTGATCGACTTCACAACCCCCGCCGCGACCGTCGCCATGGCCGAGCTGTGCGCGCAGGCCCGCGCCGTCCATGTGGTCGGGACCACCGGGCTGGCGCCGGACGACCTCGCCGCCCTGGGCCGTGCCGCGCGTCATGCCCCCGTCGTGCGAGCGGGCAACATGAGCTTGGGGGTGAACCTGCTGACGCAGCTTGTCCGGCAGGCCGCGGGTGCCTTGGGCGAGGATTACGACATCGAAATCGTCGAGGCCCATCATCGCCACAAGGTCGATGCGCCATCCGGCACGGCGCTGATGCTGGGCGACGCGGCCGCCGAGGGTCGCGGCGTCTCGCTGGACGAGGTGGCCACTCGCGGGCGGGATGGCATCACCGGTCCGCGCAAGGCGGGCACGATCGGCTTTCACGCCATCCGGGGCGGCGACGTCGTGGGCGATCACGAGGTGATCTTCGCCGCGGACGGAGAGCGGATCACGCTTGGGCACAAGGCCTCGGACCGGTCGGTCTTTGCCCGCGGCGCGCTTCGGGCGGCGATCTGGGGGCAGGACAAGGGGCCCGGCGAATACGATATGCTGGACGTGCTGGGATTGTGATAGACGGATCGGACCGCGCCGGGCATCGAGCCCGCCCCGGTCCGGCGAGGGGCGCTGCCCCTCGTGCTCCCCGGGATATTTGAAGCAGGATGAGGAGGGTTCGGAAACGCTCCGCACGGTTCGGGATGGTTTCGCTTTCGGTCTCGTGCGCCCCGCCGTCCGCCGTCGCCACGCGGTCAGCCGGGACTCTCCGGTTGCGGATCAAGCGGACTCATCCGAAGCCGCCCGGTCCGCGTATAGTCTTCATGCGCTTCCTTCTCGTTGCTCTCCTGTTTGCCATGCCGTTGCCGGCCGCCGCCTTCGAGCGGGTGACGTCGCGCGATGCCTTCCTGTCCGTCGTCGAGGGCAAGCGCCTGATCGGGGCGCGCGGTGTCGTGCTGGCCGTCGGTCGAAACGGCACGATCGCGGGACGCGGGTTCGGGCTGCGGGTGCGCGGCGGCTGGCGCTGGGCGGACGGGTTCTTCTGCCGGACGCTGGATACGGCGCTGCGCGACTTTCCCGAGGATTGCCAACTGGTGCAGGTCCAGGGCGACGTCGTACGCTTCACCGCACAGCGCGGCCGGGGCGACGTGGCGGATCTGCGGATCGAGTGAGGCGCGGCGGCCTCAGAAGTCGATCGCCAGCCCCTTCTTTTCCCAGTCTCCGTAGCGCACCGGCTCTGGTCCGTCGCGGCCGCCGAGTTCGACCGGCAGGTCAGGGAGTTCATTGCGTCGCGCCTCCGCCTCTTCCAGCGCGCGGCGCGCGGCGGGCGGCAGGGCAGCGCGGCGCGCGGCCTCCTGCTCGGGCGTGAGGGGGGCGGGCGTCTCTGCCACGTGACGGGGCGCGGTGGGACAGGCGGGCGCGTCCTCGGACGCCTGCGGAAGGTCGGCGGGATCGACGGTCATGCGCTGCATCGCGGCCTCCTTGCCCTGAGCCTGCCTAGGATATACGCGCCCCGGGATGTCGAACAAGAGCATGTCAGAGGGTCTGGAGGCCCGCCGCGCCGCCTTGCGCCTGCTGGGACAGGTCACGCGCGACGGCGAGATGCTGGGCGATACCGGAGGGCGCGGGGCGCTGGGCGCGCGGGCGCTGCGGCTGGCCGGGCTGGCGCTGCGCCATCTGGGCCGGTCGGATGCCATCATCGCCGACCGGCTGGAGCGGCCACCCGCGCCCCGAACCCGCGACGTGCTGCGGTTGGCCCTGGCCGAGATCCATGCGGGCGACGGGGCGGCGCATGGTGTGGTGAACGATGCGGTGGCTCTGGCGAAGATGTCGCCCAAGACGGCCAAGCAGGCGGGCCTCGTCAACGCGGTTCTGCGGGGCGTGACGGCGGATGATTGGGACGCGGCCCCGCCGCCGCGCCTGCCGCGCTGGCTGAGGGCGCCGGTGCACAAAGCCTGGGGTGACCGGCTGGACGGGATCGAAGCGGCGCACCTCGTGGGCGCGCCGCTGGACCTGACGGTGAAGACGGATGCCGATGGCTGGGCCGCGCGGCTGGGGGCGCAGGTGCTGCCGACCGGGTCGCTGCGCCTGCCAAGCGGGCAGGTCACGGCGCTGGAGGGTTATGACGACGGCGCCTGGTGGGTGCAGGACGCCGCGGCCGCGATCCCGGCGCGCGCGCTGGGCGACGTCTCCGGCCTGCGGGTACTGGACCTGTGCGCCGCGCCGGGCGGTAAGATGCTGCAACTGGCCGCCGCTGGCGCGCAGGTGACGGCGCTGGACGTGTCGGAAGGGCGCCTGAGGCGCTTGCGGCGGAACCTGGAGCGCACCGGTCTGTCCGCCGAGATCGTCGTGGCCGACGCCCTGGATTGGGAGCCGGAGGCGCCGTTCGACGCGGTGCTGCTGGACGCGCCCTGCTCGGCCACGGGGACGATCCGGCGGCACCCGGACCTGCCCTGGCGCAAGGGCGTGCGCGACGTGGAGGCGTTGACGAAGCTGCAATACCGCCTGCTGGACCGCGCCATCGGTTTTGCGGCACCGGGAGGGCGGATGGTGTTCTGCACCTGCTCGCTGCTGCCGGTGGAGGGGGAGCATCAGGTCCGCGCGGCGCTCAAGCGGCACGAGGGGCTGGAGGCGGTGACACCGGAGCCGGGAACGTTGGGTCTGCCGGAGGAGGCCGCCTCGCCGAATGGGCTGCGGCTATTGCCCGACCTGTGGCCGGAACTCGGCGGAATGGACGGCTTCTACATCTCGGTGCTGCGGCGCGCGTGACAGCGCCGTCCGCGCTTTCTAGGGTGTGCGAAAGCCCCGGGCAGAGGGCGTGAGGATCGAATGGGCAGCTTCGTGACCGATCTGACCACCCGCTGGCGGGTGGCCCGCGCCGCTCCGGGTCGGGGGGCGCGCAGCCTCGTCTGGCAACCGCATCCGCGCGGCGTGGGGTCGGCGCATGTGGGCCGGCGGATCCTGGGCGGAACCTGGCATCTGACGGGTCAGGTGGTCGAGGGGAGCGATCCCTGGGCGTTGAAGGCGCCGTCGCTGGCCTTTGCGCGGGCGCTGCACGGCTTCGGCTGGCTGGACGACGTGATGGCGGTGGGCGACGCGCGGGCCCGGCATGCGGCGCAAGGCTGGATCGCGGGGTGGCTACGCCGGTACGGGCGCGGGCGGGGACCGGGCTGGGCGCCCGCCTTGGCGGGGCGGCGGCTGCTGCGCTGGCTGGCCCATGCGCCCGCGCTGCTCGGCGACATGGACGACCGCGACCAAGCGGCGTGGTTCGAGGCGGCGTACCGCCATGCGGGATATCTGCGTCGCCATGCACGTGACGCGCCGGCGGGGCTGGCGCGGATGGAGGCGGCGGTGGGGTTGCTCTATGCCGGGCTAGTTCTGGAGGGCATGGACGGGCTGCGCGAAGACGCGACGTCGGTCCTGGCGGAAGGATTGCGCCTCGACATCGCAGAGGATGGAGGCATCGCGTCGCGCAATCCCGAGGCGCTGCTGGAGATGATGACGCTGCTGGGCTGGGCCGTGGGCGCATTGCGCGACGGCGGACACGAGGTGCCCCGCGCGCTGGTCTGGGCGCAGGCGCGCGCGATCCCGGCCCTGCGCTCGCTGCGCCACGCCGATGGCCGCCTGGCGCGGTTCCACGGCGGATCGGGCGGACGCGACGGGCAGCTCGACCGGGTCTTGGCCGAAAGCGGGATCCGCGACCGGGCCGAAGACGGCATGGCGATGGGTTTCCTGTCGGTCGCCCATGGCCGCACCTCGCTGATCGTCGATGCGGCGGTGCCGCCGCGCGGGGAGGCGTCGGCGTCGGCCCATGCATCGACCGGCGCGTTCGAGCTGAGCTCGGGCGCGGGGCCCGTCATCGTGAGCTGCGGACCCGGAGGCGCGTTCGGGCCGGACTGGCACCGGGCCGGGCGGGCGACGGCCTTCCACTCGACGGTCGAGATCGAGGGCGCCTCGTCCTCGCGGATCGGGCCGGTCGAAGGGGGGCCGGGCGCCCGCTACGCACCGCTGATCCAAGGCCCTACCGGCGTGCAGGTCCAGCGCGCGTCCAAGGCCGGGGCCACAACCGTGATCCTGCGCCATGACGGCTATGCCAGGAGCCACGGGCTGCACCATCTGCGCCGGCTGGTCCTGTCGACGGACGGGCGGCGCGTGCAAGGCGAGGACGCGCTTCGCGCCATCGGTGCCGCGGACAAGGACCGCTTCGCGCGCGTGCTGGACGACGGCAAGCCCGACGGGCTGACCTTTCACGTGCGGTTTCACTTCCATCCCGATACCAGCGTCGAGCTGGGCATGGGCGGGACCGCCGCCGCGATCGAGTTGCCCACCGGCGAGACCTGGGTGCTGCGCACCGGGCGGCCGGTCTCGATGCGGCTGGATAGCTCGGTCCATCTCGATCCCGCGCGCCTCTCTCCCCGACCGGCGCAACAGGTGGTTTTCACCGACCGCGTCCTGTCCTATTCGGCCACCATCGACTGGACCCTGACCCGGACACAGGAGGCGCGCGACCTGCCGCCTTCGCCTGCCGAACGCCCGGGTCGCTTCTGACCTGTGAGGCCCCGATGACCGCCATTCCCTGCAAGCGCGCCCTGCTTTCCGTCTCCGACAAGGCGGGGCTGGTGGATCTGGGGCGGGCCCTGGCCGAACGAGGGGTCGAATTGCTGTCCACCGGCGGCTCGGCCAAGGCGTTGCGCGAGGCGGGCCTGGAGGTGCGCGACGTGAACGACCTGACCGGTTTTCCCGAGATGATGGACGGACGGGTCAAGACGCTGCATCCCAAGGTGCATGGCGGGCTGCTGGCGCTGCGCGATGCCCATGCTGACGACATGGAGGCCCACGGGATCGAGCCCATCGACCTGCTGGTCGTGAACCTCTACCCGTTCGAGGCCACCGTGGCATCCGGCGCGGACGAGGTGACGTGCATCGAGAATATCGACATCGGCGGCCCGGCCATGATCCGCGCGGGCGCAAAGAACGTGGGCTTCACCTGCGTGATCACCGACCCCGAGGATTACGACGCGCTGCTGGCCGAGCTCGAGGCAAATGACGGCGCGACCACCTTGCCCTTTCGCAAGCGGCAATCGGCCCGCGCCTATGGCCGGACGGCCGCCTATGACACGGCGGTCTCGACCTGGATGGCCCGCTTCGAGGAGACGCCGCGCCGGGTGGCGGCGGCCGCCCTGCTGCGTCAGGAGTTGCGCTACGGCGAGAACCCGCATCAGGCGGCCGCCTTCTATGCCGATGGCAGCGACCGGCCCGGCGTGGCGACGGCTGTGCAGCATCAGGGCAAGGCGCTGAGCTACAACAATATCAACGACACCGACGCGGCGGTCGAGCTGGTGGCCGAGTTCGACGGCCCCACGGTTGCGATCATAAAGCATGCCAATCCCTGCGGCGTCGCTTCGGGCGCCACGCTGGCCGAAGCCTATGGCCGCGCCTTCGATTGCGACCGGACCTCGGCCTTCGGGGGCATCGTCGCGCTGAACGGGACGCTGGACGCCGAGACGGCGCGCGCCATCGCCGAGATCTTCACCGAGGTGGTCATCGCCCCCGACGCGACGGAGGAGGCCCGCGCCGTCTTCGCCGCCAAGAAGAACCTGCGCCTGCTGACGACGGGCCGCCTGCCCGACCCCGCCGCCCCGCGCCGGGCGATGAAGCAGGTCGCGGGTGGCTGGCTGGTGCAGGACCACGATACCGGGACGCTGTCGGCGTCGGACCTGAAGGTGGCCACCAAACGAACGCCCTCGGACGCCGAGATGCGCGACATGATGTTCGCCTGGCGCGTGGCCAAGCACGTGAAGTCGAACGCCATCGTCTACGCAAAGGACGGCGCGACCGTGGGCATCGGCGCGGGCCAGATGAGCCGTCTGGACAGCTCGCGCATCGCCGCGCGCAAGGCGGCCGACATGGCCGAGGCGCTCGGCCTGCCTGATAGCGCCGCGGCGGGGTCCGTCGTCGCGTCGGACGCCTTCTTCCCCTTCGCCGACGGGTTGATGGCGGCGGCCGAGGCGGGGGCGACCGCGGTGATCCAGCCCGGCGGGTCCATGCGCGACGACGAGGTGATCGCCGCCGCCGACGAGGCCGGGCTCGCCATGGTGCTGACCGGCCAGCGCCATTTCAGGCACTGAGCGATGGGCAAGCTGTGGATCGCGGCCCTCGCGGCCTTCGGGATCGATCAGGCGTCGAAGGTACTCGTGGTGCATATGCTGAACCTCAAGGAGGTTCTGATCATGCCGGTCCTGCCGCCCTACCTCGTCTTCCGGATGGGTTGGAACGAGGGGATCAACTTCGGCATCCCGCTGGCATCGAAATGGGTGCTGGTCGCGCTGGCGGTGGGGATCTGCGCAGCATTGCTCTGGTGGGCGCGGGGCTTCACCCGGCCGATCGCGCTGATCTCGGCGGGGCTGGTCGTGGGCGGCGCGCTGGCCAACGTGCTGGACCGGCTGATCTACGGCGCGGTGGCGGATTTCCTGAACATGTCGTGCTGCGGCATCCAGAACCCGTTCTCGTTCAACCTCGCGGACGTGTTCATCTTCGCGGGCGCGGCGGGTCTGGTGATCTGGGCGGACGATCCGAAGGCGGGTGACGACGCCGCGCGAAGCCGCTAAGACAGCCCCAGGAACGAGGGAAGACGAATGCGCCTGATCGCCACCGGACTGATCCTGACGCTGGCCGCCTGCGGCGGGGGCGATCCGCAGCTCTTCAACCTGCGCAAGACGGACCGGACGCCGGACGAGTTCTCGATCCTGCCGACGAAGCCGCTGCAGCAACCGCCCAGCTACCGCGAATTGCCCCCGCCCATGCCGGGCGGAAACAGCCGCACGGACCCAACGCCGAATGCCGACGCCGTGGCCGCGTTGGGCGGGAACGCGGCCCGTGGCGTGGGCGCGGATGCGGCCCTGATCGGGACCGTGACGCGCTACGGCATCGCGGAGAACATCCGCGGACAACTCGCCGCCGAGGATCTGGACTACCGCCGCCGCAACGACGGCCGCCTGCTGGAGCGGCTGTTCAACGTGAACGTCTATTTCGACGCCTACGAGCCGCTTTCGCTGGACCAGTACGCCGAACTCGAACGCTTGCGCCGCGCCGGCGTGCGTACGCCGGCGGCCCCGCCCGACCCGGCCCGTTGAGGGCAGGTCCGTTCTGACATTTCCGTGACTTCGGTCCGGCGGGTTTCTTCGCCGGGTTGGACTTCGCGGCCCGCGCGCACATCTCCTGTTGCAACAGACAGACGCCCCCGGAGGTCCGATTGCTTCGTTTCATCCCCGCCGCCCTGCTGGCCGCCGCCCCTGCCTTCGCGCAGGAAACCGGCGACGATACGGTCACGACATTCACGCTCGAGAACGGCATGGACGCCATCGTGATCGAGGATCACCGCGCTCCCGTCGTCGTCCACATGGTCTGGTACGATGTCGGCGCCGCGGACGAGCCGCCGGGCAAGTCCGGCATCGCCCACTTCCTGGAACACCTGATGTTCAAGGGCACCGACGACCTGGAACCCGGTGAGTTCAGCCGCACGGTTGAGGCGCAGGGCGGCAGCGACAATGCCTTCACCAGCCTGGATTACACCGGCTACTTCCAGCGGGTCGCCGCCGACCGACTGGGCCTGATGATGGAGATGGAAGCCGACCGGATGCGCGATCTCGTCCTGGACGACGAGGACATGCTGACAGAGCGGGACGTCGTGCTGGAAGAGCGCGCGCAGCGGACCGACAGCAATCCGGGCGCGCTGTTCACGGAACAGCGCATGGCGGCCCAGTACCTGAACCATCCCTACGGCGTTCCGATCATCGGCTGGCAGCACGAGGTCATGGAACTGACGCTGGAGGACGCGCTGGACTTCTACCGGGAATTCTACGCGCCGAACAACGCGACGCTAATCGTCGCGGGCGACGTGGACCCCGCCGAGGTGGAGCGTCTGGCGCGTGAGCATTACGGCCCGATCGAGCCGACCGAGGGTCTGGGCGAGCGCGAGCGGCCGGTCGAGCCGCCTCAGATCGCCCCACGCCGGCTGACGCTGGAGGATACGCGCGTCAGCAACCCTTACGTTATCCGCACCTATCTCGCGCCCGAGCGCGACCCCGGCGACCAGGAAGACGCGGCCGCTCTGACGATCCTGGCGGAACTGCTGGGCGGCTCGTCCCAGACCTCGCTCATGGGTCGGGTCCTGGAGCAGGAAGAAAAGACGGCGGTCTACACGTCGGCCTTCTACAATGGCACCTCCTATGACGACACGACGTTCGGGCTGGTCGTGATCCCGACGCCCGACCGCACGCTGGAGCAGGCCGAGGCCGACCTGGACCGCATGATCGCGCGCCTCTTGGAAGAGGGGATCGACGACGCGGACCTCGAGCGGATCAAGGCGCAGGTGCGCGCCTCGGAGATCTACGCGCGCGACAGCCTTCAGGGCCGTGCACGCAGCTACGGCGTGGCGATCACATCGGGCCTGACGGTCGAGGATGTGCAGCAATGGCCCCGCGTGCTGGAGGCCGTCACCGAGGAAGACGTGCTGGAGGCGGCCGAATTGCTGTTCGACCCGAACCGCTCTGTCACCGGCTATCTGACGCGCCCTGCCGAAGAGACGCCCAGCCCCGCCAGCGCATCCGGCGATGACGTGGATGCAATGAATGCGCCCGACGCGGCGGTCGAGGAGGAAAGCTGATGACGATGCTGTCCCGTTTCCTGGCACCGGTCGCCTTGTTCGCGGCGTTGACGTCCGCCGCCTGGGCCGAAACCGATGTGGATGTTCAGGAAGTCGTCTCTCCGGGCGGGATCACCGCCTGGCTGGTCGAGGAGCCGTCGATCCCCTTCGTGGCGATCGAACTGCGTTTCAAGGGAGGTGCGAGTCTCGACGCCCCCGGCAAGCGCGGCGCGACCAATCTGATGATGGCCACGCTCGAAGAAGGCGCGGGCGAACGCGATGCGCTGGCCTTCGCGCGCGAGGTGGAAACGCTTGCCGCGCGGTTCAGCTTCGAGGCCTACAACGACAGCGTCTCGGTCAGCGCCGCGATGCTGACCGAGAACCGCGACGAGGCGGTGGCGCTGCTGCGCGAGGCGCTGATCTCGCCGCGCTTCGATCAGGCGGCGGTGGACCGGGTGCGCGATCAGGTGCTCGCCGTCATCGCGCAGGACAGCACTGACCCCGGCGAGATCGCCTCGCAGACGATGGCGGCGCTGGCCTTCCCCGACCATCCCTACGGCACGGTGCTGGAAGGAACGCGCGAGACCGTCAGCAGCCTGACGCCGGACGATCTGCGCGAGGCCCATGCCGCCGCTCTGACGCTGGACCGCGTTCGTGTGGGCGTGACCGGCGACATCACCGCTGCCGAACTCGGCCCGCTTCTGGACGAGCTTCTGGGCGATCTTCCGGCCACCGGCGGCCCGGTCGTCGAGGAGGCGGACTATTCTCTGGCCGGCGGTGTGACGGTCGTGGATTTCCCCTCGCCGCAATCGCTGGTCCTGTTCGGCCATGAGGGGATCGAGCGTGAGGACGACGATTTCTTCGCCGCTTTCGTGCTGAACCACATCATCGGCGGACGCGGCTTCAATTCGATCCTCATGAACGAAGTCCGGGTCGAGCGTGGCCTCACCTACGGGATCGGCACGTTCCTCGTGCAGCGCGACCATGCGGAGCAGTATATGGGCCAGTTCTCGTCCTCGAACGACAGGACCGCCGAAGCGGTGCAGATCGTCCGCGACGTCTGGGCCCGCAAGGGCGCCGGCGACATCGACCCGGATGCGCTGGAGGCGGCGAAGACCTACCTGACGGGGGCCTACCCGCTGCGCTTCGACGGGAACTCGAATATCGCCTCGATCCTCGTCGGGATGCAGATGGACGGCATGCCCATCGACTACGTCGCCACGCGCAACGACAAGATCGAAGCGGTCACGGCCGAGGATCTGTCGCGGGTGGCGCAGCGGCTGCTGGACCCGGAGGCGCTGCATTTCGTCGTGGTCGGCCAGCCGGAGGGTCTGGTGACCGGGCCGCTGACCGACTGACCCGACTTACCGGGCCGCGCGCGTAACCATCCACAGGAAAAACCGGCCGCATCGTTGCGGCCGGTTCTAGAATCGGCGGCGTTCATGCTAGATGCAGCGTCATGGGCGCCGCCGACCACAAGATGACCCCCCGACCGATCCGCCAGCTGGATGAAGGCGCGATCAACCGCATCGCCGCGGGCGAAGTGGTCGAGCGCCCCGCCTCGGCAGTCAAGGAACTGGTTGAGAACGCGCTGGACGCCGGGGCCAGCCGCATCGCCGTCGAAATCGCCGAGGGCGGGCGCGCCCTTATCCGGGTGACCGATGACGGCCATGGGATCGCCGCCGCCGATTTGCCGTTGGCCCTGTCACGCCACGCGACCTCCAAGCTGGACGGTGACGATCTGCTGGCAATCCATTCCTTCGGCTTTCGCGGCGAGGCATTGCCCTCGCTCGCCGCGGTGGGACGCCTGAAGATCACCTCGCGCGCCGCGGGGTCGCCGGAGGCCGCGCAGATCCGCGCCGTCGCTGGAAGGGTGGAGGAGGTGCGCCCCGCCGCGCTGACGCGCGGCACCGTGGTCGAGTTGCGCGACCTGTTCTTCGCCACGCCCGCGCGGCTGAAGTTCCTCAAGACCGAGCGGGCCGAGACGATGGCCGTCACCGACACGATCCGCCGCCTCGCCATGGCCGCGCCGGAGGTGGCCTTCACGCTGAGCGATGGGGATCGCGTGCTGTTCCGGGCCGACCCCCACGGCGACCCGCTGGATCGGCTGGCGCTGGTCATCGGGCGTGACTTCCGGGCCGACGCGCTGCCGCTGGATGCAGAGCGGGACGGCTTCCGCCTGGGCGGCCATGCGGCGCTGCCGACATATTCGCGGGGGAACGCGGCGCATCAGTACCTGTTCGTGAACGGCCGACCGGTGCGCGACCGAATGCTGCAGGGCGCCCTGCGCGCGGGCTACGCGGACGTGCTGGCGGGGGGTCGGCACCCGGTGGCCGCCCTGTTCCTGAGGTGCGACGTGCGGCTGGTGGATGTGAACGTGCACCCGGCCAAGACCGAAGTGCGGTTCCGCGAGGCGGGGGTGGTGCGCGGGCTGATCGTCAGCGCCCTGCGCCATGCGCTGGCGCAGGGCGGACATCGCAGCGCGCGCGTCGTCTCGGGCGCGGCGCTGGGGGCCATGGTGCCCGAGCGGCCCGCCGCCCCACGCTACCAGATGGACCGCGCGTCCGCCCCGGCGCGCGCGGCGGCCTACCAGGCGCAGGCACCGATGGAGGGGCTGTCCGAGGCGTCGGGCCGCTTTGAAGAGCCGGACGCCGAGGCCGACCCGGTGGGGCATCCGCTGGGCGCGGCCCGCGCGCAGCTGCACGAGAACTGGATCGTGGCCCAGACCGCCGACGGGATGGTGCTGGTCGACGCCCACGCCGCCCACGAGAGGCTGGTCTACGAGCGGATGAAGGCGCAGGCCCATGGACGCGGCATCCCTGCCCAGGCGCTCCTGATCCCGGAAGTGGTCGAAGTCGGCGACCGGGCCGAGGCGCTGCTGGCGCTGGACCTCGCGCCGCTGGGGCTGGAACTGGAGGCATTCGGGCCGGGCACCGTCGCCGTCCGTGCGACGCCCGCACCGTTGGGGCCATGCGACGCCAAGGCGCTGGTACGGGACCTGCTGGACGAAGTGGAGGATGGGTCGGGCGAGGCGCTGACCCTCAGGGGTCGCGTCGACGCGGTGCTGAGCCGGATGGCCTGTCACGGCTCCGTCCGCACGGGCCGGCGCATGTCGGCGGCCGAGATGAACGCCCTTCTGCGTGAGATGGAGGCGACGCCCCGCTCGGGCCAGTGCAACCACGGACGACCGACCTACGTGAAGCTGGCACTGGCGGATATCGAACGGCTGTTCGGACGCTAGATCGTACGCGGCAGCGGGAGTCGAGGCGGAACAAAACCGGCCCGATGCCCAATTTCCGCCGCAATCCCCTCCCAGATGATGCGGAATGTCGGTCGAAGGCCCCATCATCTGGCTGATTGCGGCGCTTTCGGCGACGATCTGCGTCCTGCTGATCCTGCTGCTCCGCCCCCGGCGGGACCCGCTGGCGGCGCGCACCCACAGGACGCTCGGCGCGTTGCACGAACGTCTGGCCCGGATCGACGCGGCCCAGACCCGGATCGAGACACTCTCCGCGGATGTGCTGGGATTGCAGGACATCCTGTCGAACAAGCAGGCGCGCGGCGCCTTCGGAGAGATCCAGCTGCGCGACATCGTCGGCCGGGCCCTTCCACCGGACGCGGTAAGCTGGCAGGCGACCCTGCGCAACGGACGGCGCCCGGATTGCCTGATCCACCTGCCGGACGCGCCAATGGTCGTGGACGCGAAATTCCCGCTCGAAAGCTTTGAGGCGCTGGCCGCCGATCCGTCAGAGGCGAATGCCCGCGCCTTCCGGTCCGCGATCCGCACCCACCTGCGCGCCATCCACGAGCGTTACCTGATCCCCGGCGAGACGGCGGAGGCGGCGCTGATGTTCCTGCCCTCCGAGGCGATCTTTGCCGAACTGCATGCCCATCACGGCGTCGTCGTGCGCGAAGGGTTCGATCTGGGCGTCTTCACCGTCTCGCCGACGACCTGCATGGCGGTGGTGAACACGTTGCGGGCGGTGCTGCGCGATCACCGGATGCGCGATGCGGCGCGCGACCTGCGGCGTCATCTGGGGCTGTTGCAGCAGGATGTGGCGCTGGTGGTCGAATGGACGGCGAAGCTGGTGGCGCACATGGATCAGGCGCGGCGCGACCTGGACGGGATCGCCACGGCGTCCGAGCGGCTGGCCGGTCGGGCCGCGCGCCTTGAGACGATGGAGATCGAGGCGGATCGCCCGGTGCCCCGGGTGATCCGCCGCGCCTCCGTCTGAGCGGGCAGGTTTCAGAAACACCCCCCGCGCTCACGGCGGCGCGCGCGAGGGCTCACGGATCGTGAGGCCCGTGCG
>NZ_JYFE01000048.1 GCF_000877395.1 Jannaschia aquimarina | reverse complement strand
AGCTCGGTGTCGGCCGGACGCTTGGATCTGCGCCGACAGACACGCGGATCTATGCCGGCCAGGGCACAGGCCCGCCGCTGTGAGCAGCTCTTCTCCGTCATGGCCCAGTCCACGGCATTCCTCCTCGAACCGGGCCTCAGAAGTTTTTTCCAGGCATCTCTTTCAGCGTGGCCACATCCATCATCTGCTCGGCCAGCATCTTCTTCAGCTTCGCATTCTCAGCTTCCAGTGCCTTCAGCCGCTTCGCATCGGCGACCTCCATGCCGCCGTACTTGCGGCGCCCGTTGTAGAAGGTCGCATCGCTGATCCCATGCTTGCGGCACAGGTCCGGCGTGCTCATGCCCGCTGCATGCTCCTTCAGGATGCCAATGATCTGCGCTTCGCTGAAACGGCTTCTCTTCATCTCCTGTCTCCTCAGTTGGAGAACAGCCTAACCTCAAATCGAGGACGTTTCAGGGGAGCAGGTCAGGGGCCGTAAAGATCGCGGCACGCGACGATTGCTTCGCCCCGCGGCATCTGCCTCAGGCAAGCAGGATCTGATCATCGGCCAGATCCGCCGCTCGGACCCCGATCAGCGTCACTGTCAGATCATTAAGCTCAAGAACGGCATCTTCTCCGATCTGCTCGAAGGCCCGCCTCGCAGAGGTCTCGTCGGCGAATCCGTGTCCGGACAGATCGATGCTGTCCCACGCCTCGAAATCGAGGACGCGCACCGTCCCACTTGCGTTTTCGCCGAACTCAAAGACATCCGATAGCGCGCCGCCGAGCATCACATCGTCGCCGGACCCCGCGCGGATCGTGTCGTCCGTCCCCAGGCTTCGGATATAGGCGATTGCATCGTCTCGCGTTCCGGCGACAAACTCGGCGCTTTGGGCAAATCCACGAACGATCTCCGCCCGGTCGGCACCGCTGTCGAGCCGCGCAGTCCAATTGGCCAAACCGGTCGCATCGCCTTCGCGGTCGAGGACGTTCCGATAGAGTTGGCTGACAAACTCGCGGTTCGAAAGCGATCCGTAGGTGGCCTGGAATTCCGGGCTCGCGATGAAGCCGGTCGCGACGTCCAGATACTCCGTCCCGCCGGCCAAACGTCCGGACCAGTTCGCGAGGCCCTTTGCGTCGGGATCGCGATCGAGGGTTGCGCGGTAGAGACGATAGACGTCGTCCGTCCACGCTGCCGCATCGCTTTCGATCGCATAGGTCCGAGCCGCCCCCGCAGTGTTCGAGACGAATTCGGGGCTGTTGCTGAACCCGACAAGCACGTCCGCCCGGTCCATGCCCGATTGCAATCGCGCGACCCAGTTCGCGAGCCCGGTCTCGTCGGCGGCCCGCCCGAGGACATTGAGGTAGAGCTGTTCGATAAAGGCTTGATCCCCGAGTGATCCGTAGACCGCCCGGAACTCGGGTGCGCCGATGAACGCCTCCGCGAGTTCCGCATCCGAGAGACCCAGAAGCAGCCGCTCGCTCCACGCGGCGAAGCCGGCGGCGTCCGGATCCCGATCGAACGTCGCGCGGTACATGCGGTAGACGTCATCAGCGACGTCGAAATAGCCGGCAGCAAGCGCATCACCAACAAGAAGGTGATCGCCGTCGGCGTCGGTGATCTCGTCCGACCCGCCACCACCGACCACGATCTGAAGCTCGGCACCCTCATCCGCGAGAAGACGGTCGTCTCCCTCCGAACCCCGGACCACCGATTCTATCGGTGGCGCAGCTTCGTCGGCGATCGCATCGACCTTCACGTTCTCGTCGGCGATCGTTGCGGATGCAGTAATCGAGCCGTCAATCTCCGCGCCGGTGAACGTCACGGTATAGTCCCCGCGGGGCAGAACCATTTGATATCCGCCGCTATCCCAGGTGGTCGTCGTGAATGTCCCGGCGGATCCGGTCGCCGTGACGGTGATACCGTCAAGGCCCTCGCCGATATCGTAGAAGTCGTCGCCATCCAGATCGTCGATGACAACGCCGACAAGCTGGGCTTCGTAATCAAAGCGGTTGCCGAAGTTCTGCGTCACGACCCATGGGCCGACTTTCAAATCCGGACCCGTCTCCTGCGCGGCGATCCCGATTTCGGTGTAGCGCGTCGACATGATGTTGTTTCGGTGGCCAGCCGGATCTTGGATGCCGTCCCCCATGGACTCGAAGTTTGGAGTGAATTCGGTTTCTCCTGAGTCGAAGCCCCAGTCGATGAAGAAGCCCGCATGGCCCTGAACCGGATCGTCGGTATGGGAATACACATTCTCCGCCGCCGCGTTGTACCGATATCCGGCATCGCGGATCCGCTCTCCCATCGAAGGGCCGTCCGGGAACTGATGGGTCTGCGCTTCTTCCTCGACCAGGCGTGCCGTGTGCCCGGCCGCAGCATCGGCAAGCTTGCCGTTCCACGCAAGAGGCGCAACCGGATCCAGGGCGCTGAGCTGTTGTTCATAGGCCCTGACATCGACCCCGAAGTATCGCATCGCGCTTGCGACATTCGACTGAACGCCAGGCCCGACCGCGTCGACGATCTCTCCCTCGGGATCACGACGCGCTCGGTTCACAAGCTCGAGCATCATCTGTTCGAAGTCGGTCGGTGTATGTGTCGTCGACATGAGTTCACGCCTCTCCAAGCTCAGGCCGACACCACACGCAAATCTTGACCAGACCGTGGACGCGGCCTGCCAAAATGGTTCAGAATGTCAGCATTGAGTTGGAGATTTCAGCGATTTTCGTCGAAAGAAACTCCACCTCGACGCCACGATGGCTGAAGTGCACATCTTCGCCGACCTGAGAAAAGCGCGCGCGGACATCCGCCGCCCGATCGTATCCGAATCCTTCGAAATGCAGGTAATCCCAGGGTTCAAGATCGATCACGACATCTCGTCCATCGTCTGTGGCGTCGAAGATGAACTGATCCGCACCGTCGCCGCCGATGAGGATGTCGTCGCCTTCGCCACCCTTCAGCACATCATCGACCCCTTCCGCACGAATCCATTCGATCAGCGTTTTCTTGGAAGACGCGATGAACTCGGGGCTTTGAACGAAGCCCTGAACGACGGTCTCGCGAGACATTCCGCTCTCAAGCCGCTCAGTCCACGCGGCCAGACCCTTGGCATCGGGATCGCGGTCGAGAACGTTGTTGTAGAGAAGGGTGACGAATTTCCTGTCGTTCGTCGGGCCATAGACCTTCTCGAACTCCGCGCTCTTCGTGAAGCCGCCGACCACGTCGATGAAGGGCATCCCATCCGCCAAGCGGCCGCGCCATGCATCGAACCCCTTTTCATCCGGTTCACGGCCGAGAACGGCCTGATAGACACGAAAGATGTCGTCCGAGAACGATTGGGAGAGAGGGCCCGTTCCGAAGCGTGCGGCGTCATTGGCCGTTCCCGACTTGAACTCCGCGCTTTCGCTGAACCCGACAACGACCTGCGCCCGATCCATCTGTCCGCTGCTCAGGCGCTGGGTCCAGTTTGCAAGGCCCGCAGCATCCGGCGCACGACCCAGCACGTTTGAATAGAGAAGCGTCACGAACTCTGAATTCGTGGCATCGCCGTAATCGCGCATGAATTCCGGCGACCCGGTAAAGCCTGCGGCAACCTCGCGGAGGGTCGATGTCCCTTCGACCAATTCGTCGACCCACCTGTTCAGGCCACGGACATCGGGCTCTCGATCGAGCGTGGCCTGATAGAGCCGGTAGACGGTCGATGCGACCGGATCGAAATCCAGATCCTCGGCATCGCCGATCAGTCTGTCATTTCCCTCGCCACCGCGCAGGGTATCCGCACCCTTGCCGCCGGAAAGCTCGTCATTCCCTTCCTCTCCGACCAACACGTCGTCGCCCGCCCCTCCGGAAAGGGCGTAGTCAATTGGGTCCGGGTCGAGGAGTTGCACATGGTCGAGCCCGCGCAGATCCTGAATGTCGAAGTCATCCGGGGTGAGCATGCCGCGGTGACTTGAGTAGATCCGCAGGGCCTCACCATCGATATAGATCATTGCGCCGTTGGATTTCCGGTCGATCTGGACATCGGAGATATCGTAGAAGTTTCCCATCGCCGACAGATCGAGGCGATCCACGCCGGGCTCGAAATCCTCGATCCGGTCCAGGTTTCCGTCCCGCCCGATAATGAAGAGGTCCGCGCCGGCGCCGCCGTAGATGGTATCCTTTCCGTTGCCGTCGATCAGGATATCGTCGCCGGCGCCGCCCCTTGCCTCATCACCCCGATTGGCGAGTTCGATGAACTGGCCAACCCCGGGTTCCGCCCTCAGATGCGTCAGGCCAAAGGCGCCGTCGGTCCCAGCGCGCTCTCCCGCGACATGGAATTCAAGGCCGCCGTTCCGCGCGAGCATGGCGAAGGCGGTCGGATCGGCCAGCGCATCTGTCAGCCCGTGCTCGATCGTGGATTCGTGGCGGAGTCGGCCGGTCGGCAGGAGCTCCAGCAGGGTCATGCCGTCGTCTCCACCGGCGGCAGCCACCCAGATACGACCGCCGGTCTTCACGACCTCAAGACCGCCCATGGCGTCGAAACGGGTCGCCTTGTCATCGGCGACGATATCTGTCGGGACGAAAGCGCCGTTTTCCTCGATCCGCAGAACGGCGATATGCCCGGAATTCGGAGCGCCCACGATCACATGAGGCTGTCCGCCAAGATCGACGACTTCGAGCTCGGTAGGTGTGTTCAGGGCAAGGCCGCCCCGGGGATCGATCCGCGAGACTTCCGTCAGAGAACCGTCGCCCCGGACTTGCAGCAGAGTGACGGAATCCGAAAAGGCGGATGTCACGACGATGTGGGGACGCCCGTTCAGCGTCACCGGTTCGATGTCATGCACATCGTTGCCGAGGAAACTGTCGAGCTGCGGGCCCTGCTCAAGCGCGCGAAGGGTCGTTCCGTCCCGCTCCCAGACGTTTAAACCGCCATCCGTCCGCGAAGAGGTCACGAAGCGGTCGTTCCCGAGGGGCACGAACTCGAGGACCGAACTCGCCCCCGGATCGCCCTTCATCCTCCACGTATCCTGATCACCGAAACGACCTTCATCGGTGAGTTCGATGACCGCGACCTTGCCGTCGTGGCGGCCGTGGATCAGAAGGGTCGGTCTTCCATCTACCTCGGTGACCGTGATGCCCCTAGGGGCGTCGAACCCGCTGGATCCGTCAAGCTCGATCCGCTCGAGAAATCGGCCATTCGCGTCGCGAAGGGTGACTCCGTCGGGACCTGCCTGGACCAGACGCAGGCCTCCACCTGTCCTGATGGTGGCGAGTTCCGTGGTGAGGATCGCCTCGTCACCCGCCCCCTGGTCGATCGTATGGCTGTGCGTAAGAGAAGACATGCTGGCCCCGCCTGAATTGACGGGGGCAGGAGTGAGGGCGCGAAATGGAGCCAGCTCGCCGCTCTGCCGGCGAAAGCTGGTCGATTGCAAACAATAACGCTAAAGACCGAACCGATCCGGGAGGACGCTCACCCCGCCCGAAAGCGCCGAGGTCGTTTCAGGACATGCCGCCCACTCCCCGCGTGACGATCCTGATGGCGACGCGAAACGGGGCCGCCCATCTCGCCGCACAACTCGCGTCGCTCGAAGCACAGGATCACGCGGCCTGGGATCTCTGGGTTTCCGATGACGGCTCGACCGACGAGACCCGCAAGATCGTGGCGAACTTTTCCGAGGCGCAGGCCGGCCGCCGAACCGTTCGCCTTGTCGACGGACCCCGGCTGGGGACGGCGGCTGCGAACTTCCTTCACCTCATGTGCCATCCAGACTTGCCGACCGACCGACCTGCCGCGCTTTCGGATCAGGACGATGTCTGGCTGGCCGACAAACTGTCCCGGGGGCTTACCGCTTTGGAGAGGGGAGGTCCGCTCTCTCTGTACGGGGCGCGGGCAATCCTGACGGATCGAGACTTGCGGCAGATCGGAAGCACGCGGCAAATTCCGGCCCCGCCTTCCTTCGCGAACGCCCTGACCCAGAACATCGTGCCCGGCTACACCGCGATCCTGTCGCCAGCCGCGTTAGACCTCGTGCGCCGTGCGGGCCCTCTGCCGGATGTCCCCCACCACGATTGGTGGCTCTATCTTCTTGTTTCGGGCGCAGGGGGCGAAGTGATCCACGACCCCGCCACCGTCGCGCTCTACCGGCAGCACCATACCAATGCGATGGGCGCCCCAAATGGGCTGCGGGCATCCGTGAACCGGGCTCGGCGTGCGCTTTCGGGCGAATATGCAGGCTGGGTCGAGGCGAACCGCCGCGCATTGGGGACTGTGGCCCACCTGCTGACACCCGAGAACAGGACCCTGTTGGAGGCTCTCAACGGGATCGAGGCCCGGAACGGCGCCGCACGGCTGAAAGCCCTGCGCGCCCTGGGCCTACGTCGTCAGAGCAAGCTCAGCGATGTGGCCTTCGGACTTGCCGCACTCCTCGGACGGGTTTGACCTTCAGGCATCCTGCTTCATCGCCTGCTGGTGATAGGCGATCCCCTCGTCGACATCGTCGAAATACCGCATCCGTCCTCGCTCCAGGACTGCGACGGACGTGCAGATCCGGCGGACCTCGGGCATGGAGTGGGTGACCATGACCGCTCCGGCGTTTTCCAAGCGCTCTCGCAAGTAGCGCATGCTGTTCTCACGAAACGCCGCGTCGCCGACGGCCGTGATCTCGTCGATCAGGTAGATCTCGAAGCCGATGCCCATGGAAACGCCGAACGCCAGACGCGACTTCATGCCCGAAGAGTACGTCCGAAGCGGGAACCGGAAATGCTGCCCAAGGCCGGCGAAATCCTCGACGAAGTCACAGAGCTCGTCGGTATCCACGCCGTAGATCCGGGCGATGAACCGCGCGTTCTGCAACCCTGTCAGATCCGGGTGAAACGACCCCGCGAACCCGACAGGCCAAGAGACGGCACCGCTTGTCACGATCTCGCCGGTCGTGGGCAACATCGTCCCGGCGATCATCTTCAAAACGGTGGATTTTCCGGTCCCATTCCGGCCGAGCAGACCGACGACACTGCCGGCGGGGAACCTGGCGGTCACGTTCGACAGAACAGGCTTCCCGCCCCCGTCCAGGTCGAAAGTCTTGGAGACGCTCCGGAATTCGATCATCGCCGGCCGCGCTAGCGACGGTCACGAAGGGAATAGATGATCAGCACGAGGATCGACCACGCCAGGAACAGAAATCCCGCAATCATCGCCAGCAGCAGAACGCGCCGTGGATATTCCGGCGTCTCGGCAAGCGTCGGCAACGTATAGGCGGCGAGATATCGTGTCTGGCGCCGCGCCTCGGCCAAGGCGCCGTCATAGGCGGCGAGGGCTGACGTATAGGCTGTCTCTGCGAACTCCCGGTCCACCGCGAGGCGCTCGTATTCCCCGACGAGATCGGCGAAGGCGCGGCCTCCGGCACTCTCGCCTCCGAAGCCCAGCTTCTGGCGTTCTGCTTCGATCCGGCGCTCGATCACCTCGAGCCTGCGGCGAGCCTGTTCAAGCCGCGGATCACCCGAACTCGTCTGATCTGCCAAGAGATCGATCTCGATCAGAGCCGTCGCCTGTTGTTGCTGAAGATTGCTCAGCAGACCGGCCTGGCTTTGCAGATCCAGTTCCGGATTGACCAACTGATTGCGGTTCCGGAACAAGGTCAGTTGCTCGCGCGCAGTACGGAGCCGTTCTTCGGCCTCGGTCAGATCGTCTCGCGCGTAGCGGATCGAGTCGTCCCGCGCGATCGCACTGATGTCGTTCACGATCTGCGAGGACCGCTCGAAGAGCGCGTTGGTGATGACGAACGCATCTTCCGGGGTAAAGGCCCGGACCTCGATCTCGAGCAAGCCCGGCCCGGTGCCATAGGCGGAGGTTACCATGCGCCCCCAATAATCCACCAGTTCCTCGATCGGACCTTCCGCTGGCAAGGCGAAGACGGGATCGGAGTCGGGCTTGGACCACATCGCCCGCAGATCCAGTTCCGCGTCCAGATCGGCGACGAGCCGTTGGCTCTGGATGAATTCGTAGAGAATATCCGTGTCCGTCGAAGACGAGGACCCGGACAGGCTGGAGAGCCCACCGAGCAGATCGAGCGCGGATCCGCTATCCTCTTGCCGGACGGAGAATCCGACGCGCGACGCGTACTGATCCGCCGCAACCGCCCAGAGATACCAGGCGGCCACTGCGACCGGCACAAGGACGAGCGAGAGGAAACTCGCGATCAGAGCGACGTGGCGAAACCGCAGGCGGCTTGCGCCGACCGGCGGGGGCACATCGCTGATGTCCACCGCGAAAGCCGCGGACGGCCCCTTCCGCAAGGCGGGACTGGTCTTTCCGACCTTCGGTGTTGGAGCGTTCACTGCGCACCCCGCCTGCCAAGAGAGCAAGTGGGTATATATTCTGCGCTTTCGGGCCGGCACAAGTCTGCTAGACGAGGCACGTGAAAGACGACGTCCTTCCTCCGCTTTCTGGGAGACCGCCGCGCGCGCCATCCCTGCCTCGCCCACCGCGGCTGCCGCACAGCGTCGCCCGCGCACCCGCCAAGCGGCGGTTTCCGAGCGCGCGCGCGATCTTCGCGCTGATCCTGCGAGAGATGTCCGCGTCCTACGGCCGATCCCCAGGCGGATATCTCTGGGCAATTCTGGAACCGGTGGCGGGGATCGCGCTGTTGACGTTCATCTTCAGCGCCGCGTTCCGGTCGCCCCCCCTCGGGATAAGTTTTCCCATCTTCTACGCGACCGGAATGCTGCCGTTCCTGCTCTTCAACTCGACGACCAACAAGATCGGCTCCTGCCTGCGTTACTCGAAGCAACTGCTCGCCTACCCGACCGTGACCTTCGCGGACGCGGTGATCGCGCGGACCCTGCTGACCGTGACGACGCAACTCATGGTCAGCTATCTGCTGCTTTCGATGTCGCTGCTTCTGTTCGACACGCTCACCAGCCTCAACCTCGCGATCGTCCTGCAAGGCTATGCGCTGGCCGTCCTTCTGGCGATCGGTGTCGGAACGCTGAACTGCTACTTCACTACCCGGTTCGACATCTATGGCCATGCCTGGGCGATCCTGACACGGCCGCTGTTTATCATATCCGGCGTCTTCATTCTTTACGACGGCATTCCCGAACCCTTCAAAAGCTGGCTCTGGTGGAACCCTCTGATCCACGTGATTGGGCTGGTCCGCCGCGGGTTCTATCCGAACTACGACGCCGCCTACGTTTCGGTGACCTATGTACTGGTTTTCTCGCTGATCCCGCTCGCTTTCGGGCTCGTGCTGCTGCGCCGCAATTACCGCGACCTGCTCGACCGCCTGTGATCCCAGATCGCGTGGGCGAGCCGCGCGCGCGTCCAGACGCTCGGGCGCCGGATCAACGCATCGAGTTCCGTGAGAGTGTCGAGCCGCGCGACGATGGCCTCGTCCCATTCCGATCCTGTCGCTCGCGCGTGCGTTGGTGCGGGTGGAAGCGGAGGCAGACGTTTGCGTGCCGCCCTTGCGGCTGCCGAGAGGCCGGCATCGAGAGAGTGGCACAAAGTGCGAAACGCCTCTGGAGAGCATCGGTCCACGCCGGGGATGAATGGTGTCCGGAGAGATGGGGAGGTTTCTGTCCAACTCGGATCGGCCAGCAGATCTGCCTTTTCATCCTCGCTCCCGATGCGGAGCAGCGCCGCCCTCTCCCGTTCCAGGACATGTCGGAGTCTCTCACCGTGCCGAGGCTCGATGGCCCAGGGTCGTTCGCCTTGTGCGGGCGGGCACCAGCGACCGAAGGCGAAGTCGACGACCGGCCCGTGCCCCGACGGCCGCAGGTGCCGGTTTCGAAGAAGAATCTCGATCAAGGCAGCGGGCACGGACCGATTGCTGTCGATACCGGTCGAGAGGTCGAGGCCGTAAAGACCGGCAAATCGAGCGACGACGTCAGGTTGTGACCGCCCGAACCGAATTCGGACACCCGGGATGGCGGACCAGCGCTCCAGATCGGTTCCAAACGTGAATGGCAGCCGTCCATGGGCCAGCCAGCGATCCATCGTCCCGGCTGTCCAGACGCCCCATTGCCAGAAGGCGGCATTCGCCCAATCGGCAGGGGGCCGCAGGAACGCGACGACGTCGATGCGCGGATGTCCCAGCTTTGCCAGGACCTTTCCGAATGCATTGTGGCGGACCAGCCATCCTTCGGAGGACAGGATCGGGATGCGTCCGATGCGCGTGGCCCGATCGAGCGCCTTCTCGAAAGCGGGGAAGACGGGCGATGACATGTCCCCGGCCTTGAAATTCGGCCACGAGAGATAGCCGTAAGGCGAAGTCCCGGCTGCCGACGCGATCGGTCGCCCCGCTATGAGGTGTTCGCCCCTGAGAAGCGCGCTGTATTCGTAGCGCCGACCATCCGTATCGGTCAGGACAGGGTGTCTCGACAGCGCCGTCTGCAGTGCCGAACTTCCGCATTTCGGGGCGCCGAGATGGAGGATCATGCGTGGGGGATCGGCGGTCATACCGCGTCACCTTGGGCAAGGACGGCAGCGAGGAGAGTCTGCGCATCGGTCGCGGGGTCGCCATCGAACGGCAGGGCAATCCCGTTCGGTGCCGTTTCCACGGCGTCACCCTGAGCGCCAAGTGCGAAGGCCAGGACCGGCATCCCGGTGGACAGGGCCTCATGCGTGGTGAAAGAAAACGTCTCGGGCCAGATGGAGGGGATGGCCCAATGGGTTATCCCGTAGCGTGACACCAGGCCCGCCACGTCGCCCGGCCGGTAGCTGCCGTGGCACCGGGCCGGTTTCGGGAGCGCGAGACCCGGATCGAATTCGCCCAGGACCACCAGCCCCGCGCCTTTCTGGGCAAGCCGTCTCGCCAACTCGACTACGATGTCGGCGCCCTTGTGCCGGCCGATATTTCCCAGCACGCCGATCACAGGCCGCCGACCGCCGGAAACCTCGATCCTCGGCAAGGGTGCGACCGCATGAGGCCGGACCTGGATCCGGCTTTTCAGATCCGGCCAAACGGTTCCCACGATCCTGCGGCTGCTTTCGGAAAAGACCGTGATCTCGGCTGAACGGAGCAGCCGGCCCCATGCCGATTGCCATTCGGAAAGGCCAAGCAGCCGTCCGTCCCGTGTCTTGAAGCAATGGGCCGGATCCTCGGCCACGGGCGTACCGGTGACAGGGACCCCCCTGAAGACGCCACGATGATCCAAGAGCGTGTAGGACGGCGAGATGGGGAAATAATCGTGGAACAGGACTTCGACCGGATGCGCTCCTTCTGTCTCGTCGCCCTGCGCCGCAAGCCTCAGGAGCAGATCGGGGATGTCCCGAGGCGACCGATCCCCAACGCCGCAGGAATAGATGATCCTGCGCCTCTCGAGCCGGGACATGAGCCCGGCAACCAGCCCAATGTCGTCCGTCAGTCCCTGCGTGATCCCGACCGGGGTGTGAAGCTCCAGACGGAAGCGATGGCCCTGACCGACGCGCAGGACGACTGCGACGCCGTCGGCCTCGATCTCGCGGCGCAACCACGTCTCCGCGCCCCCTCCCATCGCGTGGGCGAGGTAGACGGGAACCGCCTCCGGAACCGTCACGGCCGCCCAGTCCAGAGCCAGTGCGAGACGCGCCGTCGTCACCGGATCGTCGCGCAGGAATGTCTGTACCTCGTCGTCATAGTCCGGGTATCGGCGGCTGATCTCCGCGCCATTGCGCTCCAGAAGGCGGGCCTTTGCCGCCGCGCCAAACGACGCGCCGCTTCGATGCTCCACGAAGAGCGAAGGCGTGACGACATGGCGCCCGCCGATTGCGCGGGTTTTCTGACACCAGTCGGTTTCTTCCCCGTAGCCCCGTCCGAAAGCCGGATCGAACTCCGGGACCCTGCGCAGAAACGCGGGCGCGAGGGCCATGCAGAATCCGACCCCCGTCGGCGCCTCGATCGGACCGGACAAATCCGCGGCGCTTCGGTCGAGCGCATCGGCAACTCCATCCGGTAGCGCAGCGGGTGCGCAGATGACCGGGACAGTGAAGATTTCCGCGTCATTCGAAAGCGGAGTCACCGATGCGACGGTTTCGTCCGCCAGAGGCGCCAGGAGTCGGGTCATCCAGCCCGCCGGGACCATCGCATCCGAATTCAGCAGGACGACCGGCACCCCGTCGCGTCGGTCGCGCGCGATGGCGAGGCCGCGGTTCACGGTCCCGACGAAGCCGAGGTTCTCGGCGTTCCGTATCAACGTCACCTGCTCTCGCCCTTTGGCCCATGTGCGAAGCGCCGGGAAGACATCGGGGTCGGGTGAAGCATCGTCGATGAGGATGAGGTGCCACGAAACATCTGTGTTCGCGGCGACGCGCTCGAGCGCCTCCAGCGTCAGGGCGAGCGCGCCATAGACCGGCATGAGGATCGTGACATGCTCGAAAGGCGAGGCATCCGGCGACGGAACAAGGACGGTCGGGTCGAGAAGGACGGCATGGCTTGTCGGGACCAGTCCGAGACGCTCCTTCACGATTTCCCGCGCACCCATGTCGCCGTGGCTCTTCCATCTCAGGATCGTCGGCGAGAGCCGGACGAGGTCGGCGAGATAGGGGAGCCAAAGCCGTTGCCGCGCCTTCGCGACTTCCGCATCGTCGAAATGGTGCAACGGGCTTTGCCGTCCGTCGAACGCGATCATGGCGTCGCCCGGTGCCCAGGGCAGATCGAGCGCGAAGGTCCGATCCGGTCCCGGGAAAGCGACATCCTGCATGCCTGCCAGAGACAGCATCACCTCGCGGGCCGCGCTGCTGCCTTCGACCCTCAGCCTGTTCTCGCGGAGCGTCACGCGCACGACCTGATCGGCATCGCCCGCTTGGTTCGAGGTCCGTTCGAGATGCAGCTTCGCGTCGGCATATCGCCGAAATATGCGGGACAGGCGGCCGATCATCCTGAGCTAGATGTTCTTGACCTCAACACGTCCCAACCGTCCCGCACAGATCATGCGACCCCTGCGCGGAGCAGGTCGTGAATATGAAGCACTCCGATCGGCCGCCGCTCGTCATCCACCACAATCAGGGCACCGATCTTGTAGGTGTTCAGAAGCGCCAGCGCTTCGGGCGCAAGCATCCCGGGCGGCGCGGTGACCGGTGTGCGGTTCGCGATCTCGAAGGGTTTCCGGTCGAGCAGCCCGTCCATGTTCCGCCTCAGGTCGCCGTCGGAGATCACACCGGTCAGGACCCCTTCGGCATCCACCATAGCCGCGAGCCCGAAGCCCTTCGACGTCATCACGAGCAAGGCGTCCTGCACTGCAGCGTCGCCTGTCAGGATCGGGATCTCATCGCCCTGATGCATCAGATCCGCGACGGTCCGCATCTGCGATCCCAGCTTGCCTCCGGGGTGAAAGACGCCGAAATCTTCGGCCTTGAAGCTCCGGCTCTCCATCAACGCGACCGCCAGCGCGTCGCCGAGCGCCAACGTCAGCGTCGTCGATGTCGTGGGGGCCATTCCGATCGAGCACGCTTCGGGGAGACGCGGCAGGGTCAGCCGGTAATCCGCCGCACGCATCAATGTGCTGTCGGGATTCGAAGACAGCCCGATGAGTGGGATCGAGAACCTCTGCGAATGGTAGACCATGTCGCGCAACTCGGTCGTCTCGCCCGAATTGGAAATGAGCAGCAGAATATCGTGCCGCGTCACCATCCCGAGGTCGCCATGGCTCGCCTCGGTCGCATGGACGAAGTAGGCTGGCGTCCCGGTCGACGCCAAGGTGGCGGCGATCTTTCGGCCGATATGTCCGGACTTGCCGACGCCCGAGACGATCACGCGGCCCTCGGCCCCACGGATCAGTTCGACGATCGCTTGAAAGTCGTCGGGTAGGTTGTCGGACAGCGACAGGACGGCCTCGCCTTCGAGACGAAGCACCCGCCGGGCGGCATCTGTTGCGGTCGCGGATATCTCGGACACGGGATGATCCTTTTCTTTCGGAACCGACAAGGTCCTCTGAGCATGGTGGCCATCTCCGCCAAGGAGAGTCGTCGCCCCGCAGCGCCGGTTCGGCCTCCGTCTATGCGGTCTGCGCAGCGAAGGCCAACGGGGTTTTGCGACATTCCGGGCCGGTGACAGGCGGATCGATGTCGAACCTTCCCGACGGGCCGAACCGATCATTGCAATTGGGATCTGACCTGCAACAGGGATCGACCAGTCAGAGTTTCGACAATCTGCGGAGCCGGAACGTCGCCCATGCCGATAGACCGGGAATTCTGCGTCAATCTGATCCCGAGCCTCCTGGCCAACACCGTCAGGAAACACCTGGATCCAACCAATGGGGTCAGAGCCTAGGCTTGCGATGTCTGGTGATCCGTTCTGGCTGAGCGATGGGCAGTAGTCGCGATTGGAGCGCTCGCTGCCGACGGATGATCGGGGTCTGGCGCGAGGGGACGACCGCAGGGTGATCTCGGGCGGCGACACGCTATGGGCGCGGTCTTCGGCGCGGTCCTGAAACACAACTTTCTCTGAGGTGCCGCGCCCGCCGTGGTGCTTCTCATGGCCATCGGTCTTCAACGTACTGCTGTCTTCGCTCCGAGGAAGCTGGCGCCGAAGCTATACAGTATTCCCCCGATGTCTTGGACATCCGCGCTACCGAGAGTGCACTGGCAGTCGCCACTGGTCCGAAAGAGCCAGTGGACGGGAGCCATATCGGTGATGCACTAGCGCTACCCGAGCCGCTTGGCCAGATCCCGATTGGCGAAGAGATCGACTCGGTGACCGTCGACGGTGCCCATGACACACGCAAATACCACGATGCGATTGCAAACCGTGGCGTTCACGCCGTCATCCCGCCCGCAGGAATGCGAAGCCGTGAAAGACCTTCCCTGCCGGAGCCATGGCCCGAAACGAGGCCTTGCGAGCATCGAAATACCTCGGCCATGCGCTCTGGCGACGATGGAGCGGATATAAATGCCGGAGGCGCGTCGAGACGAAGATGCATTGCGTGAAATTGCTGGGCCAGCGGCTCATCGCACGGGACTTCGACCGCCAAGTTGCGGAGCTCGAGGTCCGTATCGCCAGGCTCAACGGCTACACCGCTTTCGGGATCTTTATCACAGAGGCCATGGAATAGGTCTGTCCGGGGAAGGGAGAAGCCCGGCCATCAAACGATTTGTGCAACCGAGCCGGTTGGAACCGGCCCGTGCGTGGTCATATCTTCTGACCAATTCCAGCGGGGTCCAACATGCCGTTCAAGAAGATCGAAGCCGAGAAGCTTGCCTCCGCCGTCGTGCGGCAGGTCGAGAACCTGATCTTGCGTGGTATCCTTCGGCCCGGCGATCGTCTCCCGGCGGAGCGGGAACTGGCGGAACGTCTGGGTGTGTCCCGACCGTCCCTCCGCGAGGCAATCGCCGAACTATCCGAACGAGGCCTGCTGGAGGCCCGGGCAGGTGCCGGGATCTACGTCGCGGACATTCTGGGCGGGGTCTTCT
Source organism: Jannaschia aquimarina (assembly GCF_000877395.1). GTDB lineage: Bacteria > Pseudomonadota > Alphaproteobacteria > Rhodobacterales > Rhodobacteraceae > Jannaschia > Jannaschia aquimarina. Next base: position 66,143 of record NZ_JYFE01000048.1, on the reverse strand, counting down.
CGCCCGCTTTGGTCCGTCTGTTCCAGAATCATGACGATGCGCTTCTGGACCACATCGCATTTCGGCGGGACATGGAGGGTCTGGCCGCGTCCCGCGCCGCGCGGCAAGGCAGTGAAACCGATCTGCGGGTCGTCTCTGAGATATTCGCTAAGATGGAGACGGCCCATGCCCGCCGCGATGCTGCCGAGGAGGCCCGGCTCGATGCGGATTTCCACATGGCCATCGTCGAGGCCAGTCATAACGTCGTCATGCTGCATCTCATGCGTGCGATGATGGACCTTCTGCGCGAAGGGGTCGTCTACAATCGCGCCGTCATGTTCCGCCAGCGTACCACCCGGGACACGCTGCTGGACCAGCACCGCGAGATCGAGCGCGCGCTGCGTCTGCGCGATCCAGAGGGCGCCCAAGCCGCCGTCGAGGGGCATCTGGACTTCGTGCGTCGCTGTTTGATCGACCAGCGCGAGGCGGATCGCCACGAAGAGACCGCCCAGCTTCGGTTGCAGCAGGAAGGTGCCCGTTAGCTCTCCAGCCGGGTGACGAGGTCTTCCAGCCTGTCGAGGTCCAGGCCGTCGAATTGCCCAAAGGCCTGCATCCAGATCGACGCCTCGCGCAGCGCATCGGGCTCCAGCTTGCACCAGACCACGCGGCCGCGCCGCTCTTGTGCGATCAGGCCCGCTCGGGCGAGCACGCCGAGATGCTTGGAGATCGCCGCAAGACTGACGGAAAATGGCGCAGCCACGTCCGTTACTGCCATGTCGTCTTCCAGCAACATCGACAGGATCGCGCGCCTTGTCGGGTCGGCCAAGGCCGCGAAGACGGCGTCGAGATCGGGGGCGGACATGACTTCGCGATGCCGTCAGGGATACAGCGCGTCAAGAATGTTCAACGGTTCGGTTGAATGTGCCGCATGGGTAGGTAAGGAAGCTGCGGATGATTAAACACTTGATATAGTGACGTTTATCGTCGCGTTGACTCCTCCCGCGCGCGCCCATAGACCCCGACCCGATACATGGGGGAGCCTATGCCCACCGACCCCGATGCCGAACGGCTGCGCGCGCTCAACGAGCGCCTCGCCGCCGCGAGGCCGAAGGAAAGGAAGGCCCACCAGCAAGAGCATTATTCGCAGGCGCAGCTTGCCTGGCGGATGGTTATCGAACTGGTCGCAGGTCTGGGGATCGGCTTCGGCATCGGGTACGGCCTCGACGCCGCCTTCGGCACGCAGCCGTGGCTGATGGTCGTGTTCACCCTTCTCGGCTTCGCGGCCGGGGTGAAGACGATGATTGCCTCCGCCAAGGAGGTGCAGGGGCAGGCGGATCTTCGGGCCGCCATGGAACATCCCGGCGCAGGCGCGCCGGACGGCAAAAGCGGCGCCCGTGCGCCGGACGACAAGGACGCTTGAGCGATGGAAAACGACGCCACCGACGACGTCACCGCGGGTGAGGTTCCCGATACCGAAGCGGCGGTGGATGCCGTTGGCGTGACGGCCGAGGCCGACCACGGCGGCGGCCTCAGCTTCCATCCGATGGATCAGTTCATCGTCAAGCCGCTCTTCGGCGATGCCGGTGATCCGGTCTACTGGTACACGATCACGAACGCGACCTTCTGGATGCTGCTGACCGTGGCTTGTGTCGCGCTTCTGCTGATCGTGGCGACGCGCGGGCGCGCCATCGTCCCGTCGCGCGGGCAGTCGGTCGCCGAACTCGCCTACGGCTTCGTGCACAAGATGGTCGAGGACGTGTCCGGCAAGGACGCCCTTGTGTTCTTTCCCTACATCTTCACGCTGTTCCTGTTCATCCTGTTCTCGAACTTCCTGGCGCTGATCCCGACGTCCTTCTCGCCGACGTCGCATATCGCGGTTACCGCGGTGATGGCGGTTGCGGTCTTCGTCACGGTGACGGTGGTCGGCTTCGTAAAGAACGGGACCGCGTTCCTCAGCCTCTTCTGGGTATCCAGCGCGCCGCTTGCGCTGCGCCCAATTCTCGCGGTGATCGAGGTCATCTCTTACTTCGTGCGTCCGGTCAGCCACTCGGTTCGTCTTGCGGGTAGCATCATGGCCGGTCACGCCGTCCTCAAGGTCTTCGCCGGCTTTGCCGCCCTGGTCCTGGCTGCGCCGCTCGCCATCTTCGGCGTCGTCGCGATCTACGGTCTCGAGGTGCTGGTCGCCGCGATCCAGGCCTACGTCTTCACGATCCTCACCTGCGTGTATCTCAAGGACGCGCTGCATCCGCATCACTGACGCGGACCGGATCCCAGAACATCCAATCTTCCAATCGTAAGGAGACACCCCATGGAAGGTAACGTCGCAGAAATGGGCCAGTTCATCGGCGCGGGCCTCGCAGCCATCGGTTCCGGTGCCGCCGCCATCGGTGTGGGCAACGTGGCCGGCAACTTCCTCGCCGGCGCCCTGCGCAACCCGTCTGCCGCTGGCGCCCAGACCGCCACGCTCTTCATCGGTATCGCCTTCGCCGAGGCCTTGGGCATCTTCGCCTTCCTCGTCTCGCTGCTGCTGATGTTCGCCGTCTGATCCAGACCGCGTAATCCTTGCGAGGGGCGGGGGGCCAAGCGGCCGCCCGCCTTCGACACCATTCACTAGGGGACTGACATGGCCGATGTCGCCGCCACCGAAGGGGCTTCCGCCTGTGTGAACTCGATCGGGAACGCGATCGGGATGCCGCAGCTTTGCGACGCCTGGTTCGGCAACCAGATCTTCTGGCTTGTGGTCACCCTCGTGGCCATCTTCTTCCTTCTGACCCGCGTCGCGCTGCCCCGCCTGGGCGCCGTGCTGGCAGAGCGGACGGGCACCGTGTCCAACGACCTTGCCGCGGCCGAAGACTTCAAGCGTCAGGCTGAAGAAGCGGAAGAGACCTATCAAAAGGCGCTCGCGGATGCGCGCGCGGAGGCGACCCGCATCGGACAAGAGGCGCGCGACGCCATCAAGGCCGATCTCGACGCGGCCATCGCCGACGCGGACGCCCGCATCGCGGAACGCACCTCCGAGAGCGAGGCGCAGATCGCCGAAATCCGCGCCGGCGCGGCGCAGTCGGTGACCGAGGTCGCCAAGGACGTCGCGGCTGAACTCGTTCAGGCGCTGGGCGGTTCTGCCGACAAGGGGGCGGTCGATGCCGCCGTCGACAGCCGTGTGAAGGGGGCCTGAGCCGATGCGCTATCTGATCCCGATGATCCTGCTCGCCACCCCGGCCGCTGCCGCGTCCGGCGAGTACGGGTTCTTTTCGCTGCGGAACACCGATTTCGTCGTCTTGATCGGCTTCCTGATCTTCATCGGCATTCTGCTCTATTTCAAGGTGCCGGCGACGCTGATGGGCATGCTGGACAACCGGGCCGAGCAGATCCGCAAGGAACTGGACGAAGCCCGCGCAATCCGGGAGGAAGCGCAGTCGCTGCTGGCTTCCTACGAGCGCAAGACCCGTGAAGCGCAGGAACAAGCGGACGACATCGTTGCCAACGCCAAGCGGGAGGCCGAGGCCGCCGCGGCTCAGGCGAAAGCGGATTTGGAAAGCTCGGTCGAGCGTCGGATCACGGCAGCCGAGGACCAGATCGAAAGCGCGCGCAACGCCGCGATCAAGGATGTCCGCGACCGGGCCATCGCCGTCGCGACGGCCGCCGCCGCCGAAGTGTTGGCCAAGCAGATGTCGTCGGACGATGCCAACAAGATGATCGACAGGTCCATTGAGACGGTGAAGGACCGTCTGCACTAGAGCTTTCTGGATCCTGCAACGGATTTAGGGCGCCTTCGGGCGCCCTTTTTTGTCAGCCCCGCCGCTTGGCTCTAAGCGTCGGATCGGCTTGTGTCGGATCTTCGGGCCAAGGGTGCTTTGGATACCGGCCGCGCATGTCCTTGCGCATGTCCGCGTATCCTCCCGCCCAGAACCCGGGCAGATCCTGGGTGACGGCCACCGGACGCTGACCGGGCGACAGCAGCTCCATCCGCAGCGGCTGTCCCCCGACGCTTGGATGGCGCGTCTCTCCGAAGACTTCCTGCACCCGAAGCGAAACGGTCGGAACCTCGCCAGAATAGTCGATGGGAACGGAGCGTCCGAGCGGTGTGCGGTAGGCAGAGGGAACCGTCCTGTCCAAGGTCTCGCGTTCGGACCAGTCCAGCCAGCCGAGCAGGGCATCGGACGGATCCAGGCGGGCCAGATCGTCCGCGCTGCGGACGCCCCCGAGTGCAGGCAGCAGCCAGTCCGCAAGCGACGTCATCAGCCCGTCATCCGTGACATCGCGCAGACCCGACACCCCGATCCGGGCGCGCACCAGGCGGGCCTTCGATGTCCAGTCGAGGGATTGAAGCCCAAGTTTGCGCACCCCTTCCAGAGCCGCGGCGGCGAGTGCATCGCGAGGCGCGTCCTTCCAGATCCTGTCATCCAGCGCGATGGCGCCCAGACGCTCCTGCCGGCGGGCGAGAACGCGGCGCTCGCGCTCGGACCATTCGCATATCTCGACCCAGCCGATCCGGTCCGCGAGGACCTCGCGCAGCTCCGCTTCACCGATCGCAAGCGCGGCTCGCACCTGCGCTTCGCTTCCCTCACCATCCAGATCCGCGGCGACGATCAGCCGGGCGCCGGCCAACGGCTCTCCGTCACGCATCCATGCACCGCGCCCGCCCGAGAGCAGCCACCGCGGGGCATCGCCGGGCCGCCGCAATCCGACCCGATCCGGATAGGCGAGCGCCAGCCGCTGGGCATCGCTGCGCGAGGGCCCGGCCTCGAAGCGGCGCAGCCGCTTGGCCTCGGCGCGCATCTCCGGTGTCATCGAGGCCTCCGACAGGTCGACCTCGCGCGATCGGCCCGCCACCACCGCCGCCAGCCGCGCCGCGCCCGGTCCCCCCTGCAGTAGCAGATGCGCGACCCTTGGATGAGCCGGCACACGGGAGAGCGCGCGTCCATGCTCCGTGATCCGCCCGTCGGCCAGCGCATCCAGATCGGTCAGCAACGCGCGGGCCTCTGCCAAGGCGCCCTCTGGCGGCGGCGTGAGGAACGGCAGGTCCTCGGACCCCCAGGCTGCGATCTCCAGCGCCAGCCCCGCGAGATCGGCGCGCGCGATTTCAGGCGGGGGGAAGGCGGCCATGCCACCCTCTTCTCCCTTCGTCCAGTCGGCATAGGCCACACCTGGCGCGACCCTGCCCGCCCGGCCCGCCCGCTGCGCGGCTTCGGCCTTCGTCACCCGCTCCGTGACCAACCGCGACATCCCGGAGGCTGGATCGAACCGCGCGCGCCGGGCCAGCCCGCCATCGACCACGGCACGGATGCCAGGAATCGTCAGCGACGTTTCCGCGATGGACGTCGCCAGCACGACCTTGCGCCCCTGTCCCGGTACCAGCGCGCGCCGCTGGTCCGCATAGGGCAGCGCCCCGTAGAGCGGCCGGACCTCCGCCCCGCAGTCCGACAGGAGGGACAGGCACCGCCGGATCTCTCCCTCGCCGGGCAAGAAGGCCAGCACGTCGCCCTCTGGCACGTCCTCCAGCGCCTGACGTACCAGCCCCGCGACCCGAGCCTCCAACCGCAGAGAGCGGTCCGCCGGTCGCGGTCGCCAGCGGCGCTCGACCGGATAGCTGCGCCCCTCGGAGGTCACGACCGGCGCGTTCAGCAGGTCCGCGACCGGCTCCGCGTCCAGCGTGGCCGACATCACCACGAGCTGCAGATCGGGCCGGAGTGCCGCCCTTGCCTCCTGTACCAGAGCCAGCCCCAGATCCGCGTTCAATGAGCGTTCGTGAAACTCGTCGAAGATCACGGCGCCGATGCCGGGCAGTTCGGGGTCGTCCTGAATCATCCGCGTCAGGATGCCCTCTGTCACGACCTCGACCCGTGTCGCGTCCGAGACGGCGCGATCCCCTCTCATCCGGTAGCCGAACGTCTGGCCCACCTCTTCGCCCGCAACCTCTGCCATGCGGGTGGCGGCGGCGCGCGCGGCGAGGCGGCGGGGCTCCAGCATGACGATCCGGCCCTCGATCCGGTCAAGCAGGGCAGGCGGCACGCAGGTCGTCTTGCCCGCGCCCGGTGGCGCCTGAAGCACCGCGACGCCCTGCGCATCCAGCGCCGCCAGAAGATCGGGCAGGGCGTCCTGAACCGGTAACTCGCTCATCTCCGACGCAGCACCGCGTCGCCCAGCGAGGTGGGCGCCCGCAGCTCGATCACTTCCATCCGCCCGTCGCCCCGGGGCGCGTAGGTCAACGTAAAGCGCGTACCGTCCCGTTCGGCCATCTCGTCGGGAGGATAGCCGGCCAGACGCTTATATGCCGCGTCGCACAGGATGGTGCCGTCCGACCCCGCGCGCCGGTTCGACAGGTCCAGCCGGGATACCCGCCGCCCGTCGAACAGGTCGAATCTCATGCCGCATGCGGCATCCGGCGACATCGGCCGCAAGATCGCCCATAGCGCGGAAAGCGGGTCGCTCACGTTACGCAGACTGCCGGGGTCGACGTCCCATGGCTCGGCGGATGGCGCGGGGGTCAGCGACACGTCGACGGGGCGCCCACCTTCGAACGTCATGGACGCCGTCTTGCGGCCCGAGCGTTCAACCTCGACCTCCGAATAGCTGTCGGCCCGCAGCGCGCCGCCCATGATCCGGCCGCGCGCCGTGCCTTCGTAAGTCTTCTTGACCAGTGCGCGTGCGACCCCGGTCGCCTGCGCAGTGGCGCGGACGGCATAGCGTCCGCCCGTTTCCTCGGCGCTCAAGGCAATCTGACCCCCGGTGATGCCGCGCAAGGACATATCGAAGCGAGCCGTGAAGGTTTCGGCCCAGGCTGGCATTGCAAGAGAGAGCAGGATCGGCAGCAGATATCTCATGGTGTTCAATTACGCCCTTCGCCGCTTGGGGGACAGCACGTCCCTCCGGGCGTGGCGATCTGGGCTGCGCCTGCGCGAAAACACTCCGAAGGGTCTGCTTCGGCGACGGCAAGGCCCACGCTCGCGCGGTCGATCCCATGGCTCGCGGCCCGACGATTGACCCCACGCCTCCCCCGCGCCATCCAGCCTTATGGACGACTTGCTTCAACCGATCCTCGACGGCGATCGCCGCGCCCTGTCCCGCGCGATCACATTGGTCGAAAGCACGCGCCCCGATCACCGCGCCCGCGCCGCCGCATTGCTCGACGCGTTGGCCCGGAATGGACGGCAGGCGCTTCGGATCGGCCTTTCCGGCACGCCCGGCGTTGGCAAGTCGACCTTTACCGAAGGCTTCGGCACCATGCTGACCGATCAGGGCCTTCGCGTCGCGGTGCTGGCCGTCGATCCGTCCAGCGCCCGGACAGGAGGGTCGATCCTCGGGGACAAGACCCGGATGGAACGGCTGGCCCGAGATCCGAACGCCTTCATCCGGCCCAGCCCGTCGGCGACCCATCTTGGCGGCGTGGCGCGCCGCACCCGCGAGGCCATCGCCTTGTGCGAAGCGGCGGGGTTCGACGTCGTGCTGGTCGAGACTGTGGGCGTCGGACAGTCCGAAACCGTAGTCGCACGGATGACCGATCTGTTCGTCCTGCTGCTCGCTCCAGCGGGCGGGGACGAGTTGCAGGGCGTCAAGCGTGGCATCATGGAGATCGCCGACCTGATCCTGGTGAACAAGGCCGACGGCGATCTGAAGGCGGCGGCGAGCCGCACCGTCAGCGACTATTCCGGCGCATTGCGCCTGATGCGTCAACGGCCGCACGATCCCGAGGGGTTTCCCAAGGCGATGCCCGTCTCCGCCGTTGAGGGGACGGGTCTGGCCCAAGCCTGGGATGAGATGCGGACCCTCGCGGACTGGCGCCGCGAGCACGGACATTGGGATGCCACCCGGTCCCGCCAGGCCGCCTATTGGTTCGAGGAAGAGGTCCGCGCCGGCCTCATGGCGCGCCTGACCGAGGATCCGGCGACGCGCGACCGCATGGCAGAGCTTGGCCGCGACGTGGCCGAAGGCCGGACCGCGCCGGCGGCGGCGGCAAAGGAGATGCTCGACGCATTGTCCGGACCCGCCTGAAACGTTTCCAAGGCGGCCCGTTGACAAGCCTCCACGGCTGACCTATTCCGCCGCGACCGCCGGGCGCCCGCGCCCGGCATCCGTATTTCTCGAACCCGAATAGGTGCCCCCATGTCGCGCGTCTGCGAACTCACCGGCAAAGGCCCGATGGTCGGCAACAACGTCAGCCACGCCAACAACAAGACCAAGCGCCGCTTCCTGCCCAACCTGCAGGACGTGACCCTGCAATCCGAAACGCTGGGCCGTGCGTTCAAGCTGCGCATCTCGAACGCCGCGCTGCGGACGGTGGATCACCGTGGTGGCCTCGACGCCTATCTCGCCGCCGCCAAGGATGCCGAGCTGTCGCCGAAGGCGCTCAAGATCAAGCGCGACATCCGCAAGTCGTCCGACACCGCCGCCGCGCTCGAAGCGTAAGCGACGGTCAGGCCGCTGTCAGGGGCGCCTCCAGGCGCCCTTTTCGCGTTTTGCGGGTTCGTCGCGCCGATCCGTGCGGACCTGATCCATGATCCACCTCACGAAGGTTTTCGTCCGTGCCGACGGCCGCTGCGGATCCGTCAGCACGTGATAGCCCAGCCCTTCCTGTCTCAGAACGCAGATCCGCTGAAGCGACCCTTCGCGCACGTCCCGTTCTACCAATGTGCGGGCCTGGAGACTGACCCCCAACCCCTCCTTCAGCGCCGACAGGACGAGGCCGTTCAGGTTCAGTGACGTGACCTTCAGGTCGTCGATATCTACCCGGACCTCGGACAGCAGCGCTTTCCACTCTCGCAGGTTCCGGTCCACCAGCCATGGCAGCCCGGCGACGTCCTCCACGCATTCCGCCTGCAGCCCGTCCAGAAGGTCGGGGCGGGCGACGATCCAGAATTCTCCGTCAGTCAGCAATTTCGCGTCGTAGGGCGGCCACGGTCCCCGTCCGTAGCGCACGGCGACGTCGATCCCGTCCCGCCTCAGATCGGTCAACTCGATCGCCGGAGAGATGTTGATCTGGATCTCGGGGTGGCGCGCCCAGAAGTCGCCCACCCGGGGCATCAGCCAGTTCGTCGCGAAAGCAGGCGTGACCGAGATCGTCAACGGCCGCGCGGCATCGTCTGCCCGCAAGCGCGCGATCCCGGCGCCGATCGTCTCGAAGCCCTGCGTCAGCGCCTCGGCCAAGACCTTGCCATCCTCTGTCGCCGCGATGCCGCGCCCGTCGCGGACGACCAGTGTGCGACCCAATTCCGCTTCAAGTCCGCGGACATGCTGCGCGATGGCGGCGTGGGTTACGTTCAGCGCGGCGGCCGCGCGTGTGAAGCTGCCTTCGCGCGCCGCGGCCTCGAAGGCGCGCAGGGCGGCGAGGGACGGCATGTGCAACCAATCGATCATGATAGTCCAGCTTACATGATGAAATTCGTATTGGTTAGATAGAATCATCTCTGCATGGCAAGTTCATTTCATCACCCGTAGGAAAGGGCCATGAGATGTCAAACAGACTTACGAACATGCTTCGCCGGATGATGCGCGACACCGGGACTCGGCAGGGACCTACGCATGCCGAGATGATGCACCAGCATGAACGCCGTAAGGCCGAGGAGCTGCGCCGCCAGTTGGGCCGCCGCTTCCCCTACTAGGCGGACGCATCGCCGATCAGCCCGGCGACCCAGGTGGGAACCACTTCGGTCGCCGGGCCTTCGCGCACCTCGTCGAACCGGCCGCCCGACGCCTCCAGGTTCAGTTCCAGCGTTCGGGCGCCCGACAGCCGGGCCATCTCGACGAAGCCCGCCGCTGGATAGACCTGTCCGCTGGTGCCGATGCTCACGAAGAGATCCGCGTCCGCCAACGCCGCCTCGATCCGCTCCATGTGGTAGGGGACCTCGCCGAACCACACCACGTCGGGGCGCGTGGCGGGCGCCGCGCAGGCCGGGCAAGGATCCCCGGGCGCCATAGAGGCAGGCGCGTCCCATCGGGCCCTGCAGGCGTGACAAAGCGCGCGCGACAGCTCTCCGTGCATGTGGATCACGCCCGACGCGCCCGCCCGCTCCAACAGGTCGTCGATATTTTGCGTCACCAATGTCACGTCAGCGCGGCCGCTCAGCCGGGCCAGGGCGTCATGCGCAGCGTTCGGCGCGGCCCCGGCCATATTGGCCCGCCGCGCATTGTAGAAGTCGTGAACCTTGGCCGGATCGGCCGCAAAGCCTTCGGGGGTTGCCACCTCACTCAGGTCGTAGCGCGTCCAGATGCCGCCCATGTCGCGGAAGGTGCCCAGTCCCGACTCCGCACTGAGTCCCGCCCCTGAAAGTACCACGATCCGGTCCATGTCCCTTGCTTCCACGCTGCCGTCCGACCGTCCAGAGCCTGCCATCAAGCGGTCACAAAGCAGAGGCACTGCGAAACGCACGCGTCACGAGGATCCAGATGATCGACCGTCACGAAACTCCGATCGCCCGTCTGCCTGGTCCGTGGGGCGTCCCGATCGATATCGGTCCCAGCTTCCTGATGCTGGCCGGTCTGCTGATTCTGACGATGCAGGACAAGGGTTGGGCACTGGTCTTCGTCGGCCTGATCGCCCTGTCGATCCTGCTGCACGAAATCGGGCACGCCTGGGGCTGTCTGGTTCAGGGTGTGAAGGTCCACCGGATCATGCTCTGGGGTGGCGGCGGGTTTTGCCAGCATCAGATCACGCGCGATGCCCTCAAAGATGAACTGATCGTCGCGATGGGGCCGCTTACGAACCTCGCCCTCTGGGCGATTGCGTCGCTCTTCGCGCCGCAGGTGATGATGACCAACCCCGAGGTCGGCGCGTGGATGTCGATTTTCGCATCGATCAATCTGACGCTCTTTGCGCTCAATCTGATTCCCGTCCAGCCGCTCGATGGCGGGCGGCTGTTCCACCTGGCCATGCTGCGCATCCTGGCGCCGCGCGTCGCGATGCAGGTGGCCGGATGGGTCGGCCTGATCTGCGCGATCCTCTGGATCCCGGCGATGTTCCTCGCCTGGACCCAGTTCGGCTTCCTGCTTCTGTTCCTGCCCTCCATCTCCGCACATTGGGAGATGGCAAAGGGGCGCGCCGTCGCCTGATCCGTCAGATGGCGCGGCAGGACCGTTCGGCCGCAGAGACGAACTGTTTGTAGCGCTGCCAATACACTTCATCGCTGGCGCGATCGGACTGACGCACTTCCTGCGCATGATGCGGATCTTCGAAGAAGCGGACGGCGCGGACCTGTTCGGACCGGCTGAGCGTCGCATTCGCCGCCGCCTGCACACAACCGCAAAGCGCCCGGTTGGCTGCGCGTCTGTCCGACGCGAGACATGCATTCTGCAACGGTCCGGCCGAATAGGCGCGGCTGATCGTGGACATTGTCACGTCGTTGGACCGGCCGCCGCCACAGGCGGACACGGCCAGAACGGCCCCGATCGCGAGTAGGAACTTCGTCATCGTACTGCCCTGTACCATTGTTGGTATCTTGTGGAGCAGACCATGCCCCACGACCGAGAATCAGGCAACCATCCGCGCGGTATAGCACGGATTGTTTCTCGGATAGAGGCGGCCTTGCACAGAGGGGCGCTCCGGTTGGGAGCCGCGCTCACGACCTGTCGTGAATCGGGCTTTGTCGTCAGAAGCCACGAGTCGAGGCATCACAAATTCCCAATCCAATAGAGAACGGGCTGACCCCCGGCCCGGTGGCGGTCAAAGACCTCCACAACCCCGTTTCAGTGTCGCATAGCAACGTTCTTTGGGTTCATGTCCTATCCGGCGGCCAATGCGACCCCGCGTCCCTTTCCCCGGCCCGAAGCCGCGTATATCTGCACCCGAACGCTTCCCGAAAGGCCGCTCCGAATGACCGACCTCTCCCGCATCCGCAACTTCTCGATCGTGGCTCATATCGACCACGGCAAGTCGACGCTGGCCGACCGTCTCATCCAGGAGACGAATACCGTCGCCGAGCGCGACATGAAGGAGCAGCTCCTCGACGCGATGGATATCGAGCGCGAGCGCGGCATCACCATCAAGGCCAACACCGTCCGGATCGACTTCACGGCCGCCGATGGGCAGGACTACGTGCTCAACCTCATCGACACGCCCGGCCACGTGGATTTCGCCTACGAGGTCAGCCGCTCCATGCGGGCGGTCGAGGGCTCTCTGCTGGTGGTCGACTCGACTCAGGGCGTCGAGGCCCAGACGCTGGCCAACGTCTACCAGGCCATCGACGCCGACCACGAGATCGTGCCCGTTCTCAACAAAATCGACCTGCCCGCCTCCGAGCCGGACCGCGTGCGCGAGCAGATCGAGGACGTGATTGGTCTCGACGCCTCCGACGCGCTCTTGGTCTCCGCCAAGACGGGCGAGGGGATCCGTGAAACGCTACAGGCCATCGTCGACCGTCTGCCCGCGCCCAAGGGCGACCCCGAAGCGCCGCTCAAGGCGATGCTGGTCGATAGCTGGTACGACGCCTATCTCGGCGTCATCGTTCTGGTCCGCGTCATCGACGGCCGCCTGCGCAAGGGCGAGCGGGTCAAGATGATGTCCAACGGCTCGGTCCATCATGTCGATCGTATCGGGGTGTTCCGCCCCGCGATGACGCAAGTCGACGAACTCGGCCCGGGCGAGATCGGCTTTCTCACCGCGTCGATCAAGCAGGTTCGCGACACCCGCGTCGGCGATACCATCACCCACGAGAAGAAGGGCGCCGAGACCGCGCTCCCCGGCTTCAAGCCATCCCAGCCGGTTGTCTTCTGCGGCCTCTTTCCGGTGGACAGCGCCCAGTTCGAGGATCTGCGCGACGCGATCGAGAAGCTCGCCCTCAACGACGCCTCCTTCTCCTTCGAGGTGGAAAGCTCAGCCGCGCTTGGCTTCGGCTTCCGTTGCGGCTTCCTCGGCCTGCTCCACCTCGAAGTGATCCGCGACCGGATCGAGCGCGAGTACGACATCGACCTGATCACCACGGCGCCCAGCGTCGTCTATCACGTCTACATGAAGGACGGCGAGATGCGGGAGCTTCACAACCCCGCCGACATGCCTGACCTCACCCATGTCGACCACCTGGAGGAGCCGCGGATCAAGGCCACCATCCTCGTGCCGGACGACTATCTGGGCGACGTGCTCAAGCTCTGTCAGGACCGCCGGGGCATCCAGGAGGATCTGACCTATGCCGGCCCCCGCGCCATGGTGGTCTACGACCTGCCGCTGAACGAGGTGGTGTTTGACTTCTACGACCGGCTCAAGTCGGTGACCAAGGGCTATGCCAGCTTCGACTACCAGATGACGGGCTACCGTCAGGACAATCTGGTGAAGATGCAGATCCTCGTGAACGAAGAGCCCGTGGACGCGCTGTCGGTCATGGTCCACCGCGACCGGGCCGAGACCCGCGGCCGCGCGATGGTCGAGAAGCTCAAGGATCTCATTCCCCGTCACATGTTCAAGATCCCGATCCAGGCCGCCATCGGAGGCAAGGTCATCGCCCGAGAGACCCTGGCCGCGCTCCGCAAGGACGTGACGGCCAAATGCTACGGCGGGGACGTCTCCCGGAAGAAGAAGCTTCTGGAGAAGCAGAAGGCGGGCAAGAAGAAGATGCGGCAGTTTGGCAGAGTCGAGATTCCTCAATCGGCTTTCATCAATGCGCTCAAGATGGATGGGTAGCCCCAAAACACCGTAGGGCGGGGTTCACCCCGCCAAGGTGACGAAGGCGATAGCGTCCCATTTCAAGGAAAAGAAAACGTTGGCAGATGACCCGGAGTATATTGAAGCCGTAGTGGCGCGCATTGGTGAAGCAAGAGAACACTTTTCATTTCAGCCAATAATCTTCGCTGGCTCGGGTTTGAGCAGGCGCTGGATCGGAGCTCCTGACTGGCGCGGCCTTCTTTCTTGGGCAGTAGATAATTGCCCGACGATCAACCATCCAATCCAGTATTTTCTTCAGAGAGACGATGATCTCAAGAGCGTCGCGTCTCGACTTGTTCCTGACTACCAAGAGTGGGCATGGGGCGAGGGGCGTGATAGTTTCCCCGATATTCTCTTTGAAGCTGGTCTGCCTGCTGACACGTATCTCAAATACTCTATCGCGCAGAAGATAAAAACGTATGGTATTATGCCGACCAAGGAGTACTCGGAGGAAACCGAGGCTTTCTGCAGTATCCGGCCTCATGCGGTCATAACGACAAACTATGACGGGCTAATAGAAGCGATCCTCAGTGATTACCAGCCAGTCCTTGGTTCAGGTCTAATTACGGCACCGTTCGCCAGTGTAGGCGAGATATTCAAAATACACGGCTCGGTCGATAAGCCAAGTTCGCTAGTGCTTACGAGTGAAGACTACGATATTTTCTCCGCGAAACGAAAATATCTAACCGCGAAGCTCCTCACTTTCTTCGCAGAGCATATTGTTTTGTTCGTCGGCTACAGCGCGGAAGACCCGAACATTCGCAGAATTCTTGAAGACCTGGAGGAGGCAGTCGACCTGCCGGGGGAGCTTCTTCGGAATATTTTCTTTCTGACGAGGCCGGGGAATGGCGGGGCTGGCGCGGAAAGGATCCTTCAGGTATCGGCAAGCAAAGGTATCCGGGTCAACTCAATTGAGGCGTCTGATTTTACGTGGGTCTTCGAAGCATTTGGTCACAACGCCCCTCTGGCAAATTTCAACCCTCAATTGCTACGGTCCCTTCTAGCGAGGTCTTACAATCTTGTTCGCTCGGATATTCCGAAGCAACAGGTCGAAGTCGATTTCGAACTCATTGCAGAGAAAGTAAAGTCGGAGGATGAATTTGCCCGACTGTTCGGTGTCGCCTCAATGCAATCCGCCACGGAGTTCTCCGCAAGATATAAATACATCCTCTCAGATGTCGGGAGGTCTCTTGGCTATCCAGGGTGGCATGGGGCCGACAAGCTACTCAAGAAGATCGTTGAGGAAAAAGGCGTCGATCTTAAGGCAACGGATAACCGATATCACAGCAAGGTGAAGGTCGGCAGGAAATCCGAAATACATAAATATACGGACGACACAATCGGGCTCTTGCAACTTGTCAAGGACGGCGCACCTTACGAGATTGAGAACGATGATGACGCTTGCGTAGCAACCCCGGCGGGGTAAACCCCGCCCTGCGGATACACCCCCTGCCGCATCGCCCCAAGCACCGACGACAACG
Source organism: Jannaschia aquimarina (assembly GCF_000877395.1). GTDB lineage: Bacteria > Pseudomonadota > Alphaproteobacteria > Rhodobacterales > Rhodobacteraceae > Jannaschia > Jannaschia aquimarina. The sequence goes on along the minus strand of NZ_JYFE01000048.1, from coordinate 51,056 downwards.
CCCATTCCTCCGGCGCCTCGCACAACCCGTGCTTCACCGGGTTCGTCCAACAATACCGGACATGCGCGGCGTAATCCTCCGCGCTCCGAATGTGATGCTCCCAAAACCGGGGCTGCCTCAACTCCACCTGCCCTTGCGCCGTAGGGCGGGGTGAAACCCGCCCTACACATCGCCATCGAAAACCGCGCCTTGATCGCGCCCCACCGCACCGAATACTCCGTATCTCCCTCCGGCAACGTCCAAACCGCGTGCATGTGATCCGGCAACACGTCCGGCGCCTCGCGCGTTCGCGCCTCAATCGGTCCACTGGACCGATCGCCCTGCGGGACCGGCGCTCACCCAGCAATACCGCACATGCGCGTCCTATTCCTCCGCCCCCCGAATGTGCCCGGCTGTGCCGCATGGGGTCCGCACGCTCAACGCTTCGACCGTCCGCTGAACGATCCATCCAGCCCCGCGAGCGCCCCGCTCAGACGTCAGTCCCGCCGCAGACCAAGCTGTAGAACGTAAGACTTCCGTGCCATTGACTCGCCGGACGCCCCATAAAACTCAATGAAATCAGAGCCTCGTTTTCGACCGCGCCACCCTCCGTGCCATCGTGCACAGGACTTCCGTGCCATCGGCGGCCAACATGGACCCAGCCCGTCGTAAAGAAGAAGCGCCCGGCCATAGGCCGAGCGCTTCCGAGACTTGAGATGTTGTTGAAGGCAGTAGCTACTTCTTTCGCCGCGTCCGCTTCTTCTTGACCACGGGTTCCTCCGGCTGGGCATCCGGATCGATCCGCGCCCAATCATCGACGACGAACGGATTGGTCTCCCGGTCGGTGCCTTCCCTCATCCCCCACGCGAGCGCGAAGTGCCAAAGGTCGAGAGTGTCGGCCTCTTCCATCATCGCCTGCTCGACCGCGCCCTGCATCATCTCGATGGCCCGGCCGAACCGGTCGCGTGCAGCGACGAGGAGACGGGGTACGACCGTCTCGTCCTCGATCCGACCGAGGCTTGTGCGCTCGCAGTAGTGGTCGAGGATGTCGAGCAGCCGTTCCCGGTCCGTAGCCACGCTCAGCGGATCGGGCGCGACGATGGTGAAGCGTCGCTGAACCTGCGGGTCCGACCGGATCAATTCGCCCAACCGCTCGGTCCCAGACAGGATCACGATGACAGACTTGTCGTCCTGCATCAGCGACTTCACCGCGCGCAGGATCTGCTCAGGATCGCGGGCCATCAGGTCGTGTGCCTCGTCGATCCAGAGGACGATCTGCCCGTTCCGGTCCATCAGCTCGCGCAGATGATCGAACAGCTGGAAGGATGTCCGGCGAGTCCGTTCCAGCTTCGCGCCACTAGATCGGTTTGGGTAGTCTGCTTCTTGCAGGAGCTTGATCGCCATAGCCTTGAGCGTCGGCTCCGTCGGAACCGTCGCTGCAAGGAACGCGGTGGCCTCTCCGTCCGCGCCACCCAAGGCGGGGTGCTTCTCGAGCGCGCGGGAGACGGCGGTGGTCTTCCCGGCCCCCGCGGCATCCACGAAGAGGATGCCGCGCGTCTCGGCGGTCCGACCCACCCGCACGGGCTCGGGCAGGAGGTCGCCCTCCTCGTTGCGGCGCAGCAGCCGATCGATCTGCTCGCGAAGGGCCTCGTCCGCCTCGGTGCCGACGTGGAGGCGCCGAATGGTGTCCATGACGTCCTGGATCCTGACGTGGTCGGGCATGATCAGTCCTCCTCGATGCGCAGGGTACTGCCGTCGCGCCGGGTCGCGCGCGTGGGCTCGGTGGGCTCGGTCTCCGGTGCGGTGCCGGGCGTCGGTGCGGCCACCGGTGCCGGAGCCGTCGGCGCGACCTCGACGGCATCGGGTAGCCGGGGCGGGTCGATGGGGTCGCCGATGGCCTCGCCGATGAACCCGTCGCAGGGACGGTCCTCGACGGCGCTGCCAGTCTCCCGCCAGGTCACGCCGGCGAAGACCCGCGACTCCGCGCTTGCCAGTCGTCCCTCGTCCCACGGATCGACCGTGATCCCGGCGGTCAGCCGCGCGTCGTTCGAGGGGGCCTCGATCGCCTCCAGGGCTTCGAGTGCGACGCGGAGGTCGATCTCCTTGGCCTTGGCCCGTCCGGGGCGCACGTGCTTGGCGGCCGTCAGCCACGTATCGGCGCGCCTGCCCTCGAACTCGGGCTGCACGGAGGGCACGTCGATCCAGCCCGCTTCCGTGCGCACGGCGACCATGCCGATGTCGGACGGGTGCCAGCGCACATCCACCTTGCGACGACCGTGCTTGTGCATGTGCGCGGCCAGTTGGGCGGAGTGGTAGCGGACGCCGAGGACGGTCACGCCCGCCTTGGACAGCGTTCGCCGGATGCGCGTCCCGAAGGCCATGCGCATGCGGGCCCGGTCCGGGGGCGGCATGACTCCGTACTCGGCGACCCGGCGACGCCACTCATCGGCGGGCGTCGCCCCGAGCAAACCCTCGTGCGGGGAGTGGTGGTACACGTCCACCACCCACCGGACGATCGCGAAGACGAGGTCCTCGATCGTCAGGGCGGCCGTCTTGAAGCCTGTCGGCAGGTCGTCGGGCTGATCTTGCGAGACCAGCTCGTGGAACGTGTTGCCCGCCAGCCGGGCGCAGAGGCCCGTGTTGACCGTCCGGAAGATCCGCTCGCCGATGCCCCGCATCTCGGGCTTCCCGGCCATCGCACGCCGCGGAGCGATGCCCAAGTCCAAGCAGGCATGCCGAAAGATCTCCGACGTGAACGCGCTGCCGGCATCGGTCAGGACCTCCTCGGGCCGGCCGTACATGTTCCAAGGTCGCAGCGCGCCGACGCAGTCCGCCCAGACGCCCTTGTCCGACAGCACCATTGCAAGAGTGTGCAGCGCCGCTGGCGTGTTCTCCGACAAAGAGACGGTCATCCCGACGATCACCCGGGTCGCCGCGCAGATCGCGAAGGTGAGCTTGAAGCGGTGCTTGCCCTTGTTCTTCCGGATCGTCTTCAGAAGCTCGGGTGACAGCTTGTCGTGCCAGTTGTTCTCCTCGATCAGCGTCCAGAGATCGAGCGTATGGGTGTCCATCATGACGATCTCGAGCGGACGCTCCGCGCGGATGCCCTCGAGGACCGGGCGGAACTCCTTCCGCGCTCGCTCCTCCCCCTCGCGGGCGACCATCACTTGGAAGGCGTCGAGCTTGCCGATGGCGTTCGACACCGTCGTACGGCTCGGACGCTTGAGCATTTCGAGGCCTGCGACGGCGCGCTGCTTATTCAACTTGTCGACGCGGCGCGCGACCCGCTGCCAGATCACAGTCTTCGACGGACCGTTCAACACGAGGTAGCCTTGGATCTCCTGCCACATGATCTTCTGGATCTGGGGGTTCAACGGCATGCCGGGGCCGCCGCGGTTGCCGAACGCCGGGCAGATGCCGACGAGGCCTCGCTTGCGGCGCTTGGACACCCACTTCCGCAGCGTTCCGGGCGCAGGACGATTGTTCTCGTCGAGAGCCCGCACGGGATGTTCACGACGTCGGTCAGCGTGCGGCCCCATCATCGTCTGCGCGCGGCCGATGATCATGTCCATGTTCGCGGCGATGTCGTCATCGGTGAGCTTCAGCTTGCCCTCACGCACGAGGTCCTCGACGGCGTCCGTCAGCGCGGACCGCCATGCGAGGATCGCCTGCTCACGCGGCGACAGCTTGTCGAGGAGCAGGTGGTCCTCCTCCTCGACTTTCGCATCGCGGTGGGGGTGATACCAATCGCGGTCGATATGAAGTTCGCCGCGCGCGACCATGCTTCGCAACTGAACCTGGGTGAACTGCACGGCGCGGTCGGTGCCGTCGTCGATATGGCAAAGGATCGCGTCGCCATAATCCTGCATGAGGCGGTAGCCGACGGTCCCCGACAAGAGGCGGTCGTAGGGTCCGACCCGCATACGGGTGGTGTCGAAGGCGGCGGGGGTGGCGGTGACATGGACGGTCATTGGAAGTGGTCCTTCTTCAAGAGGAGGGTGGAGGAGGTGAGGCGCTCGTGACGCAGCGGCGCGAGGACACCCGCGCCGACGAGCCGGACGACGGCGCGGAAGCCCGCTCCGCCGCGGCCGATGCGTCCGCGGAGGTCGCCGATCGTCGCGGTGCCGGACATCCCGCGCACGACGTCGCGGGCCGCGGCGTCGACGTCCGGGTCGGGATGCCGCGAGCCTTGGAGCAGCGCCGCATTGTGGCGCGTGGCGGCGTCGAACGACCGCTCCGTTAGGAAGCGCACGTCGTCGAACGCGCCCTCCGCGATCGCCTGCTGGCGGATAATCTCCATCTCCTTCCGGTAGCGGAGGCTCAGCCGTGCGACGGGGCGGACCGCATAGGCCACGGTCGTCCCGTCCGCGAAGTCCGCGACGAGGTCGAAGAAGTGCTCGTGCACGACGCCGTCGTGGTCGAACCATTCGTAGAGCTGCTGCTCGCGCACGGCGACGACGCCCGGCGAGGCCCACAGGCAGAGAAGCGCCATCAGTTCGGTATGGCTTTCGAGGTGCAGGCGGCGTCCGTCGATGACGACGTCCGCAGTGCAGTGGCCCTTGCTGCGCGGTGAGAAGCTGCGGTGCGCAAGGCTGGGTTCGGGCAGCCGGACGGCTCCCGGGGCGGAATGGAGGGACATGGGTTCGTCCTCATGGTTCTGGACGCCGCGCACAGCGCGGCCATGCCGCTCGCCCGGTCATTCGGATGAGCGGAGGCATGTCGGGCCCGTGGGCGAACGGACGGAATCGGTCAGGTGCGGACGGTTAGTCGTCGCCTGCCGGCCCGCCGGCTATTCGGCGCGCGCGGGGACCCGTCGGGGACAGAACTAGGTTCGGGCGAGGCGCGGCCTCACCCGTCAGGGCATGGAAGAACATGGGTTGCGATATCCCGATCTCGAAGGAGAGACGGGCATGCGCGAGGACGCGATCTACGGGTCAGGCGTGAAGACGACCGGACCGATCTCGGACCCGCGCACACCGGTGGCGAGGCGGAAGGCCGGATATCGGACTGAGAAGATCGGAGGGCAGGCTGCCGCAGGCAGCGCCCTTGGGGAGGAGATAGATCATGGCAGGGGTGCCTCTGAAGGAGGGTGCGCCTGCCGCGCACGTGATACGGGCGTCGTCAGGCGTCGGTCGGACGGGTCCTGGTTCTGGCTCGTATCATCGTGGTCACCTCGTGATTCGCCGCTTGCATAGAGGCTCCCATCTGGTTCTGGCAAATGATTTTTCGCAAGCGAGGCGAGAAGGGCCTCAATGGTGGCCGTATCGAGGTCGCGGTCGGCGACGAGCCGGTCGGCGATTGCGAGAAGCGTCGCACGATGATGAGCGAGCAACCCCGCGACCTCGCGGGAGAGGGGTTCGAGCCGCTCGTTGACGAAGCGGCGCTCCGCTTCTGAAAGCGGCGTCCCCGCGGCGGGAAGGGGCTCCCACGCGATGCCTTCACTCCCCATTCCGCACTGGCGTTCCGCCTCCAAGACGATCATCGTCGCGGTGGCGAGGTCGCTCGCCGCACCCGTCGATACGTCGCCGAAGACGAGCCGCTCGGCTTCGCGTCCAGCGAGGGTGGTCAGGATCTGCACCCGGAGAACCGCGGACGTGCGAAGAGCGCGGGGCGGGAACGCCGCAACGCCGCCTTCGCCCGCGACGCGGACGGCGCGGGGCAACCCCAGCCCACAGGCCGCGCCGACGAGGGCATGCCCGGCCTCATGGATCGCGATCCGGCGGAGGTCGTCCAGGTCCAAAGGGGGTGCGATATCCGCGACGGCCACCGCGAGGTCTGGGACGGTGATACGGACAGCTTCGCCCCTCTCGGAGGCCCCTCGTCGGGCGAGGCCTTTCGCTCTACGGGCGACCATCGCCGCGTCCGCGCCAGACCGGCCGATCAGGTTGACGAGCGCGGCGTTCAATGCCGGTGCATCTCTCGGGTCAGCCGCGTCGCCGAGTTCCGCCCGGACGATCGCGCGGATTCCCGTGAGGTCCGGGTTCGCCATCCGCAGCTTCAAATCGAACCGCCCGCTCCGCCGGATCGCCGGGTCGATCATCCGCAGGTCGTTCGTCGCTCCGACGAGGATCACGCCCTCCATCGACTGGATACGCGTCAGGGCCTCGAGGACGGCATTCACGAGGAGGCGCATGTAGCCGTTGTCGCGCTCGTTGTCGCGCGGCATCAACGAATCCAGCTCGTCCATGAGCAGGACACAGGGCGCGGATGCCTCCGCCTTGGTGACGGCCGCCTCGAAGGCCGCCAGTACCGAACTCAGCGGCCCCTTCGATTGCGCCGTGCCGACGGATGCGTCGATCAAGGGAACGCCGAGTTCGCCGGCCAGCGCCTCGGCGGCCATCGTCTTGCCGGTCCCAGGCGGTCCGTGGAGGATCACGGAACTGACGAGGTCCGACCAGGCAATCGTGTCGCTTTCCCACAGGCGCATATCGGCGGCGATGCCGCGCAGCTCCTCGACGACGGCGTCCTGCCCTTTCACGTCGGCGAGGGTGAGCCGGTTCGAACTGGTGGGCCTCTCGCCACCGGTGGCTTGCGACTTGCCCTCTCCCCCGGCTGCATTGTCGCCCGCCACCGGGCGCCGTTCCTCGGCGATCTCCGTCATCTTTGCGAGGCGCTCGGCGACCGCAGACGCCGTTGGTCCCGCGAGGGCCGCGAGGACGCTTGCGGTCGAGAGGCTGCAAAGGTCCGCGTCGGACGGCAGCCGTTGCCGCAGGTTGGCCTCCGCGGCATGGTCTGCAATGCCATGCGTCAACCCGATGAGACCAGTCATGTCCTCTCGTGTCAGCGGCTCCAGCGAAGCCTTAAGATCGAGGACGGCATCCACCTCTGGCGGCAGGCACGCGTCGCGATCCGTGAGACAGACGACGAAGTGACCGATCGCGGCATAGTCGAGGCTCTCCCGGGCGACCCACTCGCCGACGGGACGCGCGACCGGTGCGTTCCCGGGCGCGGGCGACCTCCGCCGCTTTGGACGGGCTTTGGTCGTGAGCGGATCGGTCCCGGGATCGTCGTCCGATAGGCCCAGGACGCTCTCGAAGGTGATCCGTCCGGTGGGTCTGTCGGGGGCGCCGAGGAGCTTGCGAAGCATATCTACGACCGCCTTGAGCGCGATCGTCTCCGCCCGAACATGATCGCCATGGTCGAGATGCGTAGCAACCCGGAGGTCGAGGACCGCCCCGCCGTGGGCGAGCCGCCTCGGGTCCAGGTTCGGTGCGGCCACGAGGGCGGCGCGAATGGCTGCCCCGAGCTGCCATGCGAGGAACGCCTTCGTCCGGTCGGCGCCGCTCAACTCTGGGCGATCGACGGGCAGATCTAGGCCCACGGTCGAGCCGACTTGGTCCGCCTCGGTCATCCGCGCGACGACCTCTCCCATCTGTTCGGCGTCGGGTTCGTCGTCGTCGAGGAGTTCGTCCTCCTCCGACCGCCACCAGTCGTCCGGACCGAGCAGATGCTGGTCGGTAGCAAGGTGGTTCGGGCCGAGGACACGGATGGCGAGCTGGCGGGGAAGGTCCGCGATGAGCGCGGCTTGGACCTTATCGCTGGAGAGTGGGGGTGCGGTCGGGGTAGGTTCGTACTGCAACGGCATGCTCATGACTGGGCGCACGTCTTCGAACCTCAACCAAGTGTGGGCAAGGGGGTGCGTGCGGCGATCGAGGAAAGCCCGCCATCCAATCCATGCGGACAGCGGGCGCGACGGCAGGGGCGGAGCGTTACGCCATCTCGAGGGCGACAGCCTCCCCGGCTGACCAACATTGCGCGAGCCGGGCAACGATGTCGGCACACTGCTTGATCAGCACGACGGAACGCGCGCCGTCCGGGACCCCGTCGAGGCCCGCCGCCTTGGCGCAGATCATCATGGACGCAGTGTCCAATTCGCACGGCGTCTCGGAGCGGAGAAGCCGACCGACGTCACGCGCGGCCGCGACAAGGACCTCGTCCTCCGGAGCGAGGCCCCTGCGAAGGCCGCAGATCTCATCGACGAGCGCGAGCGAGGACCGCCAGGCCCGATCCGCCTCCTCGGTGAAGATCGCGATCGCGGGATCGCCGCGGAACTCAGGCTCATCATCGAACTGCGTCAGCACTTCGAGGTCCTGGATCAGTTCCTCGGAGAGTTCCTCCAAAAGCATGGATGCGTCGAAACGATGCCCGTCGGCGTAGACGTACTCTTCGATATTCCTTGTAGGCAGCACTTCAGGCGCCGCGACCGGCATGCTATATGCTTGGACAGCCATAATGGGTCTCCCGATGGATCTGTTCTGGTCAGGTCTGTGGTGGAGCTGAACCCTCCGCACAGACCGACCAACATATACTAAAATCGCATAAATATCAACCGGATGCACCGGACGGCGTTTTTCGCAAACCTCGTGTGGTCAAAGAATTTCCGTAAGTCGATGATTGGGAAACGGTATCGATCGACACGGCTTCGTTCTTCGCTAGAAATCCGGCTCAGGAGCCGGACCCGGTGATCTCGCGATGTCTAGGTCGCGACGCCATCTCGATGTCGGCGATTCGCATCCGATGAGAGAGCCAGCGGTGAAACCGTCATCCCATCTGCGCAACCGAGTGCTTGGTTCACTCGCACCAGAACTTGTCTCCATCCGGCCACCGGCGCGCCAGGCCTTCCCTGATCAGGATGTTGCCGACATCCTCTCCGCCGATGCGGATCGTCGCCAAACGCCGTTCCCCCGTTCCGTCGATCCCGAAGATCTCCACGGTCCATGGGTTGTCGTTCAAAGGCGCATGGAGGCGATCGGTGGCTGCGCGCGCGAGATCGATCTCCTTGAAGCTGCCGCAGACATCGGATCGGGGTTCCGGCGTGTCGAAATTCTTCAGCCGAAGACTCACGCCGTGCAGCCAGATCGTGTCGCCATCGACGATGCAGGTCCTGTCGGACGTCTTCGATCCGTTTCGGGAGCAGAGATCGATCCGGGCGACAGGCTTGGCCTGCCCCCTTCTGAGTGGTCCGGACGGGCAGAGGTCTTGATCGCGCGGGGTCAGACGACACCGCAGGCGGCGAAGGCGATCGGTGTGACGGAGCAGACCTACTACCGGTGGCGCCGAGAGTACGGCGGCATGAAAGTGGATCAAGCGAAGCGGCTGAAGGCGCTCGAGCGGGAGAACCAGCGGCTTCGGCGGGCGGTGTCGGACCTGACGCTGGACAAGATGATCTTGGAAGAGGTGGGGCGGGGAAAGTTCTGAGCCCCGCGCGCCGGCGCGCTGCGATCGATCACGTCCAGGGTGTACTCGGCGTCTCCGAGCGGCGGGCGTGCCGGGTGGTCCGCCAGCACCGATCGACGCAGCGCAAGGTGCCGCGGGGCCGGGACGACGAGGGGGCGCTCACGGCGGACATCGTGGAACTGGCGAGCCGGTACGGGCGCTACGGCTACAGGCGGATCACGGCGCTGCTGCGTCGTGCCGGCTGGCGGGTGAACCTGAAGCGCGTCGAACGCATCTGGCGGGCAGAAGGACTGAAGGTGCCGCAACGCCAGCCGAAGCGGGGCAGGCTTTGGCTCGCGGACGGATCGTGCATCCGCCTGCGGCCCGACCGATCGAACCACATCTGGAGCTACGACTTCGTCGCCGACAAGACGCACGGCGGCGGGGCGATCAGGATGCTGACCGTCATCGACGAGTACACCCGCGAGTGCCTGGCGCTCCCCGTCGCCCGTCAGCTGCGATCGGACGACGTCCTGGCAACGCTCGCGGACCTCTTCGCCGAGCGTGGTCCGCCCGAGCAAATCCGCTCGGACAACGGGCCCGAGTTCACGGCGAACGGCGTTAGGAACTGGCTCGGCTGCCTTGGCGTGAGGACCGCCTTCATCGAGCCGGGCAGCCCGTGGGAGAATGGCTACAACGAATCCTTCAACGGCAAGCTGCGCGACGAGCTGCTGGACCGGGAGATCTTCTACAGCCTCGCGGAAGCCCGCGTCCTGATCGAAGCCTGGCGGGTGCACTACAACACCGTCCGCCCACATAGCGCCCTTGGATACCGGCCGCCCGCACCGGAGGCCATCGCCCCCAACTGGACGAGAGCGCCACGGCTGCCGTCCGGCTCCGCTGCGCTCCGCCTCCCGTCAGCCGTGGCGCAGGAGGCCCCCATGCTCTAACATTAGAACCGGACCACCTGATGGGGGCCGGTCACGCCTCACCGCACACTATGACCTCAGTCCCCAACGGTGATCATTATGTCGCTGTCCTCTGACCGGTGCGCGATCCACGACGGCAGATCGCCATCGCCGACATGGGCGACGCGTTCGGCGCCTTTCCTATACGCAGCAAAGGCATCCGAGACCGCCGTTCGCGCCACCTCGATCGAGCGTTTGTAGACCTGCTGGTCGATGACACTCGGCTGGGAGAAGTAGAATGTCGTACGATCCCCGTCATCGGCCTTCGCCCGAACCGGCATCTCGTGGATCGTACCAACGGCCCACTCTCCGATCTGCGCGCAGCTGTAGAAGGCCAGGGTATCGAACTCGGGCAGATCGTCGGGGAATACCGCCTCGATCCTGATTGAGCCGCTCGTCTGGATGGCCGCCACCGCATGGACCGACTTCATCGCTTCTCCGAATTGTGCGATCGTCATTGACGTCGCAGCGCATCGTTCCCGTCCGAGGATGTCCAGAACGAAGCGCGCGCACTGCCACGCTTGGGAGAACCAGTTTTCGAGCTCTTCATGGATCGTGAGGGAACCGCTCATGAGCTCGCCTTCGTACGCTTCGAGGTCGATCCGCATTGGTCCAGGCGAGGACCAGAGACGCGTTGCGAAGAGAGCGAACAATTCGAGCAATGTATACCGGCCGGCCCAATCAACGCGAAGCGAGAACGGTTCCTTGCCCACGCCGCCAAACACGAGGTCGATTGGTCCCGCCTTCGCGCGTACCTTAAAGTCGGGCGACCCGGGCGCCACGCTGATGGGCGCCCAAGCAAGGGCGGGAACACTGAACGTTTCTCCATCTTGCGAAGTCATCCGAACGGTGAGCGGACGACCCTCGCGCATCATGCTGATGCGTCCTCCTTCCATCGACATCGATGGGTCCTCGACCTCGATTCCGAAGCGGCAGTCCATCACCCTCAGCGTGGAGAAGGGGAGGTCTTCGATCACTCCGATCTCGTGAAGCACGATATCGTCCATCGACTCCATGGGACCGATCGTGACCGTTCCGACCCATGGATTGCCGTCGTAGCCGACCGATTGGACCAGGGAACGCTTGGCATCCGTATAGGCCAAGCCGTCGGTCGTCGGCAGTTGCTGGATCATCCAGTCGGGCGGTGGGCTTTCGAGACGGTCGTCGTCGTTGAAGGTTAGCGCCAGGGTCAGCCTGTGAAGATCCGATTCACCGGCCTCGCGCGCACGCTTGAGCGTGCGTTCGATCTCGTCAGTCCAGATATGGCGCCCGTAGAAGTCGATCTCCCCGCTGGGCCGATAGTGGAGGAGGAACACGAAGCTCGGGGCCGGTGAACGGACGGCCTTGAGCGCATTCGACAGTTTCACGGTCCTCTTTGGCCTAGTACCGCGCGTAGTCTTGATCTGCGCGTAGCAGGTGAGGATCGGGGTCCGAAGGTCGGCAGGGCGGGTGACCTCCTGTGGTAGCTCGATCTCGACCACGTGATCCCAGCCGTGTTCGTCATTCAGGGACGGGTTGACCACGGCCTGTGCCTGCACGCCGGGAGCAGTGCATCTGGTCGCGAAAAGGTTTTCGCCGTGCTGTCCCTGCTTAGACATAGAACCCTCTAGAAACTTGAAGCTCGATCTTTTCACATAGGCTGGATGGACGTGAATCTGCATGCTGCACGTTATTTTCATCAACGGCGCGGATGTGACCTAGATTTATGGCAGGTTGGCTGTCTGACCCTTCAGAAAGAAGCCCAGAAGATACATTTGAAATCTGAAGGGGCCGGACAAGAGCGGCGTTCGGTTATTAGCTTCGCCATCGTCGCATTACCTGCAATCGTCTATTTAAACGAGAAGGCCACAAATGCGGCGGTCAGACTACCAGAGATACCACCTATGTCGAGATTGTTTGACCGCAGCGCAGATGCTGCCTCCGCGCGCCAAGCCAAATCTGGCTCACCCTTCATCATGACTTTGAGCGTCCTCACGGTTGCAATTGCATCCGATGCCCACACGCGAAAGGCGTTCAAGCCAAAAAGGCGAACGTCAACTAGATGAGCTTGCCCCCCTTCCGCGGCAATCGTGCAAGGCGTGACGAGAATTACTTGAAAATTGACCTCCGCCAAATTGGGGCGATTTGCAGTCAGCCATTTAGGATGCCCTGCTGCCTGTCTGGCTTTCTCGATCGGAAAGACAGTTGTCGATTGAGCATTGGCATGGTCTTCGAAAACGATCCCAGAGGTTCCTGCGACCCACCAAGGATCTGGGCCGCCCGCTTCTTCAGTATTGTCTGCTGTGAAGCCCAATAGTTCACCGAGGAGCCGTTGGCCTTCTTCGAACGTTTTCCCATCCCCAAGCTTGTTTAGGATGTCCGCGGCTCGTTTCTCGAACTTTCGGTCACTTGCGGTGCCAAGGGCCAGAAGGGTCGCTTCCATCTGCTCCACCTGCACGGAGAGATTAGAATCTCGCGCGTCGACACTTTCCTCAGAGGTTGATCCTATCTGCGCCCGGGGTTTGGCGAGCCAGCGTACATTGGGAGCAGATTGTCTCGCCATATCGAACTGGGAAACCGCCAAGGCTGCGAAATCCGCTTTACCCACCCGAGCCACCATGTTGGCTGCGGACCCACTTAGATAATGCCATAGCGCTCGATATCCTTGGAGCGTCGAATAGCCGAGGCTTGCCACGGCCTGTCGAGACGCTTCATACGCGCGTTCCGCGTCCCCGCTCCAGATCGCCTTCATGTACGCGATTTCATGCGCCACGGACGCGGATAGGTCGTTCATTGCTGGCTCGTCGTTCTCCTCGAAGTCCGCGGAGTTTGTGACGATCACTTCATTGGCCTCCTCCCAGGCGGCGTCGTTCTTCAAGAATGCGTCGAGGTTCTCGAGGAACGACGCCGCATTTTGATCCACGGACTGCTCCACGCCGAACGCCAGCTCGGATTGTAGTTCGGGGTGAAAACGGTCCCATAGACGGTCGTCGGCAAGGTAATTCTCGAGGTCTCCCCCCATGACGAAGACTACTGAGCGATCCTGTAGAGAACGAGTGCAACGGCCCGCGGCCTGGAGGACGCGGGTCTGCATTCGATCTCGCAGAAGCGCCGTCGCTCCCATGCCCGCAACCAAGAACTGCTCCTGAGCATTGGCCGCGGCTGGAAGACCATCGAGGCAAAGAAGACGACATTCATCGTTGGGAAAGTCGATGCCGTCGAAACGACCTGCGAGGACTGCAACTGCTTGGTTTGCTTCGACGAACGCCGTCTTCGAAGCCTCAATGTCTGTAGCTTCGAAAAGCGGGACACCGATCGCCTTCACATCCTCCTTCACTCGCTCTGCCTGCCTGCCACTTGGGGTCAGCACCACCGCGCGGCCTGCGCGCTTGATCATGTCGGCGCGCAGCAACCTGCATTCGTCTTCCGTTAGGGAGAGGCCTGGAAACATGAAAAACCGGCGACCGACGCCCGCTTTGCGAAATTCGGGGGGCGCCTTCACGCGGTCTATGCGGGACCGGCCCGTCAACCGTTCAAGGTCGCCCCCTGATCCAAGAGTAGCCGACATGTATAAACGGTGTTTCGCATTCTGAAAAGGCGCATGCGACCACGTGGGCGGGATCAGCGGACGGATCAGGATGCCTCTCGATGACATATACAGATGGCATGCTTGCAGATGATCTCGAAGGAGAGGCCATACGTATTTGGCTCCACGATACCCGTCCGCATGAGCATCTAGGACGGCGATCAGCTGATCGGCGACCTCGATCAGATCTTCCGTCGGCAGCTTGTCTGCCCAAGACGCGTCGGCTGCGTTGACCCAGTCGCCGGTCAGACGGCTATAGGCAGTTGCCGAGATGCGTGGCTTGAGCAGCCCCGAGACGCCCTGGTGCAATGGCTGAGCGTCTGCTTCTCCTGCCGGGATCTCCAGTGACCACATCTTCGCGACGTAATTCTCCGCGGCATGGGCGTCGTCCAGGATTACCGTGTCGGGGTCATCGAAGAATGGGTTCACGTTGAATAGGGCAGAGTAAGTCGTGATGACGACTTTCGCGCCGGTCCGGTATGAAGCTCGGTCGGAGGGAGAGAACTCCGATTTCGGACCCGTTAGGCCAACGGCATCGATACCATACTGCTCCTTCGCCTGCTGAACGGTCTGATGGACGAGTTGTTTGGTCGGACATAGATAGACCACTCTCTCAGAGAACTTCCGGCGCCGCCACTCAGCAATAAATAGCCCGACTAACGTCTTGCCGCTGCCGGTGGGAAGTTGAAGGGCCACGTCCGGGCGGTCTGCGACCGAGACGTAATCCGCCAAAATCTCCTTCTGATGAGACATCGCATCAGGTATCGACCGGCGTGTGAGAAGGGGAAGCAGGCCGATCGGTTCACTCGGTGCCGTGCTTGCAGACCTCGTCTTCTTGAAAGCCATTCCAGGTGCCTGTCATTGTTACGATGTGTCGATCGAACGGTAGCCAGAGTGCGATTGCAAGAACCTGCGTAGTCTGACTTCCGAGCCTCTCAGTAGGGTTATGAGCGTAGTTTATATCTCGAGACCTCATTGACTCCCTAGTAAGCCAGCCAGATGATGGAACGAAATTGGAACATTGGGATGCCTGTTGATGCCTAAGAACATCTGCATCTTCTCGGACGGCACCGGTCAGGTTGGCGGCCTTAAGCCCGATCAGCGCCTGTCGAACGTGTACAAGATGTACCGTGCCATGCGCCCTGGGCCGTCCTCACCGATCCCTCCTGCGGAACAGGTTTGCTACTATGATCCGGGCCTCGGTGCGGGTGATGTTGGTGGCGTGACATTCAAGCGTGTCCGCAACGTTCTAGCGGCCGCTTTGGGCACCGGGATCGATGAGAACGTCATCGACTGCTACGAGAAGATCGTTTCTTACTACGAGCCTGGAGACCGGATCCTCCTCTTCGGCTTCTCCCGGGGCGCCTACACGGTGCGCGCAGTCGCGAACGTGATGAACCTTTGCGGTATCCCGACAAAGATGCCCGACGGTTCGGCCGTGCCTCGCCATGGTCCTCGATTGCGGAAGATCGCGAACGACGCCGTCCACTTCGTCTACAACCATGGGAACGGATTCTCCCGCGGACAGAAACCTTACCTCGACCGGCGGGAAGAACTAGGTCGACGGTTCCGCCGGAAGTATGGAAGCTTCGTCCCGGGGGTCGAACGAGAAGGCGACGTCCAGGGGAACATCCAGCCGACCTTTATCGGGGTCTTCGACACCGTCGCCGCGCTCGGGAACAAGAAGGTCACGGTCGCGGCATGGGGGTGCGTGCTCGCCCTTCTTGCCATCCTTGTGGCCCAGATTGCGTACTCAGTTTCGTTCTTGTGGATAGCACCGGTCATCGCAGTGCTCGGACTCGTCGGGTACTGGTACGGCAAGCTCCGCTGGTCGCAGTGGAAGTACTACTCGCCTGAGGAGAACAGGCCTCTTAAGATCGGCCGGATACGCGACTGGCCTGACATCTGGCGCTACGGACACCGGGCCGTCTGGAACCTCGAGAACTATGATCGCTGGCTCGACTCAGATGTTGGCCATGCGCGGCATGCGCTGGCGATCGATGAGCACCGCAAGAACTTCCCCCGGGTGAAGTGGGCGATGAAAGCGGAGGCGGACAAGGCCGCAGATCGCGACCCTCCATGGCTCAAGCAGGTCTGGTTTGCGGGGTGCCATAGCGACATTGGTGGCAGCTATCCGGAGCCGGAGTCCCGCCTCAGCGACATAGCCCTACGATGGATGATCGACGAGCTGCGAGAATGCCTGCCCGAGATACGCATCAATGACGACATGCTGCACGTCTTCCCCGATTCGAAGGGCATGCAGCATGAAGAGACATACATGTTCGAGTTTGGGCCGCTGAAGCGGCGGTGGCCAGTCGAGCCGCGGATGGTGCCCGAGGGCGCTGAGCTGCATCCGTCCGTCCGCGAAAGGATTGCGGCCGGGCCGGTCTCGCATTCTGGCGAGATGCGGGAGTACCGGCCTGAGCAGTTGAAGGAACACGCTGAACGGCTAGACGAGAACTGACCGGTCCGCCAATGCGGACAGAACGAAATCGGAGCCAGCAATGACGACCCAAGATCTCCTCAAGACGCCGCCAATGATCGCAGCCGGTCTCCTTCCGATCGTAGTCGTGGCGCTGTCCGTGTCGCCGAGCGCGCCATACTGGCCATGGATCTTCGTGGAGGTCCACTGCGTCGTCGCGTACGTGACAATGCCTCCCGAGGTCGGCTCCACCCGCTCGGCGCATTTGGCATGGCATCTCGCTTGCCCGCTGCTGATTGCCGGTCTGATGACGGAAGGCCTCGTTCTTGCGGGGGCGCCACGCGAGGAGATCCTCCTCCTGCTGGGCTTCGCCTTGTTCGCCCTCCTGACGGCTGGCAACACCGTCGCCTACTTCGTCCGGTCGCTATTCTGCCGAGGCGATCTAAACATCAGGAGGACGTGGACCCTGGGCATTATGGGCGGGTCAACGGTCATGATGGGTTCGGTGATCGAAGCCTTACTGGCCGCTTAAGGCTAACGTCAGGGCGAGGCAGTACACGATGTCACGACGCGATGAACTCGAAGCCGCCCTTCTCGACCCCCGCGAGGACTGTCCTTCGAGCACAAGGTGTGGATCGATTTAGGGACGAATCACGGTAGGGCGACGCTTGCTAAGGCGGTGATCGCGATGGCCAATGCCGACGGCTGATACGTTGTGATCGGCTACGACGAGGAGGGCGACATGCTGCGATCGGTTCTTCAACCGGACGGGGAACGCGAGTTCATCCAAGATCTCGTAAATGCCGCGTGCTGCGCGCCGCGCTTGCCTAACGGCACCGCAAGCTACGGCGCCCGTATATCGAACCAGACCGTCAGAGACCCGCGCTGAGCAAGTCGCGGAATTGTAGATCGACGAGTGCAAGGTGCGGTAATGGCTGGGCGCGGCTTTCGACATGCCACCCAGTTCTAATGCTGGTCCCCATGTAAATCCCAGACAGACTTCACCCAACGACGCCCTCCGCCATGGAATTTTCTTCGGGAACGCTGACCCATATCAAAGTTGGCCACGCTCTAGAGAAACTATCGGAGAGGTTCTGTCGATCCCGCAACGGGCCCTTGAAGATTAACGTCTACTTTAAAATGTTTCGTACAGATACCCAATATCTCTCTCAGAACAGAAAAGTATTTGCCCGCATCCTCTTCTGGAGGGGGTGTTGGCAAGTTTCCCGTTGGAGTAGGATACCGATGCGTCGTCGCATAAGCACCAAGGTCTGATATTTGCTCGAATTTTAGCTTAAGAGAGCATTCTTTGGGCAACTCATCGAGCATCCGATCCAACTGATGGTTACCAGCCCTCCTTCGAATAGCGCTTACGTCCATACCTTCTGAAATAAAAGCTGCCATCAAAAGGTTCTCGGCGGCGTAAAACATCAAGGTTGGAGAGGTTCGGTCAGATGAGCCTAGCTTATTCACTGCGAGAAGATTTACGCACGCAAGCTTGACATGAGTGCCAATAGTCTTGGCCTCACACATCCAAGCGAACACCTTCGTGAGCTACAGCAAAACTGAGGGTATTCGGTGTTGACCGCGCAGCGAGAAAGTCACTCATACGTGCCGTCAGGAGGTCCGCATGAGCTCTAGACTTTCTGCGCAATCGGAACGCAGCTACGGGGGAATCAACTTCTTGAGGAGCTTCGTCGGGTACTACTGCCAAGACATCGTAGTCGCTATCGTCCCGGAAGTCTCCTCGAGCACGACTTCCAAACAACCAAACCTCAGCAGCGCCCATGTCTTGCTTGCACAGATCGACAAGGTGCAGAACTTCAGCCGGCAGGGCGGTGCTTATATTGTGAACAAGTACAGCGGCCATCTGATCCTGCAAGTATGACCTCTAAAGCCCACGTCCTCTAACATAGGACCGGCGAGGCTCCTTGTCAAAGAACAGGGCGGCCATTTTTCTGATTGCCTAACGTCGGACCGGCGTGGTTCGGTATGACGGCCTACGCGACCGTGTAGACGCCGAACTAGTCTTGACGAGTCGCCTGCTGCCTTCGAAGCCGCGCGACAAGCAGAAGCTCCGTGTGAACTGATGCGACCCCGGGCCCTGTCGAGGCTCGAATGGGGGCGGTAGTAGTAAGTGTTGTTTCTGATATGTTCTCTCCCGTATAGTGTGCGGGGGGCTAGGATAATAGGCTATGAGCGAGACAACCATCGAATGGACAGACGCGACATGGAACCCGGTCGTCGGCTGCTCAGCCATGTCGGCGGGATGCACGAACTGCTATGCCACATCGATGGCCCGTCGCCTCGAAGCGATGGGGGTCGAGAAGTATATCGATCTTACACGGCGCTCCGGCAGGCGCACGGTCTGGAAGGGCATCGTTCGGGAAGATGCGTCCGCGCTGGATATCCCGCTGCGATGGCGCAAGCCGCGCAAGGTCTTCGTCAACTCGATGAGCGACCTGTTCCACCCGGACGTGTCCTCCGGCTTCGTCGAGAAGGTCTGGGATGTTATGGCCAGGACGCCGCGACATAGCTACCAGATCCTCACGAAGCGCCCGGACAGGATGGCAGCCTTCGTCGCCGCGCTCAATGCGGACCCTCTCTCGAACGTTTGGCTGGGCACGAGCGTCGAAGATGCGAAAGTTGTGGACCGGATCGATGACCTCCGCGCGATCCTGGCCAAGATCCGGTTCATCTCCTTCGAGCCGTTGATCGGGCCCGTGGGCGACATCGATCTCGAAGGCATCCATTGGGCGATCGTCGGTGGGGAGAGCGGCCCGCAGGCCCGTCCGATCCGCGAGCCGTGGATCGACGAGATCCACGCAGCTTGCCTCACACGAGGAACGGCGTTCTTCTTCAAGCAATGGGGTGCGTGGGGGAAGGACAACGTCCGGCGCTCAAAGAAGTCGAACGGGCGGACCTACCGGGGAACCACTTGGGACGAGATGCCCTTCACGCTGCGCGAGTCCGCAGATGGAGGGGTGCATGTCGACCAAGCAGTATGAGTGGGCGGCCGAGGGTGGAGCCGAGCTCGCCGAGCATTCGGAGCGCAAGCACAAGATCCTAAGGGAGTACGTCCGGCGATACTTGCTGGAGCGATGCAAGAGCCCGTTGTCCCGGGGTCTGAAGCTGCTTCTGGTCGATGGCTTTGCCGGCGGCGGGGTCTACTCGGACGGGGCGCCGGGCTCGCCCGTGATCCTGTTGCGGACGCTCTACGGGACGGTAGCGGAGATCAACGCGCGGCGGGTCGAGGGCGACCATCCGGCCTTGGCGGTCAGATGCACGCTCCTGCTCAACGACATCGATACCAAAGCGGTCGGGCTCCTGCGACAGAGGATGGCCGATGCGCAGAGGGACCTGCCGGACGACGCGGGCGTGACGCTTGAGGTCGTCTACCGAACCGTGCCCTTCGAGACCTTGGCGCCGGATATCGAGCGGATTGTGAAGGAGGGTAAGTTTTCGAACGTCCTGCTGAACCTGGATCAATGCGCTTATAACGCGGTCCACAGGACGACGCTTGCCCGCCTCATCCAGATGACCCGGTCGGTCGAGATTCTTTACACGGTCGGCATCCAGACGCTGATCTCGTTCCTGAGCATCAACGATCCCGAGCGTGTCGCGAAAGCGTTGCGGTTCCTCGATCTCGATCCAGCGACGCAGATCATCGGCCCTAAGACGATTGCCCGGACGCAGTTCCTGGGCACGATGGAGCGTTTGGTCTTCGAGACCTTGGAAGGCTGCGCCCCGTTCGTCAGCCCATTCTCGATCCACAACCCGAAGGGCTGGCGGTACTGGCTGATTCACATGGCCAGCGTTGACAGGGCGCGGCAGGTCTACAACGACGTGCTCCACGACAACTGCTCGCAGCAGGCCCATTACGCGCGTGCCGGACTGCGCATGCTCCAGTTCGACCCAAGCCACGGCGAGAACGGCCTCTATCTCTTCGACCAGTCGGCGCGCGAAGAAGCGAGGGATCAGCTTCCAGATGATCTTGCACGCTTGATCAGAGGTTACGACCGCGAGCAGATCGGCGTTGGGGCGCTCTGGCGAGATGTCTACAAGCAGACCCCAGCCCATAGCGATGACATCCACGCTGCCATGATGCTCCATCCGGACGTGCAGGTGTTTACGCCACGGGGCGGAGAGCGTCGGGCAGCGACGTCAATCCATAGGGACGATGTCGTTCGGTTGGTGCCGCAAAGGCGCTTCCACTTTGGTTGATGAGGTCGCGCAGGTTGATCATCGAAGCTCAGACAGGGTGCAGGGGATATTGAGAAGGCTTGGGAAGCTCCGCGCGTCCTTCGACAAGATCAAATCAAAGCCTGAGATGCCGTTCAGGTAAGGAAGGTATGGGCGCAGCCTTTGTGCTTGTTTCACTTTCCTACGAACTGTCTTCGAGCATCTTGGGAGTTCCCAGATGCTTGCTCGCCTACGTTTCATTCTTGGACGCGTTCCGGGCCTCCACCTCCCTGAGTATCTCCCCCGGCTTCCTCCCCACCGCCCTCGCCATCAGGATGAACTCCACCACCTCCACTCGCCGCTCTCCCGTCTCGATCTTCGCGACGTAGGACTGCGGCCGCCCCAGCAGCCCTGCGAGCTCCGCCTGCGTCATCCCAGCCGTCAGCCGCGCCTCGCGCAGCACCCCCATGAGGGCGATGTGTTCTGGAGAGCGCAGGGTCTTCGGCACGGTGGTCTCCAGGGTGAATACCCGGTTGCGCTAATCCCCAAGTCGGATAATCCCATTTAGGGATATGTACCGCCTGATGCGGTGCCCCCATGATCGACCGACCTGAGGACCTGCCAGGCCCCGACGCTTCTCCGCCCTTGCTACCACCGCCTGCCTCCTGCTCTTCGCCACCGGTGGTGGGGCGACCGCACAGGAGTATTGGGCGGGCCTCTATACGTGCGAAGAGGGGCCGGTCCTGGCCCACCTCACGGTGTCTCCCGACGGCGAAGGAGGCTTTCGCATTGTGCGAGAGGATCGCCGAAATGGGCGGCAATTCTATGCACATACCTATACTGGCGATCTCGGACTCGGATCGCATGATGGCCTCGGCAACCGCGATTGGGACGTCGTGATTCACGAGTTGGGGCCTTCTGCCGTCGAGGCGGAGTGGCTCGACCGGCGCGGCAACGAGAAGCCCGAATGCGGCAGATTCACTCTGCGCCCGCAGGCGGAGCCGATGGCAGTGTACGAGACCGTGCGAGAGTTGGCATCCGTCCAGCGGCCTACAGCGCAAGATGCCCGAGGCCTCTCCGAGGCGGCGGCTCTCCTGCCGCCATCCGGTCTGCTGCCGACCCTCGACCAGCAAACCGACCCTCGAGAAACGCATGAGGCGCAGGTTGGTTTCTGGGATCGGTACATCGAAGGGGTCATGGAGAGGGTCGAGATTGCACCGCTCGATATGCAAGCGGATGCCGAAGCGCTCGCGACTCTCACTCGGGAGGCCTTTCCGTGGGACGTCGCGCCCGCCCGGACGATCTTCGAGGACTGGGACTACACGGCCGCCGTGGACGACGTGCTGACCCGCGCGGGCGCGCGCATTCTCGACGCGGAGCTTTCCGTTCCGGTCCTGCTCGACCTCTCCGGCGACGGGTTCTGCACCGCCGCTGCGACGATGCCGCTCGGGACGGATCGGTGGAACGTCCTCGCCGGGCTGCCCTATCGCGCGTGGGACCGTGCCGTGGCGGAGGAGATGCTGGTGCGCCTGTCCGACTGTTCCCGGCTCGGCCCGGTGCAAGCGGACCGGCTGGTGCGGGACTGGCCGCGCATCCAGGAGGCTGCGGCGAGGGAGGAGGCGCAGGCCGAGGCCGCTCGTACTGCGGAGGGCGCGCGGGCCGAACTGGAGGCCATCCTCGCCGAAGCGATAGCGTTCGAGCCGACCGTGGAGAACTACCTCGCTACTAACGGCTTCGCGGCGCAAGACATCGAGATCGACCGGACCGACATGCGGGCCGCGGACATCCGAGGAGAGTACCGCCTCCGGATGCAAGCCCTGCGCGCGGAGGTGGAACCGGCGCTTCAGGATTGGCTCGCCGGTCAGATCGACATGTCCGACGAGGACTTGCTGGCTGACGATTGGAAGACCTCCGCCCTCGCCATCGACAAGTGCGGGCTGACCGTACCGGAGGGGATCAGCGATTCGACGCTATCATTCTCGATCAACCAGGCCTGTGCCACCGCCATCCGCGGTTATGAGGAACGGCGGAGCGAACTCCGCTGCAACGCCCGCCTGGAGGCGTGGGACGACCCGGAGCAGCTCGACCTGATGCTCCGCGTCGGGACGGGACCGACGGCGCTGGACATGCAGGACACCAGCCTCGCTGAGTTTCTCTGCGACTTCGGGGACGCGAACGACGTCGCCTTCGAGGCGACGGGGTTCTTCACGACGGGCTACGAACTGACTGTGACCTCCCTAGCAAGGCCTGAGAGCGGGACGACCGCGTCCTTCGAGGTGGATGAGGCTGGCGATCTCATCCCGACAGAGGTCGAGCACAGCCTCGGAGGCGACCTGTCCGGCCTCGACGTCCAGGCCCGGATGCGGTGCCTGATGCGGCCGACGCAGAGGTTCTGCGAGGCGCCGCCGGAATGAAGGCGCCGCAGATGGAGAGGTGGCATGGAGTGACGGGCGGCGCGGTTCGGCCGCTCGGCTGCCTTTGCCTTGCCCTCGCCGTTCTCTTTGTCGATGGTGAACGCATTCGGATTTGATGTTGCAGCCCCGGTCTTTGGAGGCGGTCGACTAGATGAACGCGCTTTTCAGCCAGGACGCGCGCCAGGGGCGTCTGACGACCACGCTCGGCAAGGACGCGTTGGTACTGCTCCGCATGGACGGGACGGAGGAACTCAGCGGCGACTTCGAATGGCGGGTGGAGGCGCTGTCGACGCGGGGCGACGTGGACCTGCACGCTCTGCTAGGCACCCCCGCCACGGTGGAGGTCGACCTCGCCGGCGGGACGCGGCATTTCGACGGCGTGGTCTGCGAGGCGAGGCACGCGGGCGTCTCGGAGAACGGGTTCCGTTACGACCTCGTGCTGCGGCCTTGGCTGCACGTGGCGGGCCTGCGGCGGAACATGCGCATCTTCCACAACAAGACCGTCGTGCAGATCGTCGAGGAGGTGCTGTCGGCCTATGCCGACCTTGGCGAGCCGCATCTGGAGGTGGCGCTGACCGAGGACTATCCCGTCCTCGAGTACACCGTCCAGTACGGCGAGAGCGACGCGGACTTCGTACGCCGCCAGCTAGAGCGGTTCGGCATCACGTGGTCGTGGGTCCACGGGGACGGCACGCACGCCATGCGGCTGACGGACCTGCCGGAGAGCCACGCCCTCGTGCCCGGGGGCGATCGCCCCTACTATGGCGTTGAGGGTCATCATCTCGCCGAGGAGGAGCATTTCCGCACGTGGTCGAGCGCGGAGCGGATCACCACGGGCGCGGTGCGGCTGACCGAGTACAACTTCAAGACGCCGCGCGCGATGCAGGAGGTGGACCGCATGGGCGATGCGAGCCACCCCCACGGCCAGGTGGAGAGCTACGACTGGCCCGGCGACTACCTCGACCAGGGCGGGGGCCGGGGCGTGGTCGCACGCCGGGCGCAAGGAGAGCGGGGCCAAGCGCCGCGCCATCGGGCGACTGGCTTCGTGGCGAGCTTGGGCGCGGGCGGGCGGGTGACGCTCGCAGGCGATCGGGTCGAGAACGCCACCGGCCGTACCTTCCTATGTTTGCGCGCCGAGCACCGCTTCCGCAGTCAAGCCTATGGGACGGGCGACGCACAGGCGGATGAGGTGCCTTACGAAGGCAGCTACGTGCTGATGCCCGACGACGCGCCGCTCGTCCCCGAGCGGCGCACGCCCGGGCCGAAGGTGCAGGGTCCCGAGACGGCCGTCGTCGTCGGCGAAGGTGAGATTGACTGCGACGAGCACGGCCGCATCCTCGCGCGCTTCCACTGGGACGATACCGGCGCCCACACCATGCGGATGCGCGTCAGCCAGAACTGGGCGTCCAAGGGCTGGGGCGGCATGGTCATCCCCCGCATCGGCATGGAGGTCATCGTCGAACACCTCCGCGGCGACCCCGATAAGCCTATCGTCACAGGATGCGTATTCAATGGCGTAAATTATGCCCCTTACGCCTTGCCAGCGAATAAAACGAAATCCGTCTTCCGGTCCGATACCCATAAGGGTCGCGGTTTTAACGAATTAACATTTGAAGACGATCGCGGACGCGAAGAGGTTTATCTTCATGCCCAGAAAGATCAAACCATACATGTCGAGAACAATCGCGCCAAGCGGATTGATGTGAACCAGTTCGAAAGTGTAGGTCATAATAAGGCGATCGAGGTCGGCAATAACCACGAGGAAGTTGTCGGCGGTAATGTCCATATGGTCATTGGGGCAAACCGGCTTGCCGGGTTCGTAAGCAAGGTCCACTCCCACTTCGGTAATGCCCTAATGGATAAGGCTGGAAAAATACTCAAATCCGCCAACTTGATGGGCGCTCTTGGTGCCGCAGGCCTCGGAAAAGGAAATCTGACCGTCCATATCGGCGGTAACAAGGCAGAGACGACGGCGGTCACATCGACGGAGACGGTTGGTGTAAACAAGGCTACGATCGTTGGCGGTACACGACAGGACTTCACCGGCGGTTCTTACCATTCATTTTCCGGACAGCATCGAATGGACGAAACCCTTCGCACGCTCACTCAGGTCGCTGGAGAGCGGTGGCAGGCCGGAAGCGGGAAAACCCATATCGTGCTCGACGCAGCTTCAGGTAAAATCACGATCGAAGCGGACGACATCGAACTCAAGGGGCACAAGTCTATTTCGATGAAAGCCCCGCGGATCGACCTGAACTGACGAAGGCCGAAGATGGGCTTCTATCAGAGATATGAGGATACGCGCCGTCAGACGAAGGAGATGCTGTCTTCCGATATAGAGCCGCGGCCTGGAACGACGTCGAGGTTCCCGCCCGGCATCGAGCCGGCCGCCCTTACCACCATCGATGACAGTTCTTTGGACATCGCAAGTGATGCGTTCGCTACACTCCAGAACGGAACGACCGATATCGCAGCCTTGAGTGCAGCGACAAAAACCTATGCAGCACGGTTTGCGGCATCACCCGAGGTTTCCATCGGCGATCGATCGCAGGACCTTGGGCCGGCAACGTTGGCCCGGTTCCGCTCCGGCACCCTCTTGCCGCCAGACGCCATGGGCGAACAGCAACCCCATGAGGACGAAGACTGTCCGGATTACAGTACGCCGCTCCTGCTGAGTTCCCTAGGTGGGATGCCGCCAAGTGCGGTGTCCTCCCACTGTGGCGAGACAGAAGGTCTAGAAGATGGGATGCGGGCCGCTCCAATCTTGCCGAGCCAGCCGATCGTTCCGCCAGTCGAGGATACTCCTGCTCTACCTTCGACCATAGCTCCACCACTCAACGATGGACGTGCCAGCCCGGATGCGCCGCAAACTGTTCCATCGGATGAAGTACCGACCGTTGATCCTGCGCCTACCGAACCGGTGGATGAGGGCGAGCCTGAGAACGACGACGCCGTAGATACACGGACGGAGGAAGGTCATCGAGAGAAGGGTTCCGCTTTAACTGGTTTCATAGAGTGCGGACGGCAGACGCTGATAGAGCTCTGGGAACTAATTACGGAGCTTCTAGGCCTCGCTGGTGGCGGCATTGCTGCCGCGTGGGAGCGCTGGGGCCCTGGGTGGTTTACAGATGATGACGCGGATGAACAGTTCGGGCGTCAGATCGCCGAAATACGGGACGCATTGGAGCAGAACGCGAAGGAGGGCGTCGAGCTACTCGCAGCACTTCACACCTATTTTGGCGATACGCTGGACAGTAACGCCGTCTTTTCTGCACTCACCCGCGCGATCCTTCTTGTCTACACGGAAGACGAGTGGGCCGCGATGGCAGCACGCGGCCGTGACAGAGCCGAACAGCTGGTCGCCCAGTTCCGACAGTTCATGCGGGAAGACCCGGACTATGCCGTGGGTTTCCTTGTCTGCCAAATCGGACAGATGTTGCTCGGCGGCGGAGCTCTCCTGCGGATCGTGAAGACCGTCAGGCGCGGCATCCCCGATGGCGACCGCCCCGATCTCGACCGGCCGGACGATTCTGAGTCCCCTGAGACTATCGTCGACGACCCCGATGGAAACGGGGCGGCGACCCCCAACGGCCCGGCTCCGCAGGCCGAAGGGGACGTCAGGCCTGACTACCTATCGCCGGATGATCCGGATGCTGTGGAGCTCTATGGTGGGCCGGACAATGGTGGCGTCCCCAGATACGGTCGTGCCGGTACTTACGCCGGGCAGACGCCCGATGAGATCAGAGCCGAGCAGCTCGCTAGATCCCCAGGTCGCCATCCGAACCGTCTTCGAGAGATAGAGGATTTGGTCGACGAGGGTCGGAGCGGACAGGACCTAGCCGATGCTGGATACCGGGTCGAAATGCTTGACGATAGCCCCGGATCTCCGTCGCCCTACGGCGACGGAGACTATGGATACGATGCGGACACGCCGAACACGAAAAGACCGGATTACCGCATAAACGGCGTCATATTCGATCATTTCTCTCCGCGATCGCCTGAAGCGATGCTGCGTCAGATAACGAATAAACTGGATAAGAACCAATCTCGAAACTTTGTGGTCCGTATCGGGCGAGATGGAGGGCCGCCGCCTAGTGCGTACTTATCCGAACTCAGGCGCTTTCAAGAGCAGCGATTTGCGCAAGTGATCATCATCGATAACAGAACCGGTCGGATATTAACGTATACGAACCCAGCGTTTTCGGCGAACTAGAGGAAAACAGTAGATGGATGCTCATAGAACGCTTATCTCTTGGTACCACGGCGCCGAAGATACGGTGCATGCTTTCGGATCGCTCGAAGATGCGATCTCGGCAATTGATGCGATCGCAAAGCGGCTCGACGCTACGGTATCGCGGAAGGCCGCCGAAGACATACATTTGACGTCCTACGCGCCACTTCTTGGACGCATGGAACTAGGCAGACGGGACATTCTGATATCGGCTTTGCCGCCGAATGGCTGGAAGCTTGCCGATGCGGTCAACGGCCTCTCTTCCCCGCCGGATGCAGGGACCGACTGGTATTTCGCCTTTGGAACCGACGTGCGGGAAAGTACGCCCCCGGTGCCTGTAGACAGCGCCGAATTCTTCGACGTCGCAGTTATTCTCCAGGAGCTGGTTCAGAACGGGCTGATCTGCATGGTCGATTCAGGTCGCGCCCCTGGAGAGGTGCGAATCGTTGGGGATCCGTCGCACCAGGCGCTCCTCTTCCCGGACGAGCCAGCTCCGGACGAGACCGATCCATGGGACGATGTGTGTCGACCGACCTTGGCGGTCGGGGTCGATCATGACATCGGTCGGTACGAACCGCTTCTAAGCCCTCGGAGCGAACTGAACGAAGAGGATGCAACCTTGGCACTAATGCCCTTACTGTCTCTACTCGAAGACAAGGCGTGTCGTAGCACTCCTTCGAACGAACCATAAGCTCCGGCCTGTTTCCGAAAGATCCTTAGTCCATGGCGACGCTTTTTACCCTATTCGGCTCGTGTGAGATCGGCCTTTCGGCAAACGCGCTCTCTGCGCAGATGTCGAAGGCTACCGGGGGCCGCAGACGGCAGCTCGATTGGTATGGAACCGGCCAACTCGTTTGGCGGTGCGTGGACGGGGCCGGAAAGCTTGCAGGTGAGGTCTCGTCCAGACTACGGGTCTATACTGATCTCGCCTGTCTTGCGCGGATGGAGAAAGATGCAGAGTTTCATCATGTTTGGACCGACCTGGCGATCATGTTCGACCAGTTCTCCGAAACGGCGGCAATTATACGTTCCGATGGAACGGTGCTTGCTGTCCGCCATGGGCATGTGACCTGGCTATCGGACCTTTCACATCGTTTGTCAGACCCGGCCGAATGGATCGCATTCGCCGCTGCTCGATATGCTGTTCCGTCCGAAAACATCGTCCATCAGAATGAAATTCAGAACACACTGCTCTAGGCTCAAACATGCAACTACCAGCCGACATGCGCGTCAACGATAAACCATTCCTGCATCTCTCTATCCGTACGGGCACGCCCAGACTTCATATCGCTCTCTTAGAATTCTATGCAGAGACTTTCAATCTCGAGCGTGCCGTCATGCGCGACGAGGGAGCGGTCCTGTCGAAAGAAGCGCTTGCCGATATGATTGGATCGCGCATGGTGCCTGGCATTAAGGCGCTTATCTTAAATCGTGGAGACGGCACTATTGAAGATATTCGCTCGGAGGATGCCGGATAGGAGGATTGAATCATGCCCAAAGCCACCCGCCTCGGCGATACCGGTTCAGGCCATGCATGCCACTTCCCCTCTACCCCGGCGACGGGCGCTTCTCCGGACGTCTTCGTCAACGGCATCGCCGTCGTGCGCCAGGGAGATAGCTACGCGCCGCACGCCTGCCCGACATGCCCCGCGTCGCCGCATCCGCGCAGTCTGTCGGGCGGCTCGGGAACGGTGTTCGTCAACGGTAAGCCTGCCGGACGCGTGGGGGACTCGATCTCCTGTGGGGGATCGGCAGCTGCTGGATCGGGCGATGTCAGCTTCGGCGACTGATCGGACTCGATGGTGCCTCCTGCGATGGTCCGCCCTGAAGAACATATACTCGGCGTGCCCTCCCGGAGAATGGCCTCAACCTTGTGAACTGAACACCGTTGGAGTGGATTGGAAGTAGTGTTGATCAATTGTCACTTGAGGTGGCCGTCGGCGGATTGACTGACTGAGTTGGAGACACCATTCGCCTGAACCTTCACGGCTCGATGTTTCGCAGCCGCTCCATCTCTGGCGACAGCGTGAGCATCCACCCCGGCCCCACGACCTCTCCCGGCTGCCCCGACACCGCGCACCGCCCTACGGTGCAGGCCTCAGCCCAACGGGCGATGGTCGAGATGTCGCGTGCGAGATCCCCAGGCTCGGCCCGGATGGAGATCCGCAGCGTCCCCCACTTCTTCTTGATCCGCTGGATCACCACGCGGCATGGTCCGTTTTGCAGCGCGATCCGCTCAACGATCCCATGGACAGCCATTCCCATCGGCGTCAGCCATCCCGGCAGGACGTCGCGCACCTCGTCCGCGCCCTCGACGCCGGCCTTCTTCAGCTGTGCTACCATCACGGCCGTCCGAGTCCAGCGGGTCTCCGCGTTCTGGATCTCGGGCTCCGGCGGCGGGTGGTGCAGAGCGGCCTCGACCATGCGGTAGCCGACCCACTCGTCCGACAGCGCGGTGTCCATGGCCGTGGTCAGCTCTTCGAACGCCCGGTCCCGCCCCTCCTGCGGCGGACCGTGCTCGTCGTCCCGCTGGAGGCGGTAGTACGCCCGGGTCGGCTTATGGAACCAAGTCCACGTCGAGACGACGGGGAATCGATCCATAATGTCATCGCGCGCGGTCATGCGGTGCCGCCGGCCGGGTCAGGCAGTTCGATCACCCGAGGGACGATCTCCGTCTCGCCCCGGGACCGCTGCCAAGGGTAGCCGACGCTCGCGCAGATGATCTCCGTGCCGCCGACGGTGGTCTCGTGGTAGACGTGCGTATGTCCGTGGATCCAACGCGCGGGGCGGTGCCGCTCGATCATCTTCGTGAGGTCGGACGCGTAGGCCGGGGCGACGTCGGCCTGCGGATCGAGCAGGGCGCCGGGATGCGGCGCGTGGTGCGTCACCACGGTGGTTTCGCCGTCGAACGGCTCGGCCAGCTCGCGATCGAGCCAGCCACGGTGCTCCGCGTTCCGCCGGGCCTTATCCGCGGGGCGGAGGCGGCGATACCCCGCCCGCGCCACCCGGATGCTGCCGTAATCGTTCATCCACGCCTGCGCGTCGGCCATCGCGCGGGGACGGTCGTCGGTCAGGGCGAAGTCGGTCCAGAGCGTGCAGCAGAGGAACCGGTGCCGTCCCAGGACGATCCGGCCCATCTGGGCATAGTTCGCGCCTTGGGCGGCGGCAATCTCGGCATGCCGCCCGCCATCGTCGAAGGCCGTCTCGTAGTAGTCGTGGTTGCCTTCGAACACGTGCACCCGCCCGAGGGCGATCCGCTTGCCCAGCCAATCGAAGGCCCGGGGCCATCGCTTCGGCGCTTCATCGGTCAGGTCGCCGGCGAGGACGCAGAGATCGACGGACGCCCAATCCTCGGGGATGAGGTGGTCGAGCGGATCACGACGGTGAACGAGCCATTTGTCGATGTGAAGGTCGGCGAGGACGAGGAGGCGGAGGGCGGTCAAGGGGAACCTTCAGGCGTGCCGACGATCTGGCGGGGCCAGCCGTCCAGCCCTGTCGCGGCCCTCCACATCCGAGCGATGAAGAGCGGCGCCGGATCGTGGGCTTCGTCCGGGAGGTCGAGGTCGTCGTCGCGCAAGTAAAGGCCATACTCGTCCCACCAAATGTGAAGGAGTGCGGCTAGGTCATCCGTGCAACGGGGCGGGGTCCTGGACGCAGCATCGCGTGCTTTGCGCAGGTTGGCCGTGACCTCGCCGTACTCGACCGTGCCGATGGCGTCCTCGTCTCGGATTAAGTCCGTCCAGGTGGCGTTAGCCGTCAGCCAGGTGACGTAGCGACCGTCCAGGATCGTTGCGAGGTCGTTGGCCTGAGGTCGCTTACCGGCCGGGACCAATCGAGCGCCGCTCTCCGTCTCTACTTCGTCGTCCGCCGCCACATCCGCCCCCTAAGGACGACCTCCAAGTCCGGGAGGTCGAACCCGGACCGGCCGGGCGCCGGGGGCTGAAAACCTGCTAGGAATACAGGTGCGGCGGTTTCCCCTTACGGGTGTTGCATAGCGCCGCCACCCCGACAGAGTCGGAGGTGACGGCCGCCAAGCGGTCACACGCATCACCGCATGCGACACGAGGCGAACCCAGTTCCACGATGCAGCTATTCCTAGTCCGGGTTTTCAGACCCGCTTCAAACATGGCGGAGGGTGAGTGGAGAAGCAAGATAGCACGTCATTGACTGACAGTGCCCTAACACATGCGACCGGTTCCACCCGTCACGATAGGAGTATGATATGAACGACGAATACTGGAATGAATGGCGCCGGAGCGGCGAGCTGCTCTGGATCATTGCCGACAAGACCCATGCCGTAGTCTTCTGGACAGGTTTATCGGCGGTCTGCCTTTCGATCCCGCACGCACAACAGAAGCTGCCCTTGATGATGGGCGGCCTCCTCGCCGGGGGCCTCGCGGTCTGCGCGGTCGCAGGCTTGGTTCTCCCGTGGTCGATCGATGCCATTACCGAGAAAGGTAGGCGTTCCGGTCCTCTTGTGGCGATCGCCCTTCCGACGTTTCTTTTCCTCATTGCCATCGGTGCAGGCGTGGCGACGTGGGCCATCGTCGGTTCGATCGAGGCGTCGGTGATCGAGGCGCTCAGACAGCAAGAATGAAGTCAGGCCGACATCGGATTTCGGAAATCGATTACCTACCGCTCCCAAAGATGACGACGGCCGAATGCACCTTCATCACGCCTGCCGAACGCCCAGCGTTCAGGACCGATGGCAGATAACCATGCGGTCGAAAGGTAGCTATTTGCCCGAAATGGCAGTTTTCTAGCGGCGCCGACAACCCGGCGTCGCAGCTCTCCTGTTGCCATTCTGAAGGTCCGAAAATCGTGCAGCTTGCGCACCCATCGGCACGTGACTGGCGCAGTGCGTCGGCAGCACTCGTATCATAACCCCGGCTTGCCGCTTCGCTCCCACCGTGGTGCTCTCTTCCCATGCCGCCCGAAGAACACCCGACCCCGGCCGCGCGCGAAACGCTGCCCTCCTTCCTCTCCCGTGTGGCGGCTTATCACCTGATAGACCTTCCGACGTTCCTCGAAGAGATGGGGCTGCCGGTGCGGGGGACATTGAGCGGTGAGGACGGGTCGGTGGAACGGCTTGCCGAGGTCGCTCGGATCTCCCCAGCCGACGTAGATGAACTCCTTTCCTGGTCCGGCGTCGCAATCGGCGATGTCCGTATGCGCTTCCGGGATGAG
Source organism: Jannaschia aquimarina (assembly GCF_000877395.1). GTDB lineage: Bacteria > Pseudomonadota > Alphaproteobacteria > Rhodobacterales > Rhodobacteraceae > Jannaschia > Jannaschia aquimarina. The sequence continues at coordinate 18,952 of NZ_JYFE01000048.1, read as the reverse complement.
ATCTTCGTCACCCGGGCGCTGCGCAATCCCGAGGTCCGGGGATGCCCCGCCTGCCTGCGAGAGGACGCGCTTCGCTCGGAAGTCGGCGGCGTCGCCGCGATGGTCATGCGCGGCCATTGGCAGCTACGCTACGTTCACGTCTGCATCCGGCACGGCGTGGACCTCGCTCCGCTTTGGCGAGAGCGTCAGCCGACTCGCCGCTTCGATCAGTTGCCGCACCTCCGTGAGATCGAAGCGGACCTCACGGCCGGGGTGCTGGACGGACTGGATCGAACCCCGACCGACTTCGATCTTTGGCTCGATGACCGGCTCGCCCACCCCATGGTAGGGCCCGCCCTTGGACAACCTTCGCTCTATGCGGCCGCAGAACTCTGTCAGCTTCTCGGCGAGGAACTGAACGTCGACGGAGAGGCAGGTGACGATGAGACCGGCAGGTTGCACGCCGCGCTGGAGCGGGGCTTCCGGGTGCTGCGCGACGGAGACGCCGGTCTGAACGCGGCGCTCCACAAGCTTCTCCGTCGGCGCGCGGACCCGCAGGACGGAGCGAAGAAGACCTTCGGACGGCTCTACACCCGCCTCGACGGCGATCTCGCGGACGACGAAGCGTTCGACCCGATGCGGGATCGTCTACGCAGCGTTATCCTCAGGCACTGGCCGATCGCGCCCGGCGAACGCGTGCTAGGAGAGGTTATTCAGGTGCGTCGGTGCCACTCCGTCCGAACCGCCGCCGCCGAGGTCGGGCTGAAGACGGCTACGCTCCGGCCCATCCTGGTGGAGAGGGGGGCGATCCCGGCGGACGACACTCGGCCCGACGCCGTCTTGACGTTCGACGCGGAGCGCTGGAAGCCTCTGCTTGAAGAGGTGCTGACGCTCGTGGGCGAGAAGGAGATGGCGAAGCGTCTCGGGATCTCGCGCGATCAGTTCCGTAGCCTTGCCGACCTAGGATTGTTCGAGCCGTTCGTGGCGAACCCGTCGATCAAGCGCCCGTGGCGGCGTGCGGACGCAAACGGGTTCCTCGCCTCCCTCCTGCCAGCGGATGCGTCGACCATCGAGCGAGCGGATGGCTGGATCGGTCTCCAGAAGGCCGCGCCGAAGATAGCGGGAGGTGTGCGCTACATTCTCGAGGCCGTCCGATCCGGTCGGCTCGCCACGGCACGATTGGCCAGGGAGGAAGGTTATCCGTCGATCATGGTGAGAGAGGCGGACGTCGCACGTATCCTCCCGGAGGATTGGGAAACGGACGACGGGGCAATGACGGTGGCTGCGTTCCAGAAACGGGTTGGGCTGAGCCGGGCGGGGTCCTTCGCGCGGCTTGTCGAGGATGGGCACACGCCGTCGACGACTCTGATGAACATCGCGACGCGGAGCTTGAGGCGGTGCATCACGGCGGAGGATGCGGCTGCGTTCCACGAGCGGTTCGTGACGGCGAAGACACTGGCGGAGGAGAGGGGCGTGCCGACGAAGGTTGCGGCCGCCGAGATGAAGAACCGCGGTTTTCCCAGCTTTCAGGTAGAAGATGTGGCCTACGACGGCATCTGGCTGCGTGGGGACTCGGCCGATGGCTTAGGCAGACGAACCAGTGGGATGAAGGTCCGCTAGATATGACGCCTCGTCCGAACGATTGGTCAGAGCCTCCGGCTACAATCGCCGAGATGAGGGAGGCCACTGGTTCCCTATTCATGCTTTGGTCGAGCGTGGAGGCCGAGCTGGGGGAAGCCATTGCAGCGCTAGGTGATCCGCTGAGCACTAACAAACCGCATGGGATCGGTCGTTCGTTGGCAAGGTGGAAGGACCTGCACGTTCACAGTGCGCAGAACCGTGCGGACCATCTGCGAGTCGTGAACGCGTTGCATGATCAGCTTGCCGAGGCTTTAAGGATCCGGAACTCGATCGCCCATGGCTTGAAGGGCTACGGCGTAGCTGCGAGTGACGGATCAAGTGAGGCACATTTCGAATGCCGCTTGAACAACGGTCCCGAGATCATCACACTTCGGCATCTGAGGGTATGTTTAGGGCGTCTTGCTAGGGCAGGTAGCCACATCAGTCGGCTCACGTATGCGGTGTCGCGGCCGGATGAGCCAGGGTTGCAGAGCCTGTACGATGACGTGCTGGACTTAATGCACAAGCGCTGAGGTGCTCCTCGCTCTTTCTCCTTTAGCCGGGAAGACGTGAGGGGTTTGCGCTCGAAGATGGCTACAGCTCAGCGGGACGCCTGCCCGTCGACGGCGCGAACTTCGTTTGCCCATCATGGCCTGCTGCCGCTCCCGCGGCGACGGCGAACGGCACGTGATCGCGGTAGAAGAGCTCGCAGCCGTACGGCGCGACATCGCGGGATTTCCCGCGCGACAGCGGGCTGCTCTCATCCTGGCCGTGGAGGGGGAACTATCGACCGCCGAGATCGCCGTCGTGGTCGGCAGCAGCAGAGGGGAAGCGGAGCAATTGATTATACGCGCCCGCAGATCTCTACGTGAGAAGCGGCGGGCGCGAGACCGCCGGGGAGGGAACTGAGCGGATGACGATGACGTGGAACGAGTTCGAGGAGTCGCTCCTGCGCTGGGGTTAGGATCTCGACCGATGGCCTTCCGAGAAAGCCGTGCGTGCGCGAAATGCGATCGGTCGAGATGGAAGGCTGCTCTTCTTGCTTCAGGAGGTCCGGTATGTCGACCTCGATATCGAGCAGGCATTCGCGGTCGACGACGAGGCGCATCGACCGTCCGTGCAGGACGTTTTTGCCGTGAGCGTGGGCGAGCCACCTGAGCGGTCGACGATCGATCCAGGAGCGGCAGCGAACGACGGCTCGGCCCCAAGGGTTGCGACCCGTCTCGGCGGCGCGCCACGGATCGCCGCCGGCGCAGCGGCCATCGCGTACGTGGTCTTGGGATACCACGCGGGTGGGGCGGTCACGGATGCTTTCGAGGACGAACGCCTGGTCGCGACGGCGCATGCGGCGTTCACCGGGACGTCCGGCGGCCTACTTTGGTAGGGGTTGCTGTGATGGATCGCGGATGCCGTCTCACCTTCATCGGGTTCGTCGTATCCCTTTCCCTCAATCTCGTGTGTCTCGGGTTCGCGGTCGCGGTGATCGCAGGCCAACGATGGCCTCCTTCGAAGGTAGCCGTTCCGCTTGCGCTGGAAGGTCTTAACCCGGTCCTGCGCGATGCGGTTCGCGGCGAGATCCTAGATCGCAGGGACGCGTTCCCGGCGCAGCGACAGGAACTGGAACGCGCGCGGGCTGAGATGATCGCTAGGCGTCGGGTCGGGATGCCTCTTCGGATGAGCTGACGGCTGCATCCGAAAGCGCGCGTGCAGCCGCGGCCGAGCTACAGCGGTTCGCGCACAAGAGCTTCCTCGAAGCGGTACGAACGAGCCGAACGGGGTCCGGCATTACGGACGAGTGAACATCGGGCGAAGGCCTGAACCATGACCTACGGCGGTATTCGAACGAGACCGCCGGTGGCGGCCATCTACTCGAAAGCGTCGATCAACTCGCGCGCGGCGCTTACAAGTCGATGATCGACCGAGCCCTCCACGGCCACGTTCCGAAAAGGGCTGACTTGAACGATCCCTGTGGGTACATCGAAGACCGCATACTCATCGGAGTCCTCGATGCCATCGGGCAAGGTAGCCTTCATGGATGCATGAGCAGACTCCCGGATGGCAGCGGCGAGGCCCTTGGCGAGCGCCTCGGTCTCACCGGGAAGCGTTGTCATCGCATCCTCGATCATCGCGGCGGAGTTCAGCTGAGTAATGTCAAGTCCTTGACGTCGAAAGCGTAAGGCGGCCGGGATGGAGCCCCGGCCGCGTATCGACAGGTGATAGCACTACGCATGCTGGCAGGGAAAGGTTTCCTACTCAAATGCGCATGAACGAGCGTGAGGTGTCGCCCATACGCACAAGTGAGACCCTTGGGACATGTGTTGTCCGTGTCATAGCCCCAACATGTGGTGTTGTTCCCTATGTTGCAAGGGGCTAGCGATGTCGCATTGCCGTCACATTCGGAGCGCGCAGATGGACCATCGCGGACGCACGACGATTCTAAACGTGCTCCAGACTGTCTTCCCCAACGGGACGCAGGCGATCGACCCGCGTCTGATCGAGGAATTGCTCTCGGAAGGCGAAGCCCTGCCGCAGATCACGTCATCGGACGTGGCGCAGACTACGGACCAACCGTCCGAGTTCGACTCGCCGTGGAGGCTCACCCCGGTCCTGCCATACGACGTGTTCGCCTTCTGCGCCTACATGATCCAACAGATGGGCCTCATGGGCTACTTTGAGCCCGATCCGACTGCGTCGCCTCGCTTCGGCAAGCCGGCGACTGGACGACCGTCTCCTCTGATGGTGGTCATCAACGAGGCCGAGCGTAAGAGGTGCGTCGAAGCCAGCCTCCAATGGAGGAAGACCTCCAGCCCACCGCAACTGCTCCACTCGCTTTGGGCACTCGTCTTCAGCCGACGTCGGCAGCAGATCAAGATGGGCTCCGTCCAGAAGTGGCATCGGGATACAGTGGGCCAGGAAGGCCAGCCTGCCGAGCGCGAGGCACCCCCGTGGTGGAAAGCGCTATTCCAAATGCTCATCATCGCAGACGAGGCATGCGACCGGATCGGTCACGTCTACTCGACCGACGACGCGTCGGGTGCGAACCAGTTCCAGCGGTGGGCCTCGATCCGCGTCAAGCGGAGCCGTCTGACGGAGACCGTCGTTTCCGGAGGGGCGGTGCCGAACATGGTGCGGGCGAACCGGCACGTCGCGACGTTCGCCGGTGCCGCGGACAGTTCGGTCGTCTGCGTCCAGCCGAAGGGACGGGTCACGCAAGTCGGATGTACCCTTAGGAGCATTTCCCGGAACCTTGCGATCACCGGGCCGGAGGGGACCGTCCGATGCTCCTGGCAACAGGTTCAGGGCGAACCCAAGGCCGACGCCGGCGAAAGCCTCGACATTCTCCTCGTGCCCCTTCCTTATCACTTGCGTGCCTTGGACTTCGCGAAGGTCCGGGAGAACCAGGGAGATGGGGCCCGGTGGGGAAACTTCGGCGTCAGCCAGACCTGGCTGGACGGCGGAAGCGACGAGATATGCGAGATCGTCCGAAGTCTGATCGGAACGGCGCTGAACGATGTGGGCAGCATCAACGCGGTGGTCTTTCCTGAGTATGCTCTAAGCTTCGACCTCTTTCGGAAGCTCATGGACGTCGTCTACGATGCCACCGAGGGGACGGTTGAGTTCATGATCGCCGGAAGCAGCGGCAACTGCGACGGCGACGAGACCAACTGCGTTCTGACGGCGATCTGGGAAAAGAGCATGACGGCCGCGACCGGAAGCGATCGACCGCGCGCGCGACTGGTCAGCCAACGGAAGCACCATTGATGGATGCTCGATAGGTCACAGATCTCGAACTACGGTTTGGCGTCGTCCCTGCGGCCGAACGTCGACTGGTGGGAAAGCCACGAAATCGAGCGCCGCGAACTCAACTTCTTCCAGTTCCGCAAGGACGCCGTATTCTCGTCGCTCATCTGCGAGGACCTTGCGAGAAACGATCCTTGCCATGAGATCATCCGCTCCGTCGGTCCGAACCTCGTGTTCTCGCTCCTCATGGATGGACCCCAGCTGGAAGGGCGTTGGCCGGCCCGCTACGCGAGTACCCTCGCTGACGACCCGGGCTGCACGGTCCTGACGTTCTCCTCGTACGGACTGATCCGCCGCGGAAACGAGAACGGGACCTTCGGCGTGTCGCACAGCGTCGGATTACTCAGGGATAGCGGAGGTCAGACGCGTCAGATCCTTCTTCCGCCGGACCACCAAGGGGTTCTCTTGACCCTCGGATCGGACCGCGCGGTTGACTTCACCATCGACGGTCGGGAAACGACGAACGCGTCCAGTTGGCACTTCATAAGCCAAAGAGCGATCAAGGTGCCGCCGCCCACGATCTGAGTTCCGGCCTCCGTTGACGGACATCTCCTAGGGTCTTCCTACTCGCATCATTATATTCTCGCCGCGATATCGGCTCTTCGTTCGCGGGACCGGGCCTCGCGCACGCGGACGTCCGAGCCATTGACTCGTTCGGGGGGGGCGGTATCCAAGCTACACAGCATGCGGGCCCTCCGCCGAAGTACCGACCGACGCAAGGGTTCGTCATGACCAGCGACATCGAAATGAAGCTCGAACTCGACTGCGTTAACGCTTTGGCGGGCGCGGCGGAGGTCAGGCATCGCGTGCTTGCTGGGCTCATCATGGGTGATCGGAGCATTGATGGGACCGCTTACCTCACGAAGTGTCGGGTAAAGGATCATCGAAGCCTTGCGAGAAAGGTGATGGATCGACGAAGCAAGCGTCCTGACTATGGCCCCGGCGATGTCCGCGACATCGTAGGCCTCCGCTTGCTGACGCTATATAAGGCTGAATTACCCCTGCTGGTCGCGCGCTTCCTAAAGTTCATAGAAGCCGGGCAAATGCAGGAGTTATCCATTTTTCCGGGAACAGTTCTTGAAGATGCGATCGAAGAGATCAAGATATATACATCTGCAAAGGAGGACGATCCGATCGTCTCGATGATCATCGATCAATTCAACACGAAAGGCGTGCCAGTCAAAGCCGAATCGGACGTGTTGGGGGTGGAGGTCGAGCGCAAGGAAACCGAGTACTCGTCAATCCACATCGTCGTTTGGTGTCGAAACCCGATCAACAGTCGCCATGATCGGCGTATACCCATGGAAGTGCAGATACGTACTTCCATGGAGGATGTGTGGGGCGAGATCGATCATTCCTTGCGATACAAGGCCGACCTCGCAGATAAGGGCAGTAGGGAATGGGAACACTTTCAGAGCGCGTCGAAGCGTCTAGGAAGCCTCAAGCGGCTTCTTGACGAATGTGGGACAATCGCCGACGACATTCGCCAAGAAATGATGCGTGCAGATCCGGCTGGCCTGTCATCGACCACGCACGTTTCTGCCGGAACGGTACATCTTGAGACACTGAGTCAGCTTCCACTCAGGGGGCAGCTTCAGAAAAGGGTGGGTGCTGTAGCTGATCAAATCCGGATAGCTTTTACGAGCTTCTTCAAAGGGGGAGTAGAGGCGAAAGCTGGGCTGCCGGCAGAGTTCACGGCGATCGGGACTGAGCTTCTGGACTTGGTCAAAGCAGTGAAGGCAGAAGAGGGGCTCTCCCGTGAGGCTGTGGCGTATTGCCGGTATTACCTGATGATGGAAGCGGCGCTGGCTTATTATTGGGCAGGCCGTGTCGCCAGTGGCCTTCATGATACCGCCTACGATGAGACGTATGTAGCCGAGCAAATGGCGCTATCCCTCAAGCTCTATGGCCAGCTATCTCAAGACCCGGCATATCGTTATGATGCGATCCTCGGTTACCGGATGGCCAATGTCATGATGGCGCAGGGAAGTCAGGAAGACCTCGCCGTTATCAAGCTCAAGGAAGCTGTCCGAAACTTGGATAATCATCCTCAAGGAGAACTTGAGGATGATCATTTCCTCAGAGTTCGAATTCCGCGTCAGCTCGGTCTCGCGTATTGGGAACTGGCAGAGAATTTGCGACTGAGGGAGGCCCCTCTGGGTGCAGAGGAAAGCGTCCGGTCGGAGCAACGAGAGTACTACCTCAAGGCACTACGTACGACGAAGCCTCTTTTGGATCGGAAGGTTGCTCCTTCACGGGAGTTTGAGGACGCTGCTTCCCACGAACCGACAGATGATCGCCTTCATACGGTCAACAATCTGTTGGAGTATTCCTTGTGCTTCCTGCGTGCGGGAGGCGACCTCGCCGTTCTGGCGAAGGACGGTATCGATACGTCAGTGCTCCGCGGGTACTGCGACTTGCTAGCGGAGGAAGTCTTCAAGAAGGGAACGGAAATGCCTATCTGGGCAGACACGCTGAGAGCAGCGCACCTTGAACTCTTCGAGGAAGTAGAGCGTGCGCAGGACGCCGCGAAACTGGTCAAGTCTATGATTATGAGGGACAAAATTCGATTCGTGACCGTACATGGCGGCCGTGTCGTCGAGGAAATGCTCGAAGACGCTGAGGCGACACTCCGCGGATAGACAAGCTTCGAACGAGTTTTACGTTGCATGGAACCCTGCAACGGGTTCTGGTAGTTTTAGACGAACGTCAACTTGATGGAAGGTAGGTCTGCGATGCGCAAGCCAGGTTGCTGATTGTAAGAGCGTCTCGCTGAAAAGCGGGCGAGGACGAGCAGAAAAGGGGGAGCGGTGCCATGCACCGCTCCCCCTTTTCCTCGTGTGCCTCTGCGCGCTACCAGCAGTCACCAGTCCTTTGAAAGCGCGACCGCCGCACCGACGATGCCGACATGCGAGAACGCCTGTGGGACGTTCCCCAGCTGTCGTCCGTCCCTCGGATCGTATTCTTCGGCGAGCAGCCCAAGGTCATTGCGAAGGCTCAGGAGCCGATCGAAGATGGCGATGGCGCGGTCCGTTTCCCCGCGCATCGCGAGTACTTCCACGTGCCAGAACGAGCAGAGGAGGAACGCGCCCTGTCCTACTTCGAAGCCGTCGCCGGCTTCCTCCTTCCTCATACCAAAGCAGCCGCCCGTCGACGTCGAGGCGATCCTCGATCGCCGCCAAGGTGCCGTCCATGCGAGGGTGATCGGCCGGCAGGTATCCGTAGAGAGCGGTAGCAAGAGCAGGCTCGCATCGACATGGCTGCCGCCGTAGCTCTGCATGAACGTCTCCGCCTCATCGTTCCAAGCCCGCTTCATGACTTTGGCCTCCCCCCTTCTGAGTGGTCCGCTGACTATGTTCGGATTGGACCTGGAAGGAGCGGATCATGGGCAAGAAGGGGCATGGACCCGAAGAGATTATCGGTAAGCTTCGCGAGGCGGAGGTACTGATGGCGAAGGGTGCAACGACGGCCGAGGCGGCCAATGCGATCAGCGTGACTGAGCAGACTTACTATCGTTGGCGGCGCGAGTATGGTGGCATGAAGGTTGATCAGGTGCGGCGGCTCAAGGCACTCGAGCGTGAGAACCAGCGGCTGCGCCGGGCGGTCAGCGATCTCACGCTGGATAAGGTGATCCTGACGGAGGCGGCGCGGGGAAACTATTGAGCCCCGCGCGCCGACGGCTGGCGATCGAGCGCGTGCGCAAAACGGTAGGCGTGTCCAAGCGGCGCGCCTGTCGCGTGCTGCGCTAGCACCGATCCACTCAGAGGAAGGCGCCGCGGGGCCGGGACGACGAGGAAGCGCTGACGGCGGACATCATCGCGCTGGCGAGCCAGTATGGGCGCTACGGCTATCGGCGCGTGGCCGCGCTGCGGCGCGCCGCCGGCTGGCATGTGAACCGCAAGCGCGTGGAGCGGATCTGGCGCGCCGAGGGCCTGAAGGTCCCGGCCTGCAAGCCGAAGCGAGGGCGGCTCTGGCTCGCGGACGGCTCATGTATGCATCTTCGGTCCGAGCGGCCGAACCATGTCTGGTCCTGCGACTTCGTTCAGGATCGCACGCATGACGGTCGACGGATCAGGATGCTGACGGTGATCGATGAGTACACCCGCGAGTGCCTCGCACTTCCCGTCGCGTGGCGGCTGAACTCCGACGACGTCCTGGCGGTGCTGGCGGACCTATTCGTCGAGCGCGGCCCGCCCGAACACATCAGGTCCGATAACGGCCCCGAGTTCACGGCCACGGCGGTGCGCGAATGGCTCGGCCGCCTTGGCGTGAAGACGGCCTTCATCGAACCCGGAAGCCCAGGGGAGAACGGATACAACGAGAGCTTCAACGGCAAGCTGCGCGACGAGTTGCTGGATCGGGAGGTCTTCTACGCCCTCGCCGAGGCCCGCGTGCTGATCGGCGCATGGCGCCGACACTACAACACCGTGCGCCCGCACTCGGCGCTCGGGTATCGACCCCCGGCGCCCGAGACCGTCGCCCCGCCGGGCCGACCTGCGCCATGGTCGCCGTCCGGCTCCGCTGCGCCTCCCGCCAACCACGGCGTAGGAGGCGATGTTGTCCTAACATCTAATCCGGACCACCCGAGGGGGGGCGGTCACGCAGCTTGCTGCGGCACCTGCTGAAAACCTGCCAAGACCGTCCAATGGCACGCAAGTCCTGCGCATCCGATGGCATATAACCCCGAAAAGGCACGTAACTCCTAGTCGGAATAATACGTGACGAGTGGCGACCCCGGCAGGATTCGAACCTGCAACCTGCCCCTTAGGAGGGGGCTGCTCTATCCAGTTGAGCCACGGGGCCGCTCGGCAGGACGGGCCTGCCTTGCCGGGCTTAACGTCCGCGCCGCCGTTCGCAAAGCCGGAATTCGCCTGACCGGCCGGGCGCGCAGAGCGCCGGGCGGAGGTCCACATCGACGAACCATCCCGGAAGCTCGGCGAAGTTCACGTTATCGCAAGGCTCCTCGACCAAGGATGGCCACGGACCGGTCCAAATTTCGCCGGTGACGGAGCGTATGAGTTAACCATGGCCCTTCCCGACAAGATGAGCGCGCGATACTTCCGCAAATACGGCTTTCAGGCCCCGGTGATCATCGATGTCGGGGTCCTGAACGGCACACCGTTTCTCTATGATGCGTTTCCCGACAGTCACTTCATCCTTGTCGACCCGCTCGAGGAAAGCGGAGCCGCCATCGCTGCGAAATGGTCCCATCTCAGCTACGAGTTTCACCTCACGGCCGCGGGGGCCTCACCCGGGCAGCTCGATCTCTTGGTCGAGCCGGGCCGGTTGGCGCGAAGTTCGGCGTCGCGGCGGGCCGGCCCTCCGAGTGCGACGCCCAGACCGATCTTCGTCACGCCGCTGGACCGGATAACGCAGGGGCGCCCGGGCCCGTTCGGCCTGAAGATCGATACCGAAGGGCACGAGATCGAAGTTCTCAAGGGCGCAACGGAGACGTTGAAACGCTGCGAGTTCGTCATTGCCGAGGTATCGATCAAGAAGCGGTTCGCGGGCGGCTATCGGTTCTCGGACATGATCGGCTTCATGGCGGATCACGGGTTCGAGGCCCACAGCTTCCTGTCGGGGCTGACGCGCGCGCCCCGGATGTCCGACGTCCTGTTCCTCCCGGCCGACGATCCACGGTTCGACATGGCGCCCCGCCCGGCAAAGGCGGAGTCGGACCTGCAGAGCGCGGCCTGACCCCGCGGGACTTCGCACACCGTTCCGCTTGTCCCTCCTGTCGCGTTCACGCTAACTCGACGGGCAGCCCGACCGGAGACCGCCTTGGCCCCACGCCGATCACAGCTGACCCTTCGCGACGTCTCGGAGGCCGCCGGCGTCAGCGAGATGACCGTCAGCCGGGTCTTGCGCGACCGCGGCGACGTCAGCGATGCCACACGCGAGAAGGTGCAGGCAGCCGCCCGTGCCCTTGGATATGTGCCGAACAAGATCGCGGGCGCGCTCGCCTCGCAGCGGGTGAACCTGGTCGGCGTTATCGTCCCCAGCCTGTCGAACCTCGTCTTTCCCGAGATGCTTGCCGGTCTGGAGGAAGTCCTCGACGGCACGCCGCTGCAACCTGTCGTCGGCAGCACCGAATACGATCTCGACAAGGAGGAGCGGACCCTTTTCGAGATGCTCTCGTGGCGCCCGTCCGGGATCGTGATTGCCGGGCTGGAGCATACCGAAGCCTCGCGCGCGATGATGGCCGGGTCGGGCGTGCCGGTCGTCGAGGTGATGGATGTCGACGGCGTCCCGGTCGATGCGGCTGTCGGGATCAGCCATCGCCGCGCGGGCTACGAAATGGCAGGCGAGATCGTCGCGCGCGGATACAAGCGGGTCGGGATCGTGGGCACGAAGGTCGATGGCGATCATCGCGCGCGCAAGCGGATCGAGGGGTTGGAGGAGGGGTTGCGGGGGACGAATGTAGTGATCGTCGACCGCGCCGATTACGCGGGCTGGTCCGGCTTCGCCAAGGGCCGCGAGATGACGGCAGCCATGCTGGAGCGCACGCCGGACCTCGACTTTCTCTACTACACCAACGACCTGACTGGCGCGGGCGGGTTGCTCTATTGCCTCGAGAAGGGGATCGAGGTCGGCCGCGACCTGGGGCTGGCCGGGTTCAACGGCTTCAGCCTGCTGGATGGTCTGCCGCGCAAACTGGCGACAGTGGATAGCTGCCGCCGAGAGGCGGGGCGGATCGCGGGGCGGATCGTCGCCGGGACCTGGACCTGGACCGACGAGGAGGATCGAAGGGTGGAGCTGACGCCCGCCTTTCTGCCCGGCCACACGATGCGGTCGAGTGTGTGATCCGCCATCGGCAGCTGGATTTCTCCGGTGGCCGTCAGGTCAATAGGGGCAATTGAAGGAAGGCAAAGTTGCGAGAGAATGCGCGCACGATCTTCGAGTTGCTCCCAAAGAATGCGCAAGGGGCCGAGTTCGGTGCCCATGACGGACATTGGACGCGTGGGCTCGTGGAGGTCGCCGCACCCACGGAGCTGACTCTCGTCGACCCTTGGGCAGAGGATGCCGAGCGCGATCGCCGCGCGTTGGCTTTCGCGGCCGAGCAGGCAACCCACGATGCCGCGCTGGCCGCGATGCAGTCTGAGTTTCCGCAGGCGAGGTTCGTTCGGAAGACCTCGACCGAGGCGCTTGCGGCGATGTCCGATCGCTCGCTCGACTGGGCCTTCCTCGACGGACAGAAGCACTATGACGTGGTTCTTGCCGACCTCGAAGAAGCCGTCCGCGTCGTTCGCCCGGGGGGCGTGATCGCCGGAGGCGGATATCGGTGGGCCCCTGAACTCGGTCGACCCGTCGCAGTCGCCTTGCAGGACCTGACCGAGCGCTTGCCCGGCTCCGATCTGACCCGAGCGGGCCAGTTCTGGGCCCTGCGCCTTCCGGACAGGCCGAAGCTTGCGCCCAGACCCGAAGAGCCGAGGTTCCTCGTCGTCTCGACGATGAAGAACGAGGCGCCGTATATCGTCGAATGGGTCGCTCATCATCTGGCGATCGGCTTCACCGATTTCCTCGTCTTCACCAACGATTGCGATGATGGCACGGACGAGTTGCTGCAGGCGCTTGGTCAGGTCGCGCCCGTGACCCATGCCCACAACAACGTGCTGCGGCGAGGGCCGCACAAGTCCGCGCTGAAATGGGCGCGAGATCATGCGCTACGGCTGAAGTCCGAATGGGTGCTGATCGCGGATGTGGACGAGTTCATCAATGTCCGCTCGGGTGATGGAACGGTGCAGGGCCTGTTGCGCGATCTGGGGCCCGAGACGGACGTTGTCAGCTTTCCGTGGAAGGTCTTCGGTCAAGGCGGTGTCGAGGCTTTCGAGGACCGGCCGATCACTGCGCAGTTCACGACCTGCGAGCCGGTTCCCCGCCGCGGTGGCCGTCGGATGCGGGATGTGAAGACGCTCTTTCGCAAGCCCGAGGCGATGTTTCATCTGGGACTACATCGCCCCCGCGTGAAGGACGAATGGCAGCAGCGGATCGTCTGGAAGTCGCCATCCGGCGAGGACATCAGCGACCGGATGAACAAGGGCAAGACCTGGACGATGCGCTGGGATGGATGCGGCGACGCCGCCTACATGCATCACTACCCGCTGAGGTCGCTCGAAGCCTACATCCTCAAGAAGAATCGTGGCCGGGCGAACCACATCAACGAAGATCTCGGCCGCGAGTACTGGGACAAATGGAACATGTCGGGCGGACGCGACGACTCGCTGGTGCAAGGCGCGCCCGGCTTCGCGGAAGTCCACGCCCGGCTCATGTCGGACCGCGGCGTCAGGCGCGCTCACCGGACTGGCGTGGCCTGGCACAGGGATCAGTTCGCACGGTTGATGGAGGAAGAGCGGTACCGCTCTCTCTGGGAGGAATTGCGAGGGCGCGGCGCAGCCTGACATGCACCTCCCCGTCTGGCTTCCCGTCGTTCTGTAGCCGAAGATACGCAGCAGGGGGCTAAGCGTCACGGGGCCTCGGGATAGGTCGTTGCTGCATGTGAATGTCTGCGAGGCGTTCGAAGGCTGCTCCGGTGGTATCCGGGCATCGAAATCCGGCCCTCAGCGATAGACCTTCCAGCGGCGATGGAACCAGTGCCATTGCGACGGATGTTGGCGGACGCGCGATCCGAGGCGGGCGTTGAAGTCCGCCATCATCGTGCGGGGGTCTGATGGGGGGATCGGCATTTCGAATTCGGGCGCGGGCCGACCGTCGATCCATGGCGCGAAGGCGGGAACGAGAACCGCGTCGTAGCGCAGCGCAAGCTCTGCCGCGGCCAGCGGCGTTCGTGCGGGATGGCCGAGAAAGTCCAGATCCTCGCCGTCGCGCATCTTCTGGTCCGGCAGCAAGGCCATGAATCCGCCTGCCTTCAGATGGCGCAGCATCTGGCGAAATCCCTGCGCCCCGCGGGGGATGATTGGTGCTCCGCCCCGCTCGATCCCGGCACGGAAAATCGGTTCGTAGTAGGGGTTGTTGTTTGGGCGGTAGAGCGCCCCGGTCTCAAGCCCTTCCCGCATGAGGATGTGGCGCAGAGCCTCCCATTGGCCGAAATGACCCGACACGATGATCGCGGGACGACCATCGGCCTTGGCATCACGCAAGGCTTGCAGCCCGGGTCCCGTCGCCGGCAGATCGGCGCAGGCGTGCGCGAGATCGGCGTTGAACCAGATCCCGGTAAGCGTCCGGCCGACATTGCGTGCGGCCTCGAAAACCAGCGCATCGCGGTCGAGGCGACCCATCTCCGGGAAGACGAGGTCGAGATTCCGCTCTGCGCGGCGCTTCATCGCGGGCGTGACGCGGACAAAACCGGCAGCGGCCCGGGCGATGATTTCCTGCCGCGTCGAGAGCGGCAGGGGCGCGACGGCCCGCAGCAGCGTCCGCAACCCGGTGGCCTGCATCCAGTAGAGCGCGCGTCCCATCGTCCCGAGGTGGAACACCGATCCGCCGAAAGCAAGCCGAGGTCTTCCCTCCCCTTTCGCTAGTGCGCTACTCCCGCCCCCGGTTCGAGTCGCCTGACGGAGGTTCCATGCGCGCCCTAGTCGTCGCCATCCTGTTTTCTCTGGCCGCCTGTGCGGCGCCCGCCCCCGAGGCCGAAAGCCCGCAACCGGCCCTGCCGCTCTATCCCGGAGAGACCCCCGAGATCAGGCAGCTCGTGAACAAGTGGGCCGAGTATTACGACTTACCGCGCACGCTGGTGCACCGGATCATTCAACGAGAAAGTGATTATCGGCCCGCGGCCCGCAACGGTCCGTATTGGGGGATCATGCAGATCCTGCCTGCGACGGCGCGCAACATGGGAATGGAAGGCCCTCCCAGGCAGCTTCTGGACGCGGATACGGGCCTGAAATACTCGCTTCGCTACATGCGCGGGGCCTGGATGCTGTCGGGCGGGGACGAGGCGACAGCCGTGCAATGGTATGCGCGCGGCTACTATTTCGAGGCCAAACGGCAGAACCTGTTGCAGGAGACCGGGCTGCGGGGTGAGCTGTGGCAACGCTACGATGCCGGTCTGGCCGAGATGCCTCCTATCGACGAGAATGGCCGCTTGCTGCCCTCCGTCGAGTGCGAGCCCCTGCGCGGGCTGGCTGCTGCGCTGCGCGGCTCTGGCTGCCCCGAGGGCTGAACGGCTGGACAGCCCCGCGTCTCCCGGCGAGGATGCCGTCGGGAGAGGGGGCCTGACATGCGCGCCGAAGAGACGGATCTGCCGGGGGTCGTGCTGCTGCACCCGCGCCGCTTTGGTGACGCGCGCGGCTTCTTCGCCGAGACGTGGAACGCGCGCACGATGTCTGATCTTGGGATCGACGCCCAGTTCGTTCAGGACAACCACTCGCTTTCCGATCGCGTGGGTACGGTTCGGGGGCTCCATTTCCAGATACCGCCACATGCGCAGGGCAAGTTGGTGCGGTGCGGGCGGGGTCGCCTCTTCGACGTGGCCGTCGATCTGCGCCGCGACAGTCCGACCTACGGGCGCTGGACGGGGGCTGAGCTCAGCTTCGAGAACGGCGCGATGCTGTGGATTCCCGCGGGGTTCGCCCACGGGTTCGTCACCCGCGAACCGATGACCGAGATCTGCTACAAGTGCACCGACTTCTACACGCCGGAGGCCGAGGGGGCTGTCAGCTGGGACAGTTGCGGCATCGCTTGGGGCCTCGAAGGTGAGCCGGTCCTCAATGCCCGCGACGCCGCCGCGCCGCCGCTTTCGAGCTTCGAGACACCATTCGTCATGGCAGGCTCGTGAAGATCCTCGTGACCGGCGGCGCCGGCTTTATCGGGTCGGCCGTGGTGCGGGCGGCGATCCGTGCCGGGCATTCGGTCGTGAACCTGGACGCGCTGACCTATGCGGCCGATCTGCGCAACGTGGCCGATGTGTCGGACGATCCCGGTTACGCCTTCGTCCATGCGGATATCCGAGACCGGCCCGCGCTGGATACCGCTTTTGCGACCCATGCGCCCGATGCGGTCATGCATCTGGCCGCCGAGAGTCATGTCGATCGCTCCATCGACGGGCCGGGGGATTTCATCGAGACGAACGTGACCGGTACCTTCCACCTGCTCGAAGCCGCCCGGGCTTACTGGATGCGGATCGGCCGCCCCGACGGGTTCCGGTTCCATCACATCTCCACTGACGAGGTCTTCGGGTCGCTGGGCCCGGAGGGCCGCTTCCACGAAGACACGCCCTATGACCCGCGGTCGCCTTATTCGGCGTCCAAGGCCGCATCGGACCACCTCGTCCGCGCCTGGCACGAAACCTATGGCCTGCCTGTCGTCCTTTCGAACTGTTCCAACAATTACGGGCCGTTCCACTTTCCGGAAAAGCTGATCCCGGTCGTCATCCTGAACGCGCTCGCAGGCAAGCCACTGCCGATCTACGGAGACGGCTCGAACGTCCGTGACTGGTTGTTCGTCGAAGACCATGCGCGGGCGTTGCTTGCCGTGCTGGCCCTTGGAAAGGCCGGGCGCAGCTACGCCATCGGGGGCGAGGCCGAGCGGTCGAACCTGGATCTCGTCCGGACGATCTGTTCGATCCTCGATCGTCTTTCGCCGCGACCCAGCGGATCGCATGCGGATGCGATCACCTTCGTATCCGACCGACCCGGTCACGATGCGCGCTACGCGATCGACCCGTCCCGCATCCGAACGGAACTGGGCTGGCGCCCCTCTGTGACGCTGGAAGAAGGGTTGGAGCGGACCGTGGCGTGGTATCTGTCTCACGAAGCGTGGTGGCGGCCCCTCTTGGAGCGTCGGGGCGTCGGTGAACGCCTCGGCAAGCACGCATGATCCTGGTCGTGGGGCAGTCGGGACAGGTCGCGCAGGAAGCGGGGCGGATCGACAGTGTGTCTTTGGCCGGGCGCGCGACAATGGACTTGAACGATCCGGATGGCTGCGCCGCTCACCTGCATGCGGTCCGCCCGGACGCTGTGGTGAACGCCGCCGCCTTCACGGCTGTCGACCGCGCCGAGGACGCGGAGGCGGAGGCCTATCGCGTCAACGCAGAGGCGCCGGAGGCCATGGCTCGTGCCTGCGCTGCGATGGGCATCCCCTTCGTGCAGATCTCGACGGATTACGTCTTCGATGGATCGGGCGATGCCCCGAGGCAACCGGACGCCGCCACCGGCCCGCTGAATGCTTATGGCCGAAGCAAGCTTGCGGGCGAGGAAGGGGTTCGAGCTGCTGGCGGACCCCATGTGATCCTGCGGACGTCTTGGGTTTTCGGGCCGACCGGCGCCAACTTCGTGCGGAGCATGCTGCGGCTCGGCGCGGACAGGCGCGTTCTCGGGGTCGTGGACGATCAGATCGGCGGGCCGACCCCCGCGCGCGACCTGGCGGCGGCATCGGTCGCGATTGCCCGACATCTGCTATTGGATCCCGGCACGACCGGAACCTACCATTTCGCAGGGACGCCGGACGTCAGTTGGGCCGGTTTCGCGCGCGAAATCTTTGCTCAGGCCGGCCTGGAATGTCGCGTGGATCCCATCCCGACGACAGCGTTCCCGACCCCCGCCAAGCGGCCGCTGAACTCGCGCCTCGACTGCACGTCGACCGAGACGGCGTTCGGCCTGCCTCGCCCCGACTGGCGGGCGGGCCTGCGCACCGTACTGGCCCAGATCGGAGAGACAACATGACCGGACGCAAGGGCATCATTCTCGCCGGGGGATCTGGGACCAGGCTTTATCCCATCACCATGGGTGTCTCGAAGCAGCTCCTGCCTCTCTACGACAAGCCGATGATCTACTATCCGCTGACCACCCTCATGCTGGCCCGGATCAGGGATATCGCGATCATCACGACTCCGCATGAGCAGGAGCAATTCATCCGGACGCTTGGCGATGGCGCGCAATGGGGCCTGAACCTCGAATATATCGTTCAGCCCAGCCCCGACGGATTGGCGCAGGCCTACCTCCTGGCGGAACGGTTTCTCGATGGCCGCTCCAGCGCCATGACGCTGGGGGACAACATCTTTTACGGCCACGGCCTGCCCCAGTTGATGGCCCGCGCCGAGGCGCCCGACGCGCCGGCGGGGACGGTCTTCGGTTATCGCGTCGCCGATCCGGAGCGATATGGCGTCGTCGATTTCGCGGAGGACGGGACAGTCCGGGCCCTTGTCGAAAAGCCGGAAGATCCGCCGTCGAGCTACGCGGTCACCGGTCTCTACTTTCTGGATGGCTCCGCGCCCTTGCGCGCGCGAGACGTGAAGCCGTCCGCACGTGGCGAGCTGGAGATCACGACGCTGCTGGAAAGCTACCTCCATGACGGTGCGCTCGGCGTCGAGCTGATGGGGCGCGGCTTTGCCTGGCTCGACACAGGAACCCATGGGTCGCTTCTCGACGCGGCCAACTTTGTCCGCACGCTTCAGACCCGGCAGGGGATGCTGGCAGGTTCCCCGGATGAAGTCGCGTTCGAGCTTGGCTGGATCGACCGGGAGGCTCTCGCGGAACGCGCGAAGCTGGTCGAGAAGAGTGAATACGGCCGCTATCTCGCCGACATCGTCCGAGCAGGAAAATAACGGAACCCGCCACGATCCGTGATCGTGGCGCGCCCCCCCCCCCCCCCCCCC
>NZ_JYFE01000047.1 GCF_000877395.1 Jannaschia aquimarina | reverse complement strand
ACCAAACCCTGAACAGAGCTAACTCATAAACGCGGACTCAGAGGGGAGCAGGTCACAGGTAGCGGCCACGACCATCCATCGAGACGCCCACGCCAGCCTCGATCAGCGTCGTGATCCAGGCCGATTCCATGAACTGAGATCCTTTATCCATGTTCACGATCTCCGGCGGGCCGTATTTGGTGATGGCTTCGTTCAAAGCATCGACGCAGAAGTCGGCGTGCATCGTGTTCGAAAGCCGCAAGCTCGAAAACTTGCGTGTCGCCCAGTCCATGATCGCCACGCGGTAGAGGAACCCGTTGCGCACCGGCACGAAGGTGATGTCGGCGCACCGATATGCTCGTTGCGCAAATCACGCCTGTTGCCTCGTCGTGTCGGCCAAGCATGGTAGTCGCGTCGCGGCATCTTTAGGCACATTTCACACCCAACCCATTGGCCGCTCGTCGGTGAAACGTCCCACTGGGCCTTTCCCTGTCCTGCTCACTCCCTACCCGACCTGCCTTCACGAGTGACGATGCGGATATCCGAGTGGCACGGTGGATCCAGCGGCTGCTTCTGCGAAGTCTGGGTCGCCGTCCGGGGCGCTCTTCTCCGGTCAAGCCGCAGGGCGGTCGTCGCGGTGCTTCTCGAGGACGTCGACCACGGCGCGGCTCAGCTCCGAAAGTGAAAATGGTTTGGGCAGGAACGTGGAGTTCGGCACCGGCATCTTCCCATCGATGAGGGATCTCTGAGTGTAGCCTGATACGAAAACGGTGGGGACGTCCGGCCGCATCTCTCGGGCCTCCTTGATCCAGGTCGGACCGTCCTTGCCGGGCATCATCACGTCGGTGAGGAAAAGATCTATATGGAGGCTCTCGTCCGAAAGGCGGGAAAGCGCGTCTTCGGCCGAGTCCGCTTCGACGACAGCGTAGCCCTTGAGCCGGAGGGCGCGTGACGCGAAAGCGCGGACGGGAGCCTCATCCTCGACGAGAAGAACGGTCAATTCCCTCTCTTCGGGCGCGTCTGTGGCTGCGCTGTCATACCGCCCGTCCTCGTCGGCGTATTCGAAGCCGTCCTCACGGGCGGCATCGGCGACCCTGCTGAGCAACTCGTCCTCACCACCTTCTTCAGGAACCGGAATGTGGCGCTTCGGCGCCGCTTCGGCCGCAGGAGCCTGATCCGACGTCCCTGCTCTCCCTGAGCGAGGTGAGTGATCTGAGTTGTCGGCATCCGTCGCCTCTGCGTTTTCAACCGAGGCGACGATGTCAACAGGCGCGACTTCGTTGACCCCTGTGATATCGCCCTCGATATCCGCCGGATCGCGCTTCTCCCCAGATCCGGGGTCGCCGTCCGCGGTTTCGGCTTCGATGACATCGCCATTCGCGGTCTGAAGCATCGCTGGGACGTCCGGAGCGGGAAGGTGAAGTGGCGAGGCGGTCCCGCTATCGACGGCATCCGGCGAACGGGTGCTCCGGCTCAGGTCAAATGTCTCCATGGCCGTCTCCTCGGACGCGGCGGCGGTCTGATCGTGCCCGGCGGGGAAATAGAGCGTGAAGGATGCGCCGGTGCCGGGCTCGCTGTCGGCGAAGATGTAACCGCCCGATTGCTTCACGATGCCATAGGCCATCGACAAGCCGAGACCCGTCCCCTCGCCGGTTTTCTTTGTGGTATAGAACGGCTCGAAGATGCGGCCGATCCGCTCCGGCGGGATGCCGACCCCCTGGTCGGTCACGATCACCACGACGTAGAAGCCGGGCGGGACGGTCACGCGGTCGCGGGTGAGGCCACGTTCGAGGTAACGGCACCGGGTCGTGATCCGGACTTCGCCGCCATCCGGCATTGCGTCGCGTGCGTTCACGACGAGATTCATCAGGACCTGTTCGAGCTGCCGCTTGTCGCCGCGGATCGCGACGAGTGCCGGATCGTGGTCGAGGATAAGGCGCACGCGTTCGCCGAGGAGGCGATTGAGCAGATGCGTCATCTCGCTGAGCGTTTCCCGCAGGTCGAGATGTTGCAGCGAGAGCGGCTGTTGTCGCGAGAAGGCCAGAAGCTGTCCAACGAGGGATGCCGCGCGGTTCGCATTCTGGTTGATCTGACTGAGATCGGCGTAGTCCGGATCGTCCTCCTGGCGACGTAGGAGAAGAAGATCGCAATGGCCTGAGATCGCTGTGAGCAGATTGTTGAAATCGTGAGCGACGCCACCCGCCAGCTGACCGATTGCCTGCATCTTCTGGCTTTGGACGAACTGCGCTTCGATCGACTTGAACTCGGTCGCGTCGTTCAGGACGGCGATGAGCCCGCGCCCGTCGGATGTCAGGGGGCGGCCGAGGGTGATCTGAAGATAGCGCTCTCCCTGGTGGGAAACGCGGACGACTTCGGGCCGATTGAGGCCACGTCCGTCGATCGCTTCGGCGACCCATTCATCCACGGACCGGCCCAACCCCTCGACCAGGGCGGCGAGCGAGAGGTTCCCCTCGGCCGCTGCTGGCAAGAGCTTGAGTGCGAGGCGGTTCAGCGAGACGACGTTGCCGCGCCCGTCGATCCGAAGGACCGCGATGGGCAGAGAATCGAGCAGGCGCGTCAGGTCAGAGCCCGTGTCCTGATGCGCACCCTCCTCCACGGGGAGGAGGAAGATCTCCTTCCGGTCTGCAACGGGGCGCGAAAGGACCACGCGCACCTCGACCGGTTCCTTCCCGGCACGCATGCGATGGACGGCGCCATTTCGCAGCGGAAGATCGTCGAAAAGATCATCGAGCCGGGTGATCCGGCGGCCCAGAGCCGAACGGAGCGGTTCGTTCATGTAGAGGATCGTGCCGCTGGACCCGACAGTCAGCATCGGCAGGCCGATCCCGTCGCCCGTCCGGGTCGGGCGGTCGACCATGTCTTCGAGGCGCCATAGCTCCCCATCGGGGACGCGATGCGCGGAAACCCGGACATGCCCTCGCCGGGTGACCACGTCCTCGCGCGCAGAGCCATGATCGCGGAGTTGTTCGCGCAGGCGGTGAACCACTGCGTCCGGATTGGCAAAGAGCGGTTCTAGAACACGAGAGAGAACACCGCCTGGCGCAGGCCCGAACCGATCGGCGGCCGCGCGGTTCTGCACGACGATCGCGCCTTGCTGATCCGTGCAGAAGGCGGGCGCGCTGTCGTGTTCGACGAAGGTCATGATGCCCTCGAGCTGCCGGCGCGCGCGCTTTGCCCGCATCCGCTTCGCGACCCATAACCCGAAGGAAACGACGGCCAGCGTCACGGATATCGCCGCGAGTCCGATCTGGACGGCACGATCTGAGATAAGTGGGACTGCGCCAGCGAAGAGAAGCGCGGCGGCGAGAATGATCCAGGCCCGCTGCCCGATCCTGTCGACCCGCTCTGCCGTCGCGTCCAATCGCGCCTCCCAGATGCCTTCGCTCACGGAAAACCCTTCCGACTCAATCGAGGATCACCTAGCGATGAAACATTAACCGAACCTTAAGTTAGTTGTCGCGCCATCCCGCACGAAACGATCAGGGATGCATCAGTGCGATGAAGAATCCGTCGGTTCCGGCAAGGGGATCCGTGGACCAGCGTGAGACCACGCTCAGGCCGGATCGCTCGACGACGGCGTCGTTTTCGTCTCGCAGCAGAGAGCAGGTCATGTAGGCGACCGTGCCGCCCGGCCGGGTGAGGGAGCTTGCCCGGCGCAGGATATCCGATTGAATCGACTGCAGTTCCGTCAGGCGCTCGGGCGTCAGGCGCCATTTCGCTTCGGGCTGGCGGCGCCAGGCGCCGGAGCCCGAACAGGGCACGTCGCAGACCACCAGATCGAACGGGCCTGAAGGGTCTTCCACAAGATCGACCTCGATGCCGGCGCGCGCGGCGCGGGCGGGCAGGTCGCGCATCCTTTCGGGTATCGCGTCATGAGCCGAGATCTCCAGTTTCGCGGCTGCGGCCATGGCGAGGGTCTTTCCACCACCGCCTGCGCAGAGGTCGAGCACGCGCATCCCGTCCTGCAGCGGCAGCCGATCCACAAGGGTCTGGGACCCGGCATCCTGCAACTCGAACAATCCGTCCTGATAAGCCGGGAGCCGGTTGAGCCCCCGCGCGGGGCCGTCGAGGCGCAGGGCCGAGGGGGAGACGTCGATCGCATGTGCCGCGTGGCCGTCGGCCGCGAGTTGGCGCACGACCTCCTCTCTGGTCGTGCGTGCGAGGTTGACCCGCAGATCGACCGGGGCGCGGTGGCGGAGCGCGTCGCAGACCGGCTCCGTCCGATCTCCGAGAGAGGCGCAGAGGCGAGGCAGGAGCCAGTCCGCCACGTCAAGGCGAACCGCTTCGGGCGCCTGTTCCAATGGCGGACCGGGCGGGGGTGGGCGCGGAGGCGCATAGCCGCTGCCGGTAAAGAGGGTTTCAGGCTCCTGTCCCTGCTGGCGCAGGAGACCGGACACGACCGCGTGCGCGTCCATCTTCTCGACGGGCCTGTCATCCAGTCCGCCGAGCCAAGCCGATGACCGAAGCATCCGGAGCGCATCGAAGACGTGATCCCGCACGGCGGCGCGATCCTTCGACCCGGCATATCGGGCGCCGCGCGCCCAACGGGTCAATTCCCGCTCGGCCGGAGCGCCGGAGAGAACCGGGGAGAGGACGTCGATGGCGGCCTGAAGTCGGGCGGCGGGAGTCATGGCGGACCGGTGCACCCGGCCGCCATCCCGGTCAAGTCAGATCACAGACAGGACGACGATCATCGCGAGAACGTAGATCAGGATGCCGCCGCCGATCAGGAGATAGTGGAAGTTCCCGGAGGCCTGCGCCTTTACCAGACTGCTCATCTGTCCCAGCAGGTCCGGCCACGTATAGCTGACGAAATCGCCCTGCGTGAAGACGGCCTTGATGCGCCCCTCGGAATCCACGACCGGAAGACGGCGAAACCGCTCGTTCGACATCATCCGGAGCCAATCGAGCATCTGGTCGTCCTCGGTGGCGACGCGTGGGTCGCGCGTCATGATCTCTTCGAGCTTGGTCTCCTTGGCATCGAGGCCTCGGCCGACCAGCTTGTTCATCACGTCTCGTTCCGTGACCACGCCGATGACCTTGTCCTCGGGGTCGACCACGATCACGCAGCCGTAATTGCGGTCTGTCATGGCCGAGACCGCTTCGTAGACCGTCGTCTCGGGCGAACGCGTCAGCGGCTTGGGTTTGCTCGCATATTCGGGGCGATCCTTCAGACGATTGCCCGCGCGCTCTCCGGTCCCGGTGGCCATGGTCGTCTCTCCCTTCGGCTTGACTTGGGCGGAACAGGTAGAGGCCAGGCGCGCCGGGGCAAATCAGGCGCCGCGATAGTTCGGCGACTCGCGGGTGATCTGGACATCGTGGACGTGGCTTTCCTTGAGGCCTGCGCCCGAGATCCGGACAAAGCTACACTGCGTGCGCATCTGCTCGACCGTCTGGCAGCCGGTATAGCCCATGGCCGCGCGCAACCCGCCAACCAGCTGATGGATCACCGTGCCGGCCGAGCCCTTGTAGGGGACTTGCCCCTCGATCCCCTCGGGCACGAGCTTATCGCTGGCGGCATCCTTCTGGAAGTACCGGTCCGCCGAGCCGCGCGCCATCGCGCCCATCGATCCCATGCCCCGATAGGACTTGAAGCTTCTGCCCTGGTAGAGAATGACCTCGCCCGGGCTTTCGTCCGTCCCGGCGATCATGCTGCCGACCATCGCGCAGGACGCACCCGCCGCGATCGCCTTGGCGAAATCGCCCGAGAACTTGATGCCGCCATCCGCGATGACCGGGATGTCGCCAGCCGCCGCCGCGCTGTCGATGATGGCGGTAAGCTGGGGCACGCCGACGCCGGCCACGATCCGGGTGGTGCAGATGCTGCCCGGGCCGATGCCGACCTTCACAGCGTCTGCGCCGGCGCCGATCAGGGCGCGGGTGGCCTCGCCGGTGGCGACGTTCCCGGCGACCACCTGCACGTCGTTCGACAGGCGCTTGACCCGCTCGACCGCATGGCCGACGCCCTCGGAATGACCGTGGGCTGTGTCGATCACGATCAGATCGACGCCCGCGTCGATCAGCGCCTCGGAGCGTTCGAAGCCGGCATCGCCGACGGTCGTGGCGGCCGCGACCCGCAGTCGGCCCAGCGTGTCCTTGCAAGCCTGCGGATTTAGGACTGCCTGTTCCAAATCCTTGATCGTCAGAAGGCCGGTCAGCTTACCCTCAGCATTGACGACAAGCAGCTTCTCGATCCGCCTTGCATGCATGAGGCTGCGGGCCTCGGCCGTATCCACCGGCTCGCGGAGGATGGCGAGGTTCTCCGCCGTCATCATGGCATGGACCGGCGTCGCGTCATCGGTCGCGAAGCGCATGTCCCGGTTGGTGACGATTCCGACCACCCGCCTATCGCGGTCGACGACCGGGAAGCCGGTGACACGATAACGCTCCTGTAAGGCCTTTGCGTCCGCCAGCGTCTGGTCGGCGGTCAGGGTGACGGGGTTGTAGACGATCCCGCTCTCGAAGCGCTTGACCCGCCGCACTTCCCTGGCCTGTGCCTCGACGTCGAGGTTGCGATGAACGACGCCCATGCCGCCCGCTTGCGCCATGGCGATGGCCATCCGGCTTTCGGTGACGGTATCCATCGCCGAAGAGAGCAGCGGGATGTTCAGCCCGATCGACCGGGTGACCCGCGTCCGTGTATCCGCATCGCCCGGAAGGACTCGGCTTTCGGCGGGAACGAGCAAAACGTCGTCGAAGGTGAGGGCCTCGCGAATCTCCATCGCACGTCTCCGGGGCGTAGGGTCGGTTGGCGCGTCCCTATTGCACGGCCCCGGCTCGGGGGAAAGAGCGCTCGCCCGATGGCGAGAGGCGATCAGCCGAAGAGGATGATCGGATCGAACTCCTCCACCGTTCCGTCATCGTACTCGGTAAGGCGGTAGGTCATGTTCCCGACCAGATTGAACTTCTCGAGGATCCGCGCCCAGTCGTGATCGTCGACGACGTCGAAGCGCTCGCGCAGGATGACTTCTTCGTAGAAGATTACCTCGCGCTCGGAAAGTTGGCCGCCCTCGTAGAACTTCGATGTGGTCGTCCCGTCATCCATGACGCGGGTATCTTCGGCAAGCCCGTCCTGGTCATAGATCTTGAGGTGGGTCTCGAACCTGAACGCATCCGCAGTGTCTTCAACAAGGGTCGAGATGCGGTCGCCGTCTTCGTAGGTGGTAGTGACGACCCGGCCGTCATCCTGAACCTTGATCTTCTGGACGATATCGCCGGATTCGTCATAGGTGGTCGTGATGCTGTCCCATTTGCGGGCATCGCCGTCATCGGTCTGAATGCGGGACACACGGGCACCGTCTTCGAATTCGGTCTCGGTCTTCGAGCCGTCATCGGCGATGCGGGTTTTCAGGTCGAGCTTGCCTTCCTCGTCGTACGCCACCTCGATCGAGCGCCACGATTTCACGTCCTCAACATCTTCCTGGAGGATGGAGTAACTGTTCGTGCTGAACGCGAATGTTGTCGTGGTCGTTATCCCGTTATCCCGGACCACGACCTCCGAGAGTTGTTCGCCAGAAGCGTTGAAATCGGAAGCGATCTCGCGCCACTTGAAGAGGTCCATGACGTCGGTTTCGACTTGGCGTTCGATAACTCCACCGGGGTAATAGTCAGTATCGAGACGGTTTCCACTGTCCAGGATCGCTTCTTCCCGGACGAGGGTCCCGCTCTGGTCACGGTAGAGAAAGCGTTCGTGCCATGGCTCCACGTGATCTGCGTCGATTTCGTATTCAACGGTGAGGTCGGAGGGGGTGGCAGCGGAAGAGGGATAAAGTGGCATGTCGAAAGGCACCGATACACAATTATCAATGCCCAGAGGCTATTGTCCGGCGCAGGACCTGTCAAAGCCAGATTTCCGTTTCGTTAACTCTGTTTGTGCTGAAGCGCCTTTTCAACCGCCGGCGTGACGAAATGGGAGACGTCTCCGCCGAGGCGGGCGATTTCCTTTACCAGCTTGGACGCGATCGCCTGGTGCTCTGCTTCGGCCATCAGGAAGACCGTCTCGATCCTGTCGTCCAGCACGCGGTTCATCCCGACCATCTGGAACTCGTACTCGAAATCCGCAACGGCCCGCAAACCACGGACGATGATCTGGGCCCCGACATCCCGGGCGCAGTCGATGAGCAGGTTCTCGAACGGATGCACGACCACCTCGCAGCCGCTTTCGGCGGACCATTTCGCGGCTTCGGCACCGACCATCTCGACCCGCTCCTCGAGTGAAAAGAGCGGGCCCTTGTCCCGATTGATCGCCACGCCGATCACCAGACGGTCGACCAACCGGCAGGCCCGTTTGATGATGTCGGCATGGCCCAGCGTTATGGGATCGAAGGTGCCGGGGTAAAGGCCTGTGCGCATGGTCGTATCTCCCTTGAGGCGTGGGTGCCATGCAGGGAAGGACGGATCAAGCGGACGGGCCCCGCTTGCCGCGCCATGTGAGGCTGCGGCGGTTCAGATCCGAGATGTCGGCCCGTCCAGCCAGCGCGGCCTCGCCCAACTCGATGGCCGTGACCAGGATATCGGCCGGGGCATGGCGATAGGCCGGGCGGCCCGTGATGGCATCGTACCAGACACCCCGGACGGCATTGTCGAGCAGAACGCGTTGAAAGCAGTGGTCGAACCGGATCGGCCAGCCCCGCTCCGCCGCTGCCTCGGGCATCTGCCGGCGCGTCAGATCCAGCCAGCGGGTTTCCAATGACGCACGCTCTTCCATACGCGTGACCTAGGCCCGGGCATTCAGCCGAACAGGGCCTTGCGAAGCATGTTGAGCGCCACCAGCAGCAGGAAGACGGCGAACACCTTCTTGAGCGGTCCCGGGTTCATACGGTGCGCCAGACCGGCGCCGACCGGGGCAGTCAGAAACGTCATCGCGATCACCAGCACGAAGGCCGGGCCGTTGACGAGCCCCAGCGTCAGCGGAGGGCGCGGCACATCCGTCGGCAGGATGAGGAACAGCAGCACCGACGGGACAGCGATCAGCATCCCGAACCCGGCTGCCGTCGCCACGGCCCGGTGGATCGGGGTGCCGTGAAGCGTCAGGACGGGAACGCCGATGCTGCCCCCCCCGATCCCCATCAGAACCGAGAGAAAGCCGGTTCCGCCCGCGTAGGCCCAGCGCGACGGGCCTGCCGGCATCGTCTCGGCCAGGCGCCAATGCGCTCTGGAGAGCAGCATGTAGAGCGCCACGGCGAGCGCGAGGCCCGCGAAGATTGCCGTCAGCGTCTCCGACCGCAGCCGCGTCGCGACCAGCGCGCCGACCGCAGCCCCGGCGACGATGCCCGGCCCCCAACCGCGCAGCACGTCCGTCTCGACCGCGCCTTTCGCCGCGTGGGCCCGAACGGATCTCCACGACGTGACGACGATCGTGGCGAGCGAGGTTGCCACGCAGACCTGCATGAGCGCCGGTCCGCCATATCCGAGCACCGAGAAAACGGAGTAGAAGGCCGGCACGAGGACGATGCCGCCCCCGACCCCTAACAGCCCCGCGAGAATGCCTGCGAACGCGCCCGTGGCCAGAAGGACCGCGATCAGCGGGGCGAGCGTGGCGAGATCTGGCATGGGCTGGCTTTCGGTTCAGGCAGCCGCTTCGGTGACATGGGCGAGCGCGCGAAACAAGACATCGACGCCGGCGCCAGGGCGATTGGCCTCTTCCGACAGCGTGCGTCGCCACCCGCGCGCGCCGGGAAGGCCGGCGAAAAGGCCGAGCATGTGACGGGTCACATGGGACAGCTTGCCGCCATCGGCCAGATGGGCCTCGATATAGGGAACCATCGCGAGCGCCGCAGCCTGACGATCGGCGCAGGGGTCGGGAGCTCCGAAAATCCGGCTGTCGGCCTGCATCAACACATTGGCGGGGTCGTGGTAGGCGGCCCGCCCGATCATGACACCGTCCACATGACGGAGATGCGTCTCGGCCGCGGAAAGGTCAGGGACGCCGCCGTTGATCGAGAGATGAAGATCGGGGAACCGCGCCTTCATCTCGTAGACCAGCGGATAGTCGAGGGGTGGAACCTCCCGGTTCTCTTTCGGCGAAAGGCCCTGGAGCCACGCTTTCCTTGCGTGGATCGCGACGCGTCGGATACCGGCATCGCGCATCCGTGCCAGAAAATCGGGCAGAACCGTGTGTGGATCCTGCTCGTCCACGCCGATCCGGCACTTGACGGTCACCGGGACGGGACCGGCCGCCTCGATCATCGAGGTGACGCAGTCCGCCACGAGCGCAGGACGCGTCATCAGGATTGCGCCGAAGCATCCCGACTGCACCCTGTCGGATGGACAACCGACATTGAGGTTGATCTCGGCATAGCCCTCGGCCACGCCAAGCGACGTCGCCTCGGCAAGTTCGACCGGGTCCGATCCGCCGATCTGCAGGGCGACCGGCTGTTCCTTCGGATCGAACGCCAGCAGGGACGTCGCGCCACCGCGGACGAGCGCTGCCGACGTCACCATCTCGGTATAGAGGAGCGCCTGCCGGCTGAGCACGCGATGCAATGCCCGGCAATGCCGGTCGGTCCAGTCCATCATCGGGGCCGTAGACAATCGCGCGGCCTTGGTGGCTGCGTTCAAGGGCATTCAGCGATCTCCTTGGGTCCGACGGCATTCACGACGTACCCGCAATACCCACCATATGCTCGCGACGGATGATCTGCCACCCTGCCCCGCGCAAAGACAAGTGAACGGCGGTGATTGAGTGGGGTCCGAATTTAGCAAACGGCCCAATTGGCGGGTCTGTCCGATCCTTCGCGTCATTGGAAACAAATTCCGTCACGAAGATGCAATCGCAATCCTTCTTGCAGTAGGACTCCCCGGACAGAGGCGCTCAGGAATCCCTCACATCCACCTTGATTTCCATTGCCGACACATCGGCGGATCTTCCATGGAAGCTGCCGGATACCGGGGCAGCCTGCTCGATCCTGCGCGCCACGGCGACAGGGATGAGATTGGTGGAGCCAACCGATCTGTTGGTCGGGTCGAACGATATCCAGCCTGCCCCGGGGACGAATACCTCGACCCAGGCATGGGTCGAGCCGGCGGCCGCGGAGCCAAGCTCATCTCCTGACGGATTGAAGAGGTATCCCGATACAATCCTCGCACCGAAGCCAAGCGTCCGGACCGCTCCTGCGAAGAGAACGGCGAAATCGCGACACGAGCCCCACCCCCGGTCGAGGGTCTCCAGCGGTCCTTGAGTGCCCTCCGTCTCCCGGCTTTGGTAAACAATTTGAGCGGTGACACCGTTGCTGATGTCCTTCAGAAGGGAAAGCGTGTCGGTCGGCCATCCCATGATAAATGGTTTTACCCAAAGGGCTAGCCGCCCCGCATCGTCGGCAAATTGTGGCATGACTAAATTCCCGAGATCGGTCCGGTCATGGATAGTGTACGGAAACGGATAAGACGCGGCATAGGCGGCGATTGGGAAGACCGGCCAAACAGCGGCGCGTAGGTCCACTTGGGCGCGCGACCGGATCGAAAGCAACTCCGTCGTCGCGTCAAACTGTGCCGTCGCGATCGCATTGCCGGCAACATCGTGTGACCAGTCGATGCGGGCCTGCGGACTGACTTCCAAGTCGAATGACATCAGGCTGAGATCCCGGGTTTCCCTCGGACGCAGCATCAGCCGATGCGGCCCGAGTGAAACAGCGATGCGATACCGATAGCAGGTTGTGTGCGTGAGGGTGACCGATGGCATCGGCGAGACCTACGACAATCGACCGCCAGAACGTCGGCGCCCGAGTACGCCACCCTCGGAGATCGCCGCGCGCCAGACGGAAGACGCCTTGAAGCGCGAATATATGCGCTCACCGACCCCTTCGCTCCAGAACGGCGACCGGCACTTCAGGCAGACACGCTCGGCGGCAGCATCGGCGATCGCCCTCGCAATCTGGACTTCCGCGTCCGCTGATTTCATTGTCACTTGCGCTCCTCGCGTCTCCGCAGCCGCTCCATGTCTCCAATGGCCCGCCTGATCAGTTTCTGAATACGTTCGTCATTGGCCTCGGGCGTTTCCGAATATCGTTCGAGAAGGAACCGCCACTCTTCCATCACATCGATCCATTTCCGTGCGGGTTCCGCCAGCATTTGGCCTTCGAGATTTTCGGGCTGTGGTTCCCCGGAGGGTGCTGTGAACGACAGGTCGTTAGCAGGACGTCGCCGCATCTCCGTTTCATGTCGCCCGGTTGCTGTTCTGCGACCGTCAAGATCAATCGGGTCATCCTTCATGGGGCTGGTCCCAGCTCCGCACCACAGCCCGCTTGCGACCGGACGTGGTGCCGCATTGCGGACCCGCAATTCATTCTCCGATGCCCGGGCGCCCGCTTCCGGCACGCGGTCCGGGTTCGTCACATTCTTGCTCCTCTCGCGGGCAGGCTGGACTGCCCGAGGAATCGGGACCTCCGGACCTTTCTTCGGACCGCTCCGCGTAAAGGTGCCGCATCTCGGTTTCGCTCCAACCGTCCGCCTGCATGACAAGTCGGATCATCGGGTCGGCCAGCATCTCTTCAAGGAAGTAATCCATCAGAGCCTTGCCGGTGAGCTTGTCCTTGGCCACCGCGTTCTCCAGTTCGGCAAGCGGCACGGAGAGCGTTCGGCCGAGCCCGGGGTACGAGGCGCGCGGATGGAGATACACGAGAACAGACGACGTCCAGGTGCCTGGTTCGATACAATCCACGGGCTCGAGCAACCGGGTCTCGATCTCGTATTCGCCGGGTGGCAGGATCTCGTTGAAACTCGGAAGCTGGAAGGGGCGGAGAAATACGGCGGTCGTCTTGATCGAGGCGGTCATCTCAATTCTCCCAAATGGTTTCATATTGCGAACTCGCTCACACACAGGCGGACCAACCAACCCGTCGGCGAGCCGAGGACGGGCAGACCGACAAGAACCGGCGTTGACACGCGCGGCGCTAGTTTCGAGAACCGGACGGCGCCTCGGCGGGGTGGTCCTCGGCATCCCATGTCCAGACGTCGAATTGTGTCAGCGTATTCGGTCCGAATGTCTGGGTCAGAGGCACATCGGCGGCGTCCCGTCCGCGCGCGATCAAAATCCGCCCCAAGCGCGGACTGTTGTTTCGTGGATCGAAAACCCACCAGCGACCGCCCAGAAAGACCTCGATCCAGGCCGCGAAATCGTCAGGCGGATGAGGCTTCGATTGACCGAAATCGCTCAGGTAGCCGGTGCAGTAGCGCGCCGGGATGTTCATGCAGCGGCAGAGGGCGATGGCGAGGTGGGCGAAGTCGCGGCAGACACCCTGACCTCCGGCGAGCGTCTCGGACGCTGTGCGGGTCGCGCTTGCCTGCATGTAGTCGAACGAGACGGCTGAATGCACAAAATCACAGATCGCCTGAACACGCGCCCAGCCCGGCGGGGTACTCTCGAAAAGGCCCCAGGCCTCATCCGACAAGAGATCGGTATCGCAGTAACGACTGCCGAGAAGGTAGACCAAGGTTTCGAAAGGCAGGTCCTGAACGGCGTGCTGCGCGGCCTCGGTCGCTGTCGGATCGGGCAATCCGGTGTCGCGAAAGATCCCGTCGGTGGACAGGGTGAAGTCCCCCGCCGGCGCCACCATACGCGTGCACCAGTTGCCGAATCCGTCGCGATAGCTTTCCAGCGGCACGCTCGGATGCGTCACGAGATAGTCGGCACGCTCGAGATCGCCGAAGCGCGAATAGTGCACGTTCAGTATTGCCATGAGCGGCGTCGGCTGGGTCAGCCGGTAACGAAGGCGACAGCCTATCCGCATCCGGATGCCGGGCGAGTCGCCGTGGTCCGATCGTGGCGCACTATCGTCCAAGAACGCACTCCCCATCCGCGAGTTGAAAGCCGCGATCGCAACGCCATGTGTTTCCCGTTCGATCGAGATGCGCGTTTGCCGGAAGGTCGATCTCGATACAGGTGGTGTCGACGGTCTTAAATCCCCGCTCACAGCGCCATCCCGGCCCGTAGGACGCCGTGTCCAGAAAGGCGTTCGCCGGAAGCGCGATGGGATCGCAACGGCCATCGATTTCAAAGAAGCCTCGTTCGCAAGCCCATTCGTCACCGTAGTCCGCATTGGTGAGATACCCGTTCTCGGGAACGGCAATCGGAACGCAGGTGCTGGAGCTGGCGGTGAAACCGCGCTCGCAGGTCCATCCGGAGCCTGAGGTATCGTCGGATAGATAGGCGTTGTCTGGCAGCACGATGGGAAGGCAGGTCTCGCGATCCTGCCGGTAGCCGCGATCGCACTGCCAGTCAAAGCCGGAGGATCGCAGGAACGCATTGTCGGGTACCGGGATCGCTGCGCAGGACGTTCCTCCCGCGTCTTCGTACCCGCGACGACACGCCCAGCCCGAACCGTAGGACCGGCCGGTTGCATAGGCATTCTCCGGGATGTCGATGGCGACACACTCCTCACTGTTCACTCGGTACCCGAGCGCGCAGTTCCAACCGCCGCCATAATTTCGTGCCTCCGCATTCTCGGGCATCGGTCCGGTGCCGTCTTGCGCGAGGACCGGAAATGCCAGGTAGGCGATCATGCTGGCCGCAACGATCACTGCCCTGCCGAGGCCCGGCGTCGGGATCCGTGATCTGACAGTGGCGATGAAACCGCTCATCCCTCG
Source organism: Jannaschia aquimarina (assembly GCF_000877395.1). Taxonomy (GTDB): domain Bacteria; phylum Pseudomonadota; class Alphaproteobacteria; order Rhodobacterales; family Rhodobacteraceae; genus Jannaschia; species Jannaschia aquimarina. The sequence goes on along the minus strand of NZ_JYFE01000047.1, from coordinate 32,975 downwards.
TCCGCCGCAGCTTCCGGGCGCTCCGGCGACGCATCGACGTCAAGAGAGGCCAGGCAGGCCTGGGCAATGTCATGGTCTGGCGCCTCGGCGCCGGGCACAGTCGCCCAGCCGGCTTCCATGAGCGCATTTCGGCGCTGGTAGGTCTGGGTATCGCGGATGACCGCAAGCTTCGCCATGCGGTTCGGATCGGCCTGCGCCATGTCGAGGCACACCGGCGCCATGGCTGCGACGACGTCCGTGCGGGACATGGCTATCGCCCTGTCATGCGCTGTCCCACCCGTCACCCAGCCGCCCCACGTGAAGCCGCCAATACCGACGACCGCGGCACCGATCACGACATCATAGATGCCGGGTTTGAGCCATTCGGGAGTATTCATTGAAGTATCCTCCTGCGGAGAAAGCGCGGCCTCGCTGTGAAAGCTTGTCCGGGTCGCAGTCAGCTGCCGGACCAGCGCTGTCTTCCGCGTCAGGCTCGAAGCCGTCTGCTGTTTGATGTCAGGCGGCCATCCGCTCCGGACGTCGCGAAGACGACCGCCGTCGTGACTGCCGCCCTTTCTTCGCTTTCGGAGCGTCTCCGAACCCTTCCCAAGCGCGGCCTCCGGCGATTTGGACGCGCATGCCAAGCACCTTCTCGACGGCCTTGAGTTCCGCCACTTCGTCGGCGGCGCAGAACGCGACCGCGCGTCCGTCGCGGCCGGCACGGGCGGTCCGCCCGATCCGGTGCACGTAATTCTCCGGCACATTCGGTAGATCGTAGTTGTAGACATGGCCGACATCAGGGATGTCGATCCCGCGCGCCGCGACATCCGTCGCGACAAGGACACGCACCGATCCTTCCCTGAAAGCAGCGATGGCCCGGTCACGTTGCCCCTGGCTCTTGTTGCCGTGGATCGAGGTGGCCGCGAAACCGGCCCGGTCGAGGTGCTTCATGAGCCGCTCGGCGCCATGCTTCGTGCGCGAGAAGACCAGCGCGCGGTCGTCACGGTGCCCGTCCAGCAGTTCGATCAAAAGACCCTGCTTCTGGTCCTTGGCAACGAAATGCACGCTATGGGAAACCTTGTCGGCAACCTTGCCCGGCGGCGACACCTCAACGCGGATCGGCTTGTCGAGGTAGTGCCCGGACAACTCCGCAATTGCCTTCGGCATCGTGGCCGAGAACATCATGGTTTGGCGGTTCTTGCCCAACATCGGCGCGATGCGGCGCAATGCGTGGACGAAGCCGATGTCGAGCATCTGGTCCGCCTCGTCGAGGACCAGAAACCTTGTCTTGCTGAGATCGACGGCGCGGCGATCCATCAGGTCGATCAGCCGGCCCGGCGTGGCGACGAGGATGTCGGTACCACGAGCGAGCTTCGCGGCCGGCGCGTTGATCGACTTTCCGCCCACGACGAGCGTGATGCGGAGATCGGCCGTCAGCCCCTGAAGGCTGTGAACGATCTGCTTGGTCAGTTCACGCGTCGGCGCAAGGATGAGCCCGCGCGCCGATTTCGGCGCGGCCTTTTCCTGAGCTTTGGAAAGCGCCACGACCAACGGGATGCCGAAAGCGGCAGTCTTGCCGGTCCCGGTCTGGGCGATGCCCAGAATGTCGCGGCCTTGCAGCGCCTGTGGGATCGCCTGTTCTTGGATAGGGGTCGGTCGAGTCAGTCCCAGGGCGTCGAGCCGCGAGACCATGCGAGCATTGAGCCCGAGTTCATTGAAAGTCATGTCATTCCTTGGCCGAACTTTGCGTCCGGCGTCACCGCCGAACGCAAACGCGCGGTTGGTCGGGGTGCACCTAGGGCGGACACTCCGGCACCGCATTGTGCCCGGAGCCGCCTTGGACGGCGTCCCCCCTTCGTGATGTGGGAAAACGGAGCGTCATGGCCGGGGGCGGAAGTGAACCCGCCTGCTCACGCGGCAGAGCGATAACGCCAATTATATATAGGAAGCCGACGATGGCTTTTCAATGCCGCCCCATTAGCGGTCATCACCTGTTAAGCAATTTCGCGACATCGCAAGACAACCCTTGTAAGTCGCTTCGGCAAGGCGCATGTCAGCCGGGCGAGCGTTTTTCTCTGCGACCTTCTGCTTCCGTTCATCCGGCTTCAGTCGATCTCTAAGTCTGACTTTGCCGGGCTGCCGCATCCTGTGGGCAGCACCTGAACAGGAGACCACGGACATGGCCAACGGCACCGTGAAGTTTTTCAATACCCAAAAAGGCTTCGGCTTCATCGAGACGGATACAGGCGGTAAGGACGTTTTCGTCCATATCTCCGCCGTCGAACGCGCCGGCCTGACCGGCCTTTCGGACGCTCAGAAGGTGACGTTCGAGGTCGAGACGGGCCGCGATGGCCGCGAAAGCGCGACCAATCTCGCGCTCGCCTGAACACAACGACAGGGCACTCCGAGCGGAGTGCCCTGGCACCGTGATCGAACACCGTATCAGCACCGGAAATGCGACCTGCACGCGTATTCTGCCACGTGTACGAAGCCGGTCTCGTGCACCCCGGCCCCCCCTTCGGCGGTCCGCACGCGGCGGCTTTGAAATGAGGGCGTAGCTTGCGTCGTTTTGCGTACTTCGCAAGGCTGCCTACTGGCCCATGACAATCAATCCAATGGCTGCCTGCGCGATGGTGCTCGCTCCGAGCCATGCGACACCAGTCGTGCGTCTGTTAATGATCCGGCCGGCTTGCGAAACCGTGGTTTGCTTAAGCGACTGTGGAACTGACCCGTGCGCGCGAGCGGCATGATCGAGGCAATTGAGGTGGCCGTGGGACACGCAGCTCCTGCCGGTCACCGTCTTAGGAGAACATCACCATGACGCGTTTCAACACGGAAGTCCGTACGGCGACCGGCCGCGAACTTTTCAAGGACAAGAAGAAAAAGAAGGTTTCCGAGCGCTCGTCAGATACAAAGTCCGCGATTCAGCTGGGCGAACACGGCCGATACCAGATCAAGTCCGGGCGCCTTTCCGGGGAATACGTGGCCAGGGCCTTTCCGAAACCGCCGACGAACGCGCGCGGGATGATCGCCGAAGCCAAAGGTTCGACGGAAGAGGCCGCCGTTGCCGCCTTGCACGAGGCCATAGATGCGCGGGAAATTCGAAGAACCGACGATCGTCGGGCCGATCCGGAAACGGGTCTTGCCGTTCCGAGCACCGAGGAATTCGTAGAAGCAATTGTGCAGGTTGCCCTTTCGCGCCCGCAACGCGCCATGCTGACCGCCCTGGCCCTGGCCGACGATGAAGGCTTGTCCGAGCCGCGTGTCGCGAGCGCGGCCGGTTACAAATCGAACGCTTCGGCCAATCGCGCGCTCGCGTCGGCCGGACTGTTGATTGCCAGCTACCTTTCGCTCGAAGCAACCCCTGACGCTGCTGCCAGCGACCACGACGGAACGATGTTTCTCGGGTACCGAGGCCGGCAAAGAAACGATGAGGACCCTGGAAACTGGATCCTTCACGCTGAGCTGCGCGAAGCAGTTAGGTCTGCCGGATAAACGACATCGCCCGAACGCCCGTTTCGATGCCTGAAGGACCCGCGACGGCGCCCCAATTTAGAGGATTTGCGCCCTGATGCGTCAGCCGGGTCGGCGTGTTCCAAGGTTCAGGCGTCCGAGCCACCGAAAACAACCGCATGCAGCGCGAAATCGCGCGATCGGAACATGAGCATCAGCTGCACACGACATCTCGCAACCTTCTGAGAAATAACACGAATCGCCACCATCCATCATGGGAGCAACGGAGAGGCGTGCGTGGTCGTCGACCTGCGTCATGTGTCGTTGCTTTGGTCCGCGCGAAAGATAGTGGGCCGCGATGTGTATCATGTGTCAGACTTCAAAGGTCCGCGCTGCCTCGCTGCACATAGGCGCGCGTTGCGGGGATGACCACCGGCAGAGGTATGGCTGATCCGCCTCGACTGTACACGTGATCGAGAAACCGCATGGTGTCTCCGCATAGACGATAAAGACATCTGTAGCCCGAAGTCCCGTATCCGAATGGGCGCGTTCGCACAGAACCCGTGAGACGGCGCCAAAGCAGGGTCGCACGACAGAGACGGCATCAGACAACTGGGCGACCAGCTAGATGTCGAGTGCTCTGCTCATTTTCGAGGCCGCCGCACGCGCGGCGCTGTTCGGCCAGCCCGAAATCGTCGCGGATCGCACAAGCCTGCCGCAAACACATGCGCTGTGCTCGACGCGTCGAAGGTGACGAACCTGCTCGGACAGTTGGAGGCGTTTGGCTTCCAAGATGCCGGCCCGTGCCGCGGCGCCACGGCCGGTGATCTCCGCGACATGGTTCCGTACCTTGCCCGGCCTGAGGAGCATCACCGCTTAATTCGCTGTCTATTGAACGCGAATTCACCCACCGTGGACCATGTGGGCTCCTGAGCCAGCCATCTTCCCGCGACCGGAGGCACCGCTCGATGCCCTTTGCAGGCATCTTCACATATGCACAGAGATCCGCGACGACGAGGCAAGTGGTACAAGGCACGCTTGTAGGAGCCGGCCGCGATGTACGTCTCCGTACATCGGTCGGCATCGGCGCCGCTGATGAAGAGGCGCTCGACATCCGGGTAGGAATGAACTCCGCTTCCGGTAGAATGGACCGACGCATGTCGCCGCTCAAGCCTCGGCCAGGGTCGCAAAGGACGCCCATGCAGTTCGGCCGGTCGATCTTGGTCTGCTTGGTCCCGCGCGTCCAATGCGAGTTCGCTTGGATGGCCTGTATGACGCTAAGGGCTTGGGTATGGACCGCTGCAGCAGGCGCAGGTCATCACCATGTTTGGATTGCGCGCTCTCCTGCGTGCTGCGGACCCGGTTCTCCGCCCCAAGTGTGCTCACGTGTTTTCAGCCATTGAAATGGATCGCGATGAAGATGTCTGCACCTTTATCGGCCGGAATGGCCCTGCGACTTACGGCCGTCAGAAACACGTCAATCTCGCTCGTTAGGAGAACGTCGACATCGCAGTATCCATGCCGAAGCGCTCGTTGCTGGTTCGCCTCGCTCCCAATTTGGGCCTTGAAGCCGTTCGCGAAGTGGAGCGTCAGTATCTTCTCCAGCACATTCGACACGCTGATCGCGTTGTTCCGGCCGCGGCTCCGCTTTGTTCTGCGTGCAGCCTCACCGGCATCGCAACGATTCCTTTTATGGGGATCAAACCCCGGATCTGAACGCTCGGATCCGCCGCCGCGAAGGCGCTGCCGCCGATCCGCAGATTGCCCGGACCCGCCCCGTTCCTGATAGGTGGGGCGCTCCGCCCCGGTGGGACGTGCAGGTCGGACAGCGTGACCCCACGCGATTGGCCGATGCCGTAGAGCGTTTGCCTTGCCTGAAGCCTTGCTGCGCGAAGCCTGCCAGTAATTCACGTTGGGAGCTCTGCGGCATAGCTTGGCGGGATGTCACATCCCGCACGTACTCGCTAACCGCACCCTGGACCGGCGTCGCACGATGATCCGCTCCGTCGGCGCGGGCCGCTCCACGACCTGGCTTGGCTCATTGAGAGCGTCAGGAGCAATGGCGCGTTGGCCTCGCCTTCCCTCAGCGAAAACGCGGCTCTGAGCCTAGCACGGGCTAGTTCCGACGTCTTGTGGGTGTGATCGTCGAAGAGGGCGCGGCCCCTCTGCCCCCGCCGGATCCCCCAATCCGCTCGAAGGTCAGATGGTGGTTTCCGAGATCCGGGGAACGAGGGAGACGAGCACTCCCGATCTGATCGAGTATCCTAATCCGCTTGGATCCGATGCCGATAGGCGCGCGTGGGCCGTGGCACCGGGCCGGAACATCTACCACCTCGAACAGGCCTGACGGAATCGGATAGCCGATGGCGGTCTCAATGCGCCACGGGACCCGGGTAAGGCCTTCATCGGGTACCGCGCCAAGTGTTTCGTGAAACGTGGGAGGCTTTGGGAGACGCTTGAACTGCGCCACTTGGTCTTGCGCGGGCATATCTTTCCGCCCAGCAAATGCCTGACAAAAAGGCGCCGTCGAGCGCATCGAGCGCCGGCTCCGCGATGATCCGCTCAAAGAGACGCAGCCTTCGCCGCCAGCCGACCCTCGGCGGCACATCTCGGCACAGGACAAGAAGGTTAGCCATCCTTGCCCGGACCTCGGGACGTAAGGCCGTGTGGCTAGAAACCGTACCCGTGGCCGATGCGGTCGCAAAGAACAGCCAGGCAGCAACTACCAAGCCGCATCAGACACCGCCGGATCTCCGGTAGGCCGGGAGGAAACGACGCCTCCGGAAACGTGGGAACGCTTCAAGCCAACGCGCGACGCCGGGGGCGGCTGTCACGTCGAGTGGGCGGTCTTGCAGGCGGAACGCGCAGCAAGGGGTTGCCGACGAAGACGTGGCACCGATGGACGATGCGCCCCGTTGGCACGCAACCAGTCGAGCACTGTGCGAGACTGATCCGCTGCACCGGCGAGGTGAACCGCGCGGAATCTGAATGCAACGATGGCGGCCCGAACCCCGCTTTATGTACAGTCTTGAGCACTCTGATTTCCTGCACAGGGGGCTCCTCCAGTACAGGCCCGTGACCATCACCCCAATATCCGAAGAGCCGGTAAAGCCGTCTCGACCGCACAGATGCATATCTCCACCTTCCCTCACAGATCCGGCCCTCGGCAGTGCCCATGGACAGTCCCGGAAGGCGCCTTTGCCCGAAGAGCTGCAACTGCACGTTGACAGGTCGGGGCGGCGTGGTCACAACTGGTCTTGTGGCCGTACCAGCATGCCGGTCGCGTAGGGAGGATATCATGCGAACGATCCGACAACCGGCCCTCGCGGCCGCCATCTCAGTTGTGGCCTTCGCCGCCGCCGGAACGGCTTTCGCGCAGGAGCGGGCCTTCCCCGAGCCGGAGCGCGATTTCTACGTGATCGAGAACTTTGCCTTCGAGAACGGGAGCGTCCTGCCGGAGATGACAGTCAGCTACCTGACCATCGGCAACCCGGAAAACCCGCCCGTGCTCATCACCCACGGCACGACCGGACAGGCGGAGGGGATGCTGGGAGACCCCTTCGCGGGCAACCTCTACGGCACCGGACAGCCGCTCGACGCCGAGAAATACTTCCTAATCCTCGTCGACGCGATCGGGGCGGGACAGTCGTCCAAGCCTTCGGACGGACTCCGCACCGACTTTCCAGAGCAGACGCTGATGGACATGGTCAACGCACAGAAGATGCTACTTGAAGATCATCTCGGCATTGACCGGCTGCACCTGAAGATCGGTTTTTCGATGGGCGGGATGCTGACGTGGACTTGGCTTACGGAATATCCGGACTTCATGGACGGCGGCGTGCCCATAGCCTCGCTGCCCGGCCCGATGGCAGGCCGGAACTGGATGATGCGGCGGATGGTGATCGACGCGGTGCGCGACGACCCCGCGTGGAATGGCGGCGACTACGACGAGCAGCCGCCGATGCTGCAATACATGTCGGCCTGGTTCGGCATCGCCACTTCGAACGGTAACCTGCGGCTGCAGGAGATCGGCGCTACCCGCGAGCAGGCCGATGCCTTCGTCGACGACCGCAAAGCAAAAACCACGGTCGGCGACGCCAACGATGTCATGTACATGTGGAATGCCTCGCGAAACTTCGATCCGACGCCGAAGCTCGGCGAGATCGAGGCGCGAGTGCTCGTGATCCTGAGCCAGGACGACGAGCGCAATCCGGTCGAACTCCCGATGCTGGAGCAGAACATGGCTCTGATCCCGGATGCGGAGCTCTACATCGTGCCCGAGGACGCGGAGACGCGCGGCCATGGGACGACTTACAACGCCGGCTACTACGCCGACGTTCTGGGTGCATGGATGAAGACCTTGCCCAACGCGCCCGAAGGTCTGGAACAGGAATGACAAACCGGCAGGGACATCCTGCCCCGGTCGTCGGCGTGCGCATGCCGACGATCACCCAGCGACGTAGATTGGGTTCCTTTCGCGCAGGTCCGGGATCACCGGACAGGCACAGGAACCGAACGCGGCGCGGGCGGATCGCGGGAGGACAAATGGCGCGGACAACGGCGATTCTGGATCAGACGGACCTGAAGGAGAGCCTGCGGGCCGCCGCCCGTCGCTCGATGAAGGACATAATCGCGGAGCGGCTGGCGACGATGATCGGCTCCGGCGCGCTGTCGGTCGGCGACCCGTTGCCTTCGGAGCGCGAGCTCTCCAGCGCAATGGGCGTGAGCCGAGAGACCATCCGTGGCGCGCTGCTGATCCTGTCGACCCGCGGCATCCTTTCGGTCGCGCAGGGCGCGCGGACGACCGTGGCCTCGGCCGAGGTGGGCGAACTCGGCCTGCGCAAGGTCCTGCCCGGGATGGCGGAGTACGACCTGGACGATGTCCACGAAGGGCGCCTGCTGGTCGAGGGCCATCTCGCCCGGCTGGCCGCTCACGCCCCGGAGGCGAGGACCCTGGCCCGCCTCGCCGACCTGATAGAGGAACAGCGCCGCGCCAAGGACGACCCCGTGCGTTACCTGATCCTCGACCGCGAGTTCCACGCCGTCATCTACCGCTCGGCGGGGAACCAAGTGCTCTCGGACCTCGCGGTTACGCTTTACGCCTACCTGCTGAACCATCGGCGGCGCGCCGTGTCGCGCCCTGGCGCCATTGGACGCAGTATCGCCGATCACGAGGCCATCCTTGCCGCTCTGGAGGCACGCGACGGCGCAGCAGCGGCGGAGGCCTTCGGCGTGCATGAGCGCCGTATCTACGAAACGACCCGCCGACTGATGAAGACCGACGGGCATCCGACAACCGGAGGAGACCAACCATGATCAACCGCAGGACATTCTCGGGACTTGCCGCCACGGCTGCCCTCGCGCTCGGGCTGTCGGCGTCCGCCACGCTAGCACAGGAGAACGGGGAGCTCGTCTACATGACCCCCGGCCTCGACCTTGCCTTCTGGCGCTACGTCTCTGAAGGCGTCCGCAACGTCGCCGAGGAGAACGGCTACGGCTTCTCTGCGCTCGACAGCACCAACGACCCGCAGACGCAGCTGCAGAACGCGCAGGATGCTATCGCGCGCGGCGTGGCCGGCATCATCCTGTCGCCCACCGACTCGTCCACCGCGCCTGCGGTGCTCGACCTCGCCCAGCAAGCAGGCATCCCGGTCGTGATCGCGGATATCGGCACCGACTCGGGCGAGTTCGTCTCGGTGATCGGCTCAAACAACTACGAGGGGGCCAACGGCGTGGGCCAAGCCTTGGCCGAGGCGATGCAGGCAGAGGGGAAGGAGGGCGGCTCCATCGGGATCGTCGGCATCAGTCAGGCGCGCCTCAATGGGCAGGCACGGACCCAAGGCTTCAAGGATGCCGTGACCGAGGCAGGCATCACCGGGGACGCCGGGCTGCAGCAAATGCAGGCCTACACGGCCGACGAGACCTTTCGCTTCACGCAAGACATGATCACCGCGAACCCGCAGATGACAGGCATGTTCGTGCAGACCGACGGGCCCACATTGGGCGCCCTGCGCGCGATTAAGGCGGCCCGAATGGATGGCGAAATCCTCGTGGGAGCCTTCGACGGCATCCCTGAATTCGTGCCGCTGCTGCAGTCGGGCGAATTGGTCGTGTCAGGGATGCAGCAGCCCTACCTGATGGGTCAGCGCTCGGCCGAAGCGATGGTCGAGCATCTGTCGGGCGGCACGCCCGAGAAAGAGATCACCGTGCCGATCCTGATCGTGACCTCCGAGAACATCGACGAGCAGCTCGACACGATCCGCGAGACCGTCTTCGCCAACGAGCTTGAGTAGCGCGGCAGCGCGCGGCACCGTTAAGATGGGCCGGGGCGGCCTCGACCGCCCCGGCCCCGCCAAACCGCCTGCCCCGGAAGCCAGCCGTCCATGCTCGACACCAAAGACGCGATCTCCTCACCGCAGGGTCAAGCCGCCCGGGCGACGCCGCTCTTGATGGCCTCCGGCGTCTCCAAAAGCTTCGGCAAAACCCAGGCCCTTCGCGATGCGTCCCTAATTCTACGCCCAGGGGAGGTGGTCGGCCTGCTCGGCGCCAATGGCGCTGGCAAATCCACTCTCTCTCGTATCGTCTCTGGCCACATCCAACCCTCGGGCGGCGAGATCGCGTTCGACGGCGAAGCTCTGCGCCTTGCCTCCACGCGCGACGCGCTTGGGCGGGGCATTGCGCTGGTCGCCCAGGAAACCTCGCTCGCTCCCGATCTCTCGGTGCTGGAGAACATCTTCCTGCCCTCGCTCGCCACCCCGGGACGGCTCAGCTACTCGGCCATGCGTGCGCGGGCGGGGGAGATCCTCGCCGGGCTGGGCCACGAGCATATTCTCCCACTGCACAAGGAGGTTCGCACCCTGTCCGCCGCACAGCGGCAATTGGTCGAGATCGCCAAGGCTCTCTCGCTTGACGCGCGGCTGATCATCTTCGACGAGCCGACCGCGTCGCTGTCCGCGACTGAGGTCGACCGTCTCTTCGACGTAATGGCCCGGCTCCGCGACGGGGGGCGGGCTCTTGCCTTCGTTTCGCACCGATTGGAGGAAGTCTTCGCCATCACGGACCGGGTTACGATCATCCGCGAGGGCGTAAGCGTGGCCGAGGACGTCGCCACATCCAGCCTCACCCAAGGCGATATCATCGAGCATATGGTTGGCCGGGACATCGGCGCGATCTACTCCGCGCGCCGCCCCCGCGAGGCGGGCGAGACAGTGCTTGAAGTGCGGAGCCTGCGCGCCCTGCCCCATGTGCGCGACGTCAGCTTCTCGGTGCGGCGCGGCGAGATACTCGGGCTCGGCGGCCTCGTCGGCGCGGGCCGCTCCGAGGCGGTCGAAGCGATCTGGGGCCTGCGCCCGCGCCAAGCCGGTGAGATCCTCGTGCGCGGCAAGCCCGCGAAGCTGCGCAAGCCGGTCGACGCCGTACGCGCCGGAATGGGATTCGTCGCCGAGGATCGACGCGCGCAGAACATCGTTCCCGACCTGTCGGTCCGCGAGAACATGTTGATTGCGCTGATGGGCCAGCATCGCGGCTTCTGGCGCGGCTACAATCGTCGGGCCGACCGTATGGCCGCGTTGATCGCCGACCTGGGATTGCCCGCCGATCGGCTCGACACGAGCCTGCTCAACTATTCGGGCGGGATGCAGCAGAAGATCATCATCGCCCGCTGGCTGCTAACCGAGCCGGACATCCTGATCCTCGACGAGCCCACCAAGGGAGTCGATATCGGCACGCGCTCCTCGATCTACCGCCTCCTCCAGGACGCGGCCGATGCGGGGCTTGCCGTGATTGTCATCTCTTCGGACTTCGAGGAGCTTCTGGGCCTTGCCGAGCGCGTGGTCGTCGTCTCCGACGGGCTGACCATCGCGGACCTTCCCGCAAGCCGTTTGACCGAAGAGAAACTGACCCTGCTCGCCGCTCCGCGCACATCTACGGCGCGCAATCAGGCGCTGCTTCAGGACCTCGTACAACGCCACGGGGGAACGGCCTTCTGGACGCTGATCGACGGCGAGGAGCTGATCTGCCTCGCCACGGCGGGCGGGCGCCCCGGCACGGAACTCGCCCCCGGGGAGGCTGCACGGGCCGACGAGACGCTAATCCCGGCGGCGCTGGCCGTGCGCGCCGAGACCTTCACGCCCGAGGCCGACGGCGCCCGTCAGACGCTCCTGACCCAGATGACCGACCGCCGGGGCCACGACCTCGGCTGGATCGGCCTTACCCTGCCCGGCGACGTGGACCCGCCGCCCGTGGCCGACGTGGCCGCGCGCGTCCATAGCCTGACCCGACCGGAGGAGACCGAATGAGCGACGCCGCCGCCCCCGCGCAGGACGACGCACCCCGCCCGCCGCGCCGCTTGACCGCCATCCTGGGCTCGCTGGAAATCCGAATGCTTGGCCTTGCTCTACTCCTGGCCGTGGTCCTGTCGCTGTCCTCCCCGTTCTTCCTGACCGAGCGCAACATCTTCAACATCCTCGACCAATCGGTCGTGATCGGCATCGTCGCGGTCGGAATGACCTTCGTCATCCTGACCGGTGGCATCGACCTCTCCGTGGGCGCGGTCTTCGGCCTGACCGGCATCCTGCTCGCCCTCATGCTGCAGAGCTTGCCGATCCCGGTTGCCATCCCGCTGACCGTCTTGGCGGGGGCAGCAATAGGGCTCTTCTCCGGGGTGCTCGTCGCAGTGTTCGGGCTAGCGCCTTTTGTCGTGACGCTGGGCGTCATGGCGATCGGGCGGTCGCTGTCCTTCATATTCTCGGGCCAGCGCTCGATCTCGGGGCTGCCGCCGGACCTCGACGCTATCGTCTACTCGAGTTTCCTTGGCATTCCCGCGAACGTGTTGTTCCTCGTGGCTCTCTACATTCTTGCCTGGGCCTACCTGACCTACACCAAGGGCGGACGCACGATTTACGCCATCGGCTCCAACTTCGAGGCAGCGCGTGCGGCGGGGCTGTCGACCATGTTCTATTCGATCATGCCCTACGTCGTGGCCGGCGCGCTCTCGGCGGTGGCGGTCACGTTTTCACTCGCACAGGTCATGTCCGCCGATCCGATGGCTGGCAACGGCCTGGAGCTTGATGCCATCGCCGCCGTCGTGATCGGCGGGGCCAGCCTCTATGGCGGGCGCGGCTCTCTGATCGGAACGCTGCTTGGCGTGCTCATCATGGTGATGATCCGCAACGGGCTGAATCTGATGGGTGTGTCGCCCTTCTGGCAGGGCACTGCCATCGGCTCGATCATCATCATCGCGCTGCTCGCCGAGCGGCTCATCAACTGGCGCTCGACCCGCGCCTGAGGACCAGTCCCATGACCCTGACCCGCGCGCTCGCCCTCTTCGGAACCGAGGAAGACGTCCCCGCCCCCCGCATCCTGCGGGCGGGCCACCTGACCGCCGAACTGGAGGCCGGCAATCTGCGCTACATCCGCTGGAACGGGGAGGAGGTGCTTCGCGCCGTCTCCTTCATCGTGCGCGACAAGGATTGGGGCACCTACGCGCCCGAGATTTCGGATATGTCAGTCGAGGAGGACGAGGCAGGTTTCCGCGTGACCTATTCCGCCGTGGCGCGCGAGGGCGAGGACAGCTTCGCCTACGATGCCCGGATCGAGGGCCGGCCCGACGGAACCCTGACTTTTCAAGGAAGGGGCGAGAGCCCGTCCGGCTTCCTGACAAACCGAACCGGCTTTGTCATCTTGCATCCGATCAACGGCATCGCGGGCGAACCCGTCACCATCGAGCATACGGGCGGCGACACCGTCGAGGGCCGCTTTCCCGTCATCATCGACCCGGTCCAGCCGATGATGGACCTTCGCGCTCTGACCCACACCACGCCGGGGGGCCTGACGGTCCGCACGCTGATGGAAGGTGACACCTACGAGATGGAGGATCAGCGCAACTGGACCGACGCCTCCTACAAGACCTATGTCCGCCCCCTCGCCCTGCCCTGGCCATACCGGATCGAGCCGGGCGAGACGATCGACCAGACGGTCACCGTGACCGTCTCGGGCCAAGGCGCTGCGACGACGGCGAGTGGCGCCGTCAAGATCGCGACAGGCTCCGAGATTGGACCGATGCCGCCTCTGGGCCTCGGCCTGCGCCCAGAGGACGCGGACACCGCGCTCGCCCAAACCGATGCCCTCCGCGCCCTCGGGCCGGCCTATCTGATGCTGCACCATGATCCCCGCGCGGGCCACGATCGCGCCACGCTGGAGGCGATGCTCGGGATCGCCCGCGCCATCGGCGCTTCGCCATGGTTGGAGGCCGTGATTGCCGAGGCGAACGACGACGCAGCCGGCGCGGAGGTCGCCGCACTGGGTCATCTCGCCGCCGATCTGGGGGCGCCCTTCGGCACCGTCCTCCTATCGCCCGCCCCGGACCTGAAATGCACCCTGCCCGGCTCGGTCTGGCCGGACGCGCCAGACGCCGCAGGTCTCTACGACGCGGCCCGCGCCGCCTTCCCCAAGGCGCGGATCGGCGGGGGCATGTTCTCCTACTTCACAGAGCTCAACCGCAAGCATCCGCCAGATGGCAAGCTCGACCTCGTCAGCTTCACGACCTCGCCGATGGTCCATGCGGGCGATGACCGCTCGGTCATGGAGACCCGCGAAGCCCACGGCGCAATCATCGCCTCCGTCCGCGATATCGCGGGCGGGACGCCGTGGGCGGTCGGTCCGTCCGCAATCGGCGTGCGCGACAACCCCTATGGCGAGGCAGCAAAGGCCAACCCCGAAAACATTCGCCAGGCGATGAATTGGAATGATCCGCGCCAGCGCGGCCTCTTCGGTGCCGCCTGGACGTTGGGCTATGCGTCTGACTTCGCAGCGGGAGGGGCAAGCGCCGTCGCCCTGGGCGGCTGTACGGGACCCTTCGGCGCGGTCGCTGCTCCGGCCAACTTCCCGCAACCGGGCTGGGAAGCAGGTCAACTCTTTCCCGTCTTTCACGTCTTGCGCGGCTTGGCACGGCTCGAAGGCGCGACGCTCCTCGATCTTGGCCTGCCGGCCAGCGGGCCGGTCGCGGGACTTGCCGCACGCGAAGAAGGGGGAACAGAGATCTGGCTCGCGAACCGTCGGCCCGAACCGATTGAGGTGGCGCTGCCGAACGGTGCGGCGGGTGCGATCCTGGACGCGGGATCGCTTGAGGCGGCCCGGAGCGACCCGGCCTTCCTGGACGCGGCGGAGCCGCTCGATGGTCGCGTCACGCTGGACGCGCACGCCATCCTTCGCCTGCGCACGTAGCTCTGCAGGAGACTCGGCCCACGGCCACGGTGGGGACGGACTACCGAACCCCGCGAACAAGAGCGACCGCACGGGCTCCCTCGGTCGTGATGGCTCGCATGCGTTTGATCCGACCTGCAAATGTGGGACGCGATTGCAGCATTTCAGCCGGATGTCCTCTGGTGACGCGGCCGGAGCCGACACCGAAACCGTTCACCGAGACGGCGCGGGCGTGCCCGAACGCTCGCCTTGCGAGGCAGCATTCAATCCACGCGGATCATTCCGGGACGATCGGCTGCAATGGTCATTCAGCCGCAGCGCCGCTGAACCGTGAGAGGAGAGGACCTGCCGCTCCGGAATCGGTGAGGAGATGCGTGACCAGGCCATTGCGCAACGCCGCCTGCAACGAACCCGCACGTCGCGCACCGAAGGCCACGCCGATGCGGAGCGGGACGGCGCGCAGCGCGGCAAGGTCGATCCCGATCAGGCGTCCATCCATCGAACCCCGCATTTCCCGGCCCTCCGCATCGATGAACCGGCCCGCCACGACACCGACGGCGCCGCGCGCCGCGTAGTCGTCCAGCGTCGCCGGATCGACCACGCCAGCCTGCACGATGTGGCTGTCCTTGTCCGCGAGGCCCACCGCGAAGAGGACCGCATCACACCCTCGAAGCGCGTCGAGCTGACGTGCGATGATGGGCTCCGCTTCCAGCGCGGCGACAAGGGCAGGGTTCGAGAGCACCGCGGGGGCGTGCAAGTTGACACAGGTCGTGCCGAACCGCTGCGCGATCAGGCTGGAACAGTCCTCGGCGTTGAAGCCGTGCGGCGAGGCCATGGACCCCACGACCTGCACGACGGTCAGGTCACCCCTCCTGGCTGGCGGCAGATGTTGGGCGAGCCGATAGACGGTCTCGCCCCAGGCGACCCCGAGGCGGGCACCATGCGGCACGAGCCCCTCCAGCATTCCGGCTGCGGCCTTGAGGGCGGCCTCTTCATTGTCGCCCGGGAATACGACTGCGCTTTGAAGGTCGTATCGCGCGGTAAGATTCTGGGCGGCCTCGGCGCGGGACAGGAGATCCGGATCAAGCGTGACCCGCACCAGACCGGTCTCGCGCGCCTCGCGCAGCAGATTGTGGACGGTGGCTCGCGAGACGCCGAGTTTCGCCGCAACCTCCGCCTGACTGAGATCTTCGACGTGGTAAAGATAGGCCGCGCGCGCCGCGGCGCCCGGCAGGGAAGCGGCGAGATCGCTCACGCCGTCCCTGACTCGCGGTCAGGCTGGCGCCCGTACTCGACGAAGGCATCCAAGACCTCGGCCATCTGGGCTTCGTCGAGCTTGGCGGGCTCACCGAGCGCGGCGGCCAGGATGTACTGCCGGGCCAGCGTCTCGACCTCACCCGCAAGCCACAATGCCTTGTCGAGCGTTGGACCGAAAGCGATCTGACCGTGGTTTGCCAGAAGGCAGGCACGGCGCCCCTCAAGCGCCGCGAGCATCGCCTCGGACAGGGCCTGCGTCCCGAAGGTCGCGTAGTCCGCACAGCGGATATCGGTGCCGCCCGCGACTGCGACCATGTAGTGGAATGCCCCGATCCCCCGGCGGTGACAGGAGAGCGCAGTGGCATAGGGCGAATGGACGTGAACCACCGCTCCCGCCTCGGGATGTGCGCGGTAGATTTCGAGATGCATCCGCCATTCGGAGGAAGGCTTGAGTGGTCCCGAGGGCCGTCCTTCGGCATCGACCGGGACGATCATCTCGGGCGTCGTCTCATCGTAGGGTACGCCCGAGGGGGTAATGATCATTCCCGCGCCGTCGCGCACCGAGACGTTGCCCGACGTGCCCTGGTTCAGCCCGCTCGCGTTCATGGCGCGGCAAGCCGCCAGTATCGCGGCGCGGGGGTCGTCGTCGCTCATTCGGCGGCGACCCGTTCCGGGAAGAGCCTGGCGATGGCGGACTTGTCGGCCTCGACGACGCCCTTCTCCGTGATCAGCCCCGTCACCAGCCGCGCTGGCGTGACGTCGAAGGCGTGATTGGCGGCAGGCGTGCCTTCGGGGCAGATCAGCACTTCGGAAATGTCGCCGTCGCGGGTCAGCCCCGGCACCCATCTCACCTCGTCTGGGCTTCGCTCCTCGATGGGGATGTCGATGCCGTCATCGAGCCGGAAGTCTATCGTGGGCGAGGGCAACGCGACGTAGAAGGGCACGTCGTTATCCTTCGCGGCCAGCGCCTTCAGGTAGGTGCCGATCTTGTTGCAGACGTCGCCCGAAGCGGTCGTGCGATCGGTGCCCACAATCACGAGGTCGACCATGCCGCGCATCATCAGGAGGCCGCCGGAATTGTCGGTGACGAGGTGGTGTGGCACGCCGTGGTTCAGGAGTTCCCAAGAGGTCAACGCCGCGCCCTGGCTGCGGGGGCGGGTCTCGTCGACCCAGACGTGGACGTCCAGGCCCTCGTCGTGGGCGTGATAGACCGGCGAGGTCGCGGTGCCCCAGTCGACCGTGGCGAGCCAGCCGGCGTTGCAGTGGGTCAGCACGTTGACCGGTCCATCCTTCCGCTCGGCGATCTCGCGGATCAAGTCCATGCCATGGACGCCGATCATGCGGCAGATTTCCACATCCTCGTCGCAGATCGCGGCGGCACGGGCCCACGCGGCGTCCTCTCGGTCGCCTTCCGGCAGGGGCTTCAACACCCCCATCATCTCGTCGAGCGCCCAGCGGAGATTGATCGCCGTGGGTCGGGTTGCGTGCAGCACCTTGTAAGCCTCCGACAGCCGCGCTTTGGAGGCATCGTCCCGGATCGCCAAGGCCATGCCGTAGGCCGCCGTCGCCCCGATCAGCGGCGCACCGCGGACCAGCATGTCGGCGATGGCGCGTGCGGCGTCCTCGAGCGTACGCAGTTCGACCGTCTCGTAGCGGTGCGGGAGGCGGGTCTGGTCTATGATGCCGACCGCTCCGTCGGCACGCAGCGGCCAGATCGTGCGGGTGGGAATTCCCTTAACCTTCATGTCGCAGCTCCTCGCGGGCGCAGCAGATCGCGCGCCATGTCCGTTGCGGCTGCGACCGAACCGATCGCCGCCGCCTCCTTCACCAGATGCCCCACGAGGCGCAAGGCGCGTATCTCGCAGGCGGCCCGGGCGTCCATCTCGGGGATCGTCCGCAGGTCGGCCACTCCGGCGAGCCCGACGATCCGTCGCGCCATCTTGGCACCTGCGAAGCCAAGCGCATCGTTTTGGATCCGCGCGAGCATCGCCTCCAGCGCTGCCTCGTCCGCGTCGCGCAGCACGCGGTCAACCATCGCCTCGCCCCGCCGTTCCGTGCGCCAGAGGTCCGTGAAGCGAGCTGCGAAGGCGTCCCAGAAACGGCCGCCCTGGTCCAGCACCCAATTCTGCTGGTCTTGCCACCCCTCGCCCCAGCCGGGCTGTGCACCGGCGTTGAGCCAGAGGTTCGCCAGCACCGCGCCGAGGTCGAACCCCATCGGCCCGTAGAAGGCGAACTCGGGATCAATGACGCGAACCCGTTCGCCTCCGCCCGGCGGCGTCACCATCACGGAGCCGGAATGCAGGTCGCCATGCAGCATGGACTCCGACCGTGTCATGAAGGCCCATTTCCACTCCTGGATCGCCACCCGCCAAACGGTGTCGGCGCGCATCTCGGCCACGGCGTCCTCGGTGCCCGGCGTGACTGCATTCATCTCGTGGTCGTGATACGGGTCGGTGAAGATCAGATCCTCGCTGATGCGGCAGAGTGCGTCGTTTCCGGAGAACAGCGCAACCTCCCGCTTCTTGAGCGCAGGGTCGAGCGCGAGGTCCGACGATCGGAACAGGGTGTCGGCGCAGAAGCGACCGAGGACGATGGCGGCGGTGTCGTGCCGTTGCCGCTCGATCAGGGCGCCGCGCCAGATCACATGCCCCGCAAGATTCTCCATGACCGTCAGAGCCTGCGGTCCATCATGGATATGGACTTCGGGCACGGCATCCTGCCCCGCATCTTCGGCCTGCCGGATGAGGGCGGCATGCTCGTAGAAGGCACGCGACAGTGGAAGCGGCCAGCTTTCCCCGACGAGGCGGACATAGGGAAGGGCCTGCTTGGCGCAGACCGAACCTTCGGGACCCTCGACGATGTAGACGAAATTCAGATTGCCATCCCCGACCTCGCGCACCCGCCAGTCTGCGGGTGCCCCCCCGAGTTGCCCCGCGACTGCCGAATATGCCGACAGCCGGTCGGCCACCGTGTCGGTGTCGAGAGGGATGTAGGCGTCGAAGTTCGGAGGCGCGACGGCGCCCTGCCTGACCTGGACGGCCGTCCTTTCGGCGTGCTGGTTCATGCGTTTCTGCCGCCCCCCGGATCGCTTCTGACATTTTTCATAGCTTGTTGACATATGACAAAACGAGATGCAACCTCATCGTCGGGCGGCCTGATGGTTCGCCGGGGAGGACATCATGAGCCTGGAGTTGAAGGCCATCACCAAGCGGTTCGGGCCGTCCGAGGTGCTGCGTGGGATCGACCTGGCGCTGGTCCCGGGATCGGTGACCGCCTTCATGGGGGCGAACGGTGCGGGCAAGTCGACGCTGGTGCGGATCATCGCGGGCGTGCACACCGCGACGGCGGGGTCGATGCGGCTGGACGGAAGAACCTTCGCGCCGACCTCGCCGTCGGACGCGCTGCGCGCCGGGGTCGTCGTCGTCCATCAGATCATTAACGAGAACGTTGTCCTGACGATGGACGTGCTCGAGAACCTGATGATCGACCGCCTCTGCGCGGGCGGCGCGCCATTCTTCCGCCGCGCCGCACACCGGGACGCGGCGCAGGCGATGCTGGATCGGATTGGCCTCGACGTATCTCTGACGGCGGAACTGGGGGACCTGCCCCCCGCCGACCGCCAGATGGTCGCCATCGCCCGCGCGCTGGCCCACGACCCGAAGCTGCTGATCCTGGACGAGCCGACTTCGGCCCTTTCGGACACCGAAGCCGAGCGGCTCTTCACCGTGATCGAAGGGCTGCGCGATCAAGGCGTGCCGATCCTCTACATCTCGCATCGCATGGGCGATATCCGGCGACTGGCGGACCGGATCGTCACCTTGCGCGACGGTCGGATCACAGGTGATTTCGTGGTCCCGCTCGACTACGATGCGGCCGTGCGCGCGATGCTGGGCATGGCGCTCGACGACGCGGCGCATGCGCGGGTGCCCGCGGGCGACCCGGTGCTGCGGATCGAGGGCCTTCCGGTCCTGCGCGGGACCGCGCCTCTGAACCTGACGCTCCATGAAGGCGAGGTGACGGCGATCGTCGGGCTGGTCGGCGCGGGCAAGACCGAATTGGCCGAGACGCTCTATGGCCAGCGCCGCGCGACCGGCGGGCGGCTGACGCTGGACGGCGCGCCCTACGCACCCGTGCACCCGTCCGATGCGGTCGGACGTGGCGTGTTCATGGCCGCCGAGGACCGCAGCGGCGGCTCGATCGTGCCGGACTTCGATCTCTCGCGGAACGTGACGCTGCCATTTCTCGGCGCCTTCTCGGGGCTGGGCCTCGTGCGCCGCGGGCGGGAACGGGCGCGCGCCGCAGAGGCCATCGAAGGGCTCGGGATCGTCGCCCAAGGCCCGGACGACCCGATCGCGGCGCTCTCGGGCGGGAACCAGCAAAAGGTGGTGCTTGCCCGCTGGCTGACCGCGCCCTGTCGCCTCCTCATGCTGGACGAGCCGTTCCAGGGCGTCGACATCGCCGCCCGCCGCGACATCGGTCACGCCCTGCGCGCGACCGCCGGAGGGCGGGCCACGCTGATCCTCTGCGCGGATCTCGACGAGGCGCTGGAGGTCGCGGACCGAATAATCGTCCTGTCGCACGGCGCGGTCGTGGGCGAGCACTCCATCGGAGACCTGAGCCGCGCAGCCATCGTCCAGCAGATGTCCTCCGCCGCCTGACGCCTTTCCCCGACCCGACCGGAGCTCCCTATGTCCGACACCGCTACCAGCCCATCCCGCACCGGGGCCGCGAAGCCGAAGGCGGACCTTCGCGCGCTGGCCGTGCGGTGGGGGCTGATCGTCCTGCTCGTTGCGATGATCGCTTACTTCGCCAGCGCGGAGCCGGCCTTTCTGTCAGTGCGCAACTTGGTGATCGTCCTCCAGTCGGTCAGCATTGTTGCGATCCTCGCGCTTGGCGTGACCTGTACGCTTGTGGTGGGCGGTTTCGACCTCAGCATCGGCTCGGTCGCCGCCTCTGCCCTGATGGCCGCCTCCTACGTGATGGTCGTCTGGGAGGGCGGCACGCTCATGGCTATCGCGGCCTGTCTGGCACTGGGCCTCGCGGTGGGCATGGTGAACGGGCTCTTGATCGTGAAGCTGCGGGTGCCGGATCTGCTGGCGACGCTGGGCACGATGTTCCTGCTGCTGGGTCTGCAGCTGATCCCAACGGCAGGGCGGTCCATCGCGACCGGCATGTCCCTGCCCGACGGCACCACGGCCGAAGGCCGCTTCACCGCCGAGTTCCTTGCGCTCGGGCGATACCGGGTCTGGGACACCGTGCCGATCTCGGTCCTCGTGATGCTGGCGCTCGCCGTGGCGATCACCATCTTCCTGACCTTCACCCGCTGGGGCCGCGTCATGTACGCCATCGGGTCGAACCCGCAAGCGGCGCGCCTCGCCGGTGCCAATGTCGAACGGTACAAGATCGCGGCCTACATGATCTCCGGCGTCTGCGCCTCCATCGGGGGCATTCTGCTGGCCGCGCGCGTGGGACGGGGCGACGTCTCGTCGGGCAACTCGCTTTTGCTGGACGCGGTCGCGGCCGCGCTGATCGGCTTCGCCGTCTTCGGCGCGGGCAAGCCCAATGCAATCGGCACCGCCATCGGCGCGCTCTTCGTCGGGCTGCTGCTGAACGGGCTGACCATGATGAATGCCCCCTACTACACTCAGGACGCCATCAAGGGCGCGGTGCTGGTCGCGGCGCTGATGTTCACCTTCGGGCTGTCAGTCCGGAAATGCTAGTCATGACAGGGAGGAACCCATGACGCTCACTCGACGCATCCTGCTGGCGGCGACGGCCGCCACGCTCGCACTGCCCGCCGCCGGACAGGACGCCCCGCCGCCCTTCGACGGTACGGAGACGCCGACCATCGCCCTGGTCCGCTACCTGTCCACCGGCGATTTCTTCCAGGCCTACTTGTCCGGCGTCCAGCGCCAGGCCGACGCGCTCGGCATAGAACTGCGCGTCTTCGACAGCCGCCAGGACGCCGCCCTGCAATCCGACATGATGGACCAGGCGATCGGGCTCGGTGTGGATGGCATCGTCGTCCAGCACGGTCTGACCGAGAGCATGGTCCCCGCCGTGCAGCGCGCCGTGGATGCGGGGATCCCCGTCGTCGCCTTCGACGTGAATGTCGAGAACGAGGCCGTGCCGCAGATCGAGCAGTCCGACCGCGACCTCGCCCGCCTCGCCCTGGAGCAGGCGATCGCCGACAACGGCGAAAGCTTTCAGGCGGGATACGTTTACGTCGCGGGCATCGCGCCGCTCGACCGCCGCGACGAGACGTGGCGCGAGTTCAAGGAGCGCTATCCGGGCATCGAGGAAGTCGCCTCGTGGGGCACACTCGACAACCCCATCGCCAACTCGGTCGCAGATCAGGCCAGCGCGGTACTCCGGGCCAATCCGATGATCGAGGTCGTCTTCGCGCCCTATGACGAGTTCGCCAAGGGCGTCGTCATCGCCGCCAACGAGGCGGGCATGGCTCAGGATCTGAAGATCTACTCGGCCGACATGTCGACTGCCAACATCAACGCCATGCGAGAGCCCGGCAGCCCGTGGGCCGCCTCGGCGGCGACCAACCCGGCCGTCGTCGGAGAGGTCTCGGTCCGCGCGCTGGCGATGCTGATGGCGGGCGAGGATCCGGGTCGTCAGGTCGTCATCCCGCCCGCCCTGATCACGCAGGAATTCCTCAACGAGAACGATATCGGCAACATGGAGGAGCTTGCCGCGCAGCTTCCCACTTTCGCCCATGCCGACGTCGCCATGACCGACTGGATGACACTGCCGGAACGGTGAAAGCGCGATTGGTGGCTGCGACATGCGCGATCGCAGCCGCCACCTCGGGGTCAATCGACAGGTTGTCCGATAGCACAAAGACGAAAGAGGAGCGCCGATCAGGGGATCGGCCTCCATACTCTCGTGAATTCAATCCAGGCCTCTGAAAAGGCGTCAGACCTCCAGTTCCCGGCGTCTCCAACGGGACCCGCCCCACATGAAAGGGGCGCGTTCCGATCTGAGAGGCCGGGATAAGGTGCCGTCCGCCCGAGACGCCGGTCATGGCCTAGCCCAGCTAGGCCGCCCCGATCACACGGCCCTATTGCGCCGCGATCGCCTGCCCCTCTTGCAGCAGGGACCACACGCGCTGGGGGGTGAATGGCATGTCCACGCGGCGCAGGCCCAGACCCCATAGCGCGTCCAGCGCCGCGTTGCCGACGGCCGCCATCGCGCCGACCGTGCCCGCCTCGCCGCAGCCCTTCATGCCAAGCACGTTCGCCGTCGACGGCACCGGCTCGGAATGGAACGCGATCATCGGCAACCCGTAGGCGCGCGGCATCCCGTAATCCATGAAGCTCGCCGTCAGGAGTTGCCCTGTCTCGTCGTAGACCACATGCTCCGTCGTGGCCTGCCCGATCCCCTGGGCGACCCCGCCATGGACCTGCCCCTCGGCCAGCATCGGGTTCATCAGGTTGCCGAAATCGTCCACCACCGTGTAGCGGACGACTTCCAGATGGCCGGTCTCGCGGTCGATCTCCACCTCGCAGAGATGACAGCCGTTCGGATAGCTGCGGCCCGGCAAGGTGGCCCGCTCCTCGATCTTCAAGAGATCGGCGCGGCCCGCCTTGCGCGCCTCCTCCGCCGCCTCGATCAGGGTCAGCGTCCGGTTCGACCCTTTGGGCCGGAACGTGCCCTCCTCAAAGGAGACGTCCTCGACGTCCAGATGATCGGCCAGAAAGGCCGAGTAGTCGGCCACCACCTTCTGCGCCATCGCCCGGTTCGCAGAGCCCTGCGTCGTCACCGAACGGGAGCCTCCTGTGCCGCCGCCCTTGGCGATGCGGTCGCTGTCGCCCTGCACGACGTCGATCAGCTCGGGGTCGAGCCCCAGATCGGTCGCGAGGAACTGGCGATAGACGGTCTCGTGCCCCTGCCCGTTCGACTGCGTCCCGACATAGAGCGTCACTCGCCCGTCCTCGGTGAACTCGATCGCGGCGCCCTCGGACGGATCGCCGAGGATGGACTCAATGTAGTAGCAGACCCCCAGCCCGCGCAGTTTGCCCCGCGCCTCGCTTTCGGCGCGGCGCGCGGCAAAGCCGTCCACATCCGCCTCGACCATCGCACGGTCCAGCACGCGGGCGAAGTCACCGACATCGTAGGTTTCGCCCGTGGCGGTCTCGTAGGGGAACTTGTCGGGCGCGATGAACGATTTGCGCCGCAGGGCAAAGCGGTCGACGCCCAGTTCGTGCGCGGCGTAGTCCATCGCGCGCTCCAACACGTAGATCGCCTCCGGTCGGCCGGCGCCGCGATAGGCATCCACCTGCGTGGTGTTGGTGTAGATCCCCGTCGAGCGCATGAAGACGTCCTGCACATCGTAGACCCC
The DNA here is from genome assembly GCF_000877395.1 of Jannaschia aquimarina. Lineage (GTDB taxonomy): Bacteria > Pseudomonadota > Alphaproteobacteria > Rhodobacterales > Rhodobacteraceae > Jannaschia > Jannaschia aquimarina. The sequence continues at coordinate 8,731 of NZ_JYFE01000047.1, read as the reverse complement.
GGGCAAGACCTTGGCGAAGAGCTCCGACTGGATGTTCTGGGCGTAGCCGGAATTGTAGGCGCCCATATTCGCCCAGTTCTCGCACTTGTAGGCGACCAGGCGGTGATCCGCATCGAAGCCCAGCGTCGCGGCACAGATCAGGTCGCGGCCGCCATTGTCCGACAGCATCGACTCGCCCCGTTCGGCCATCCAGCGCACGGGCTGGTTCAGCGTCCGGGCGGCATGGGCGACAAGGAACGTCTCCGGATAGTCCATCGCCTTCATCCCGAACCCGCCGCCGACATCCGGGTTGGTCACGCGGATGTCGGCCTTGTCCATCTTCAGGATGCGGGCGAGGCTGCCCTTGGTGCCCCAGACGCCCTGCCCGTTCACGCAGACATGCAGGCGCCCGTCCTCGATCGCGGCCCAGGCGCCACGCGGCTCGAGGGAGGCGCAAATGATGCGATTGTCATCGACGGTCAGTTCGACCCTGTGCGCGGCGGCCTCGAGCGCGGCATCCACCCGCGCCTCGTCGCCCTTCTCCCAGACATAGGCCACGTTGTCCGGCGATTCCTCATGGACAGGGTCACCCCCCGGTTCGACCGACAGCTTGACCGGCAGGTCGTCCACGTCCAGCCAGATCGCCTCTGCGGCATCGGTCGCCTGCGCGCGCGTCTCGGCGACGACCAGCGCGACCGGCTCGCCAACGAAGCGCACGCGCTCCTTCGCAAGAAGAGGCCGCTCGGGTGTCGTGCCCTTGCGCCCGTCGGCCGGGGATGTGGCCGGCGTCGTCCCAAGCGTCGCGTCCAGGTCTCCCAGATCGCCGGATGTCAGCACCAGCGCGACGCCCGGAATCCGCCGCGCTTCGTCGACGTCCAGCTTTGTGATCGTGCCATGCGCCACCGAAGATCGCAGGACATAGGCGTGCAATGCGCCTTCGGGCGCGGTATCGTCCACATAGCGGCCGGTGCCTGTCACGAGCCGCAGATCCTCGATCCGCTTGTTGGACTGGCTCAGGCCAAATTTCTCGCGAGGAGCGTTCATGGGTCTCTCCGGGGACGAACGTATCTTGTCGGAGCGGACCTTAGTCGTCGGCGGGTCCGTGTCCACTGCCCGCATCCAGCGAGGTCGCGATCAGATCCGCGACCATCCGGTCGCGCGCCTCCGGCGGGAGGTCGGACAAATGGTGCATCTTGCCCGAAGACAGCAGATCCGCGAGGCCGTGCGTCACCGCCCAGACCGCGTAGCTATGCCGCAGCCCTTCCGCGTTCCATTCGGTCGGTCGCCCATCGAGTTCGGCGACGAACCCGGCCAGACGCTCGAAGGCGGCATCCGCGGCGATGCGAAGAGCCGGGTCGCGGTAATCCGGCCGCCCGGACGAAAAGCACAATCGGAAGAGCGCCGTATGCTCCACCGCGAAGGCCACGTAGGCGCCGCCGTAGATCAGGGCGCGGGTTCTGGCGCCGGCCCGCGGATCGTCCGCGGCTTCGCTCATCGCAACCAGCCTTTCGAAACCCTGCGCCGCCAAGGCGGTCAGCAAACCGTTCGCGTCACCGAAATGATGCGCCGGCGCGGCATGGCTCACACCCGCGCGCCGCGCGACCTTGCGCAGCGAGAACCCCTCGACGCCGCTCTCTGCCAGTTCCGCTTCGGCAGCGTCCAGAAGCGCCGCGCGCAAGTCGCCATGATGATAGGGTTTCGATCCGTCCATGGCGCCTCATACCGCGCAATCCTGACAGCGTCAAAATCTTTTCTTGACACTGTCAGGATATGCCCCATCCTCGGTCTTGTCACTGTCAAGACAAGCTATCGGAGCGCCGATGACCCCAGATTTCCTCTTCTCGCTCGCCTCGCCGCTGGCCCTGTCGGGCTGGGTAGTGCTGGCCGTCTCGCCTCTGGCATGGCGCTGGCCCCTGCCGCTCGGCGCCTATGCGATCCCGCTCGCCCTCTACGTCCTCTACGCACTGGGCGCGGCACTCTGGCTGCCCGGCGCGCCGGGCGGATTCGACAGCCTGGACAACGTGATGCTGCTCTTCACCGACCGGGGCGCGACGACCGTGGGTTGGATCCACTTCCTCGCCTTCGACCTCGCCGTCGGTGGCTGGATCACCCGCGACGCGCGCCGCAGCGGGGTGCCGCATCTGGCGATCCTGCCCTGCCTCTACCTCACGCTGATGCTCGGCCCCGTGGGCCTGCTGTCCTATCTCGCGCTCCGTACGGCGCTCACCCTCATCCGCAAGGAGACACCCGCATGACCGCCCTGCCCCTCGACATGCCCGACCGCCGTCCGGCGCTCCTGATGCGCGCGGCCGCAATCCTCGCCCTCGTCGCGCTCGCCTGCCTCGTGCTGATCGCCTTCGACCCCCGCCCGCTCGACGGAGAGCGGATCTGGCTCAAACCGCTCAAGTTCGCTGCCGCGCTGGCGCTCTTCCTCGCCACGCTCCACTGGGGCATCCGCGCCCTGCCCGCGCCCATCCGCGAGGGCCGCTGGCTGCGCGTCTGGACGGGGATCGCCATCGCGACCGCTACGGCCGAGATGGTCTGGATCGCCAGCGCAGCCGCACTCGGCACCCGGTCGCATTACAACGTGACCGTGCCATGGTTGCAGACCCTCTACGAGACGGCCATGGGCCCGATCGCGGTGCTGCTGGCGCTTTCGGCGGCAGCCTTCGGCTGGCCCCTCCTGCGCCACGGCTGGTCCGAGGTCGAGCGCGCGACCGGCTGGGCCTTCATCGCGACCGCGGCGCTGACGATCCCGGTGGGCATGGCGCTGTCCTTCGCTCCGGTCGAGGGGGCGGGACTGCCGCTTCTGGGCTGGACGCTCGCCCCCGGCGACCTGCGGCCCGCGCATTTCATGGCGACGCATGCGATGCAGGCCATCCCGCTCGCGGCCCTCGCGCTGGTGCAGTTCGGCACGCTTTCCTACCGGACCGGCCTCGCCCTGACGCTGGGCTGGTCGGCCCTGACGCTCGCCGCCGCCGCCTACGGGATGGGCTGGATCTAGGGCGCAGCCACGGCGCGCCGGACCCCGGCGCGCCGACATGAGCGCCACGCGCATCGCAGACTGCCAGCAGCAGGCTTTCCCTCGCCCGCCTCTCCCGCTATCCGGGCGCCCGACCGAGACGGAGCGCCCCGATGATCGCCGAGACGAGCATGGACAAGACCTTCGACGCCGCCGAGGCCGAGAAGCGCATCACCGAGATGTGGCTGGAGAACAAGTGCTTCGCCGCCGGCGCGAACGCCAAACCGGGGGCCGAGACGTTCTCCATCCTCATCCCGCCGCCCAACGTCACCGGCTCGCTCCATATGGGGCACGCCTTCAACAACACGCTGCAGGACATCCTCGTCCGCTGGCACCGGATGCGGGGCCACGACACGCTCTGGCAGCCGGGCACCGACCATGCCGGTATCGCCACGCAGATGGTCGTCGAGCGTGAACTGGCCAAGACCAACCGCCGCCGCACCGACATGAGCCGCGAGGATTTCCTCGAACTCGTCTGGCAGCAGAAGCACGCATCGCGCGGCACGATCATCGGTCAGCTTCAGCGCCTCGGGGCAAGCTGCGACTGGGATCGCGAGGCCTTCACCATGGGCGGCGCGCCCGGAGACCCGGATCAGTCCATCGGCGGGGGGCAGAATTTCCACGACGCGGTCATCAAGGTCTTCGTCGAGATGTACGAAAAGGGCCTGATCTATCGCGGCAAGCGCCTGGTCAATTGGGACCCGAAATTCGAGACTGCCATCTCCGATCTGGAAGTCGAGAACATCGAGACGCCGGGCCATATGTGGCACTTCAAGTACCCGCTCGCGGGCGGCGCCACCTACGAGTATGTCGAGCGGGACGAGGACGGAAACGAGCTTTTCCGCGAGACGCGCGACTACATCTCGATCGCCACCACGCGCCCCGAGACGATGCTGGGCGACGGCGCCGTCGCGGTTCATCCATCGGATGAACGTTACGCGCCAATCGTCGGGAAACTTTGCGAAATCCCTGTCGGACCGAAGGAGCATCGCCGCCTGATCCCGATCATCACCGACGAGTATCCGGACCCCGATTTCGGCTCCGGCGCGGTCAAGATCACCGGCGCGCACGACTTCAATGACTACGGCGTCGCGCAGCGCGGCGGCATCCCCTGCTACCGGCTGATGGACACCAAGGCGGCCATGCGCGCCGATGGCGCGCCCTATGCCGAAGCCGCCGCCATCGCGATGGAGGTCGCGCAGGGCAAGCGCACGCTCACCGAGGCGGAGACCGACGCGATCAACCTCGTCCCCGACCATCTGCGCGGCCTCGACCGGTTCGACGCCCGCGCCAAGGTCGTGGAGGAAATCACCGCAGAGGGCCTGGCCGTCATGGTCCCCGCGACCGACCCCCGACTGGGCAAGGGCGCCGCGTCGGCGGGCAAGGACGCGACCGGCGAAGCCCCGCTCGCCCCCGAGGAAGGCGGCGAGCCCCGCACGGAAGAAGACCAACTCGTCCCGCTGGTCGGGCCAAAGGCGATCATGCAGCCCCATGGCGACCGCTCGAAAGTCGTCATCGAGCCCATGCTGACCGACCAGTGGTTCGTCGACACCGACAAGATCGTCGGCCCCGCCATCGAGGCGGTCGAGAACGGCACGACCCGCATCCTCCCGGAAGCCGACAAGAAGGTCTATTTCCACTGGCTCCGCAACATCGAGCCCTGGTGCATCTCGCGCCGGCTCTGGTGGGGGCACCGTATTCCGGTTTGGTATGGGCCTAAGTTTGATGCAGAACAGATGCCTAGCCCTGCGGATTACGAGTTCTTCTGCGCATCCGAACCGCACATTGCATTGCAGGAAGCGCAGCGGTTCTACGAGAAGGCTTTCCCAGGGCTTCATATCGAAGTTTTCGAGAGGCAGTGGGACGAAGCACAGGAAGAAGAGCAGGACGACCTAGACGGCTACAACGAAATGGCCGAACGGCACGGGCTCGAGAAAGTGTACGCGAAGAGCGTTATCGGCTCGAACCATGGCTTCTCGGTTAAGTACTATCGGGTTGAAGACCGACCTGCTCGTAGAATCTCAATTGAACGAGACCCCGACGTCCTCGACACGTGGTTCTCCTCCGGCCTCTGGCCGCTGGGCACGCTCGGCTGGCCCGAGGACACAGAGGAGGTGCGGAAGTATTTCCCGACCTCCACCCTCATCACCGGCTTCGACATCCTCTTCTTCTGGGTCGCCCGGATGATGATGATGCAGACCGCCGTGCTGCCAAAGGACGCCCCGCTCGCCGAGAAGGTCCCCTTCCGCGACGTCTACGTCCACGCCCTCGTCCGCGACGCCAAGGGCCAGAAGATGTCGAAGTCGCTGGGCAACGTCCTCGACCCGCTCGACCTGATCGACGTCTACGGCGCCGACGCCGTCCGCTTCACACTCGCCTCCATGGCCGCCATGGGCCGCGACCTGAAGCTCAGCGAGGACCGCATCAAGGGCTACCGCAACTTCGGCACCAAGCTCTGGAACGCGGTCCGCTTCGCCCAGATGAACGACGCGACCTTCGGCGGCCCGCGCCCGGACCCCCGCGCCACGGTCAACCGCTGGATCGTCGGCGAAACCGCGCGCGTCCGCGAAGACGTCGACGCCGCGCTTGCCGCCTACCGATTCGACGAGGCCGCACAGACGCTCTACCGCTTCGTCTGGAACGTCGTCTGCGACTGGTATGTCGAGTTCGCCAAGCCGCTCATGGATGGCGAGGCCGCCGAAGAGACGCGCGCCACGATGGGCTGGGTTCTCGACCGCTGCATGGTCCTGCTGCACCCCTTCATGCCCTTCATCACCGAAGAGCTCTGGGCACTGACGGCCAAGCGCGACACGCCCCTCGTCCACGGCGACTGGCCGGACGGACTGACGCCAGAGATCGTCGACGAACAGGCGGAAGCCGAGATGCGCTGGGTCATCGCCTTCATCGAGGCGATCCGCTCCGCCCGCGCCCAGATGAACGTTCCCGCAGGCCAGACCATCCCGGTCCTGCGACTGGATGACGAGGCGGGCAAGGCCGCCTACGCGTCGAACAGCGCGCTGATCCAGCGGCTCGCGCGGATCGAGGGCGTCGCCGACGCGGGCGAGGCCCCCAAGGGCAGCGCCGCCGTCACAGTCGGCACCGCGCGCTACGCCCTGCCTCTTGAGGGTCTGATCGAACCCGCCGCCGAAGAGGCGCGCCTGACCAAGCAGCTGGGCAAGCTGGAAAAAGAGATCAAGGGCCTGGCGGGACGCGCGAACAACCCGAAATTCGCCGCCTCCGCCCCGCCCGAAGTCGTGGAGGAGACCAAGGCGAACCTCGCCGCCCGTGAGGCCGAGGCCCAGGCCGTCCGCGACGCTCTCCGCACCGTGCGGGAACTCACCTGATCTCACATCGCCGTGGGGCGGGCTGAAACGTCCGCCCCGGTCGGCTAGGTTCCGGTCAACCCCATGACCCGGAGAGATCCATGCCAACCCGTCGCAATCTGCTCATCGGCGCAGGTGCCGTCACCGTCGCGGCCGCCGCCGGCGCCTACGCCCTGATCCCGCGCACGCTGCCGCCCGCCCGCGTCTTCGCCGAAGACGGGGTCGCGATCCGAGGCACCGATCCGGTGGCCTATTTCAACGACGGCGCGCCCATGACGGGCTCGGCCGAATACAGCCACGACTGGGCGGGTGCGACATGGCATTTCGCAAGCGCCGAGAACCGGGACGCCTTCGCCGCCGACCCGCTGGCCTATGCCCCGCAATATGGCGGCTTCTGCGCCTGGGCGGTCGCCGCGAAGTCCGAGCTTTTCTCCACCCAGCCAGAGAACTGGGCGATCGTGGACGGAAAGCTCTACCTGAACTTCAACGACAGCGTTCAGGAGACGTGGGACACCGACCGCGCCGGCTTCATCGAGGCCGCGGACGAAGCGTGGCCGGTGATCACCGCCGACCTCTAGGCCGCTTGCCCCACGTCTCTTGACGATCCGTCCATATGGCCCCTCCCGCCCGGCCGCTCCGGACCCCGCGGATCGGGCGGCAGGACGCCTCGGCCGGTTCGTGCTAGGCTTTCCGCATGACAGCGCGCCGGCCGCAGAACCCCGCCCCGGAGGCGGAGGCGACCGCGTTTCTCGCGGCGCAACCTCCGCCGCGCGACGCGGAATGTGCGCGGCTCGACGCGGTCTTCCGGGATGTCACGGGCTTCGCCCCGCGCCTGTGGGGCAGCGCGATGATCGGCTATGGCAGCTACGACTACATCTACGAGTCCGGAAGATCCGGCACGTGCTTCGCCACGGGCTTCGCGCCACGCGCGCGTGGGCTCAGTGTCTACATCCTGCCGGGCTATGCCGATTGCGGTCCGATCCTCCAGCGGCTCGGACCTCATCGGGAGGGCAAGGCCTGTCTGAATATTTCATCGCTCGACCGGATCGACGAAGCGGCTCTCCGTGACCTGATCCAAGCCGGTCTGCGGGATCTCCGTTCGCATTGGCGCGTCGATCCGACCTGAACCGCCCGCAACGACCAGAGCGCCCGGCATCCTCCCGCCCCCTGCACCATCGTGTCGGACGGGCCGTTTGACCGCCGCGTCGGACGGATGCCACTGGACCGCAGCGACCGGACCGCGAATGCGGTCCGGTCCCACGCGCTTGGGAAGAAGCCGCCTCAGCGGCCCCCACTCAGAGCATCAACTGATAGCTCTCCGGCACCCAACGGAACCCGTCCCCCGCCGTCTCGACATAGCCGACGGCCGGATGCGGCATGTGGTAGCCGATCATCGGGATGCGGTCCGTGGCGATCTCGCCCAGGACGCGGCGGCGGGTCGCGGCGGCGGCTTCCTTGTCCATGTCGAACCGGACCTCCCAGTCGGGATGGGCCAGCGACCAGACATAGTGGTTGGTCATGTCGGCGCAGAGCATCGCCTGCGCGTCGCCCGAAGACATGCGATAGCCCATATGGCCCGGCGTATGACCGAACATGTCCACGGCGGTGATCCCCGAGACGATCTCGGCGCCCGGCGCGATCAGCTCGAACTGGTCGGCCAGCGGGGCGACCTTCTCCGTGAACGGATCGTTGGGATTGGCCTGCCAGGCGCTCATCTCGGTCTCGCCGGTGATGTGGCGCGCATTGGCGAAGGTGGGCGTTCCGCCTTCGGACAGCCCGCCGATATGGTCGGGATGCATGTGGGTGATGACAAGCTGGGTGACGTCCTCTGGCGCGAACCCAGCAGCGCCCAGAACTCCAGTGATCCCCTCGACGTTCAGCCCGGTATCGAACAGGACGACCTCGCCGCCCGTGCGGACCACCGTCGGCTGGAAGAAGAAGACCGCCTGATCCGTCGGGATGAAGGCGTCCCGGCTGGCCTGTGCGAAGGTTTCCGCGTCGACGTTCATGCCGAACGTCTCCTGCATATCGCCTTCTCGGTTGGCCTGCCCGGCCAACAGCACGGTCACCTCCATGTCGCCCAGCATGAAGGTGCGGAACTGGGGCGGCGGACCGGAATGGGCGTCGGCCGAGGCCGTGGCTGGCAAAAGGGATGCGGCGGGAAGCGCGGCAGTTGCGCCGAGGGCGGCGCGGCGGGATAGTTTCATGGAAGCTCCTCCAACTCGTGAACCGAAGATAGCGCGCCGTTCCGCACCGCCCAGATCGTCCAGCGAGGATCGCAAGAGAGGCGCGCCGCCTCCTGCTGTGGATCAACGGCCGCCGATGCATCCGTTCTGCGACGGGCCACCGTTTCTCTGCTTCGGAAATATCCCCGCCGGAGGCCCGGGTCGGACGGGGCTCGATGCCC
>NZ_JYFE01000046.1 GCF_000877395.1 Jannaschia aquimarina | reverse complement strand
AGGATGACCTCAGACCGTAGCTTCCGTCAGTGTCCAATTTCCGGGGAGCACCTCAGGATGCGAGAATCCTGATCGCGCGGGGCCGCGATGCTGCCGATGTCCCTCTGACCCAAACATTCGGCCAGAACACATTGATGGAATTCAAGGTCTGGACGGATGAATTGGCCTGATCGACCTTGGCTTCGTTTCCCACGCGCCATCGTAATTCCGGTCGCCGGCCCCCATATATGTATTGCCGACGTCAGGTATCCCGGTCCGACATGGACGAGGAGTTGGCGTCGGATAATCAACGGATCGATGACATGTCCTTCAAGGACCTGACCGCCAGGGCTGCGGCTGCGCTAAAGCCCAAGCCGGCGAAAACAGCGACGACCCCTGCCAAGGAGACCGAGCCCAAGGCTTCTGGCAAGGATGCACCCGCCAAGTCCAAGACATCTTGAGGGTGTACACCGGTTACGCGCCTCATTTCCCGTGAGGGGCGCGGACCACCCACAGCACCATGGGAAAGGAACGCGCGAATGGAAGATCTGACGAGTAAATCCGTTGCAGTCTTTTCCCGGCCCTTCACCGTTCCCGGATTTGACGAGACGCTCCCAGCGGGAGAGTACGAGATCGAAACGGAGGTGGCTTCACCCCCTGATCAACGGGATCCCGCAGCCTGGAAAGCCTCCGTCCTCGTGAAGCTTCTTCCCAGGATATCTCATCCGGGACTTGCACGCACTCTGACCGTTTCCCTTGCCGACTTCGACCAAGCACGCGCCAAAGACAAGCTGACCGGCAGGGAGCTGTCCGACATTTTCCTTGAAGATATGCTCGCTGATCCGATGGTGCAGCTCGTGATGAAGGCCGACGGGGTCTCCGAGGCGCACCTGCGACATCTCTATTCCCGGTCTGGGACGTCCGATCCGACCCTGGCTGCGCCGCCTTCGAAGACGCCCGCCCGAGGAGCGCGGGACGAAGAGTCGATCCGGACCGCCGAAAACGAAGGCATGCCTTCACAACCGGACTGGCCGCCGTCCTTGCGCACCCGTCTGGCTGCGGGGAAAACGTGATGGCGGACAAGGCCCTCGCCGAGGGTGACGTACCGAATATCGCGACCCCAAGGGCCGTGGGTGATGTTCCGCAAGAACGCCGATGCCTGCGATGCGAAACCTCGTTCTGGAGCGAAGGCTTCGGAGAACGGATTTGCCGACGCTGCAAGGGGTTGAATGCCTGGCGGAACGCCGCGCCCGTCAGCGCGGGCGCATCTCGCCGCCGCTGATCCCCGCAGCCGCGCGCCGTCTTCCTCAATCCTGACTGGAACATCATTTTGGCCTGCCTCGAGATCGTTCACACCACGACCTACAGATACCGTCAAAAGGTCCCTCTTGGACCCCATCGGGCGATGCTACGTCCCCGAGAAACAAGGGAACTGCGACTACTGGCACATGCCCTCTCCATTTCTCCGACGGCGACGGTGACTTGGGCGCACGACGTGGCCGGCAACGCTGTCGCCACCGCTGTTTTTGACGGCCTGACAGATCATCTGGTGATCGAGAGCCGCGCCACCGTGGAGCTCACCGCGCCTGCGTGGCCGGTCTTTGCCATAGCTGCCTCGGCTGCCAGTTACCCCTTTGTCTACGCTGCCGACGAATGGACTGATCTGGGCGCGTTGACTGTTCCGCAATACCCCGACCCGGACGGCCGGCTTTCCCGATGGGTCGAGGGATTTGTCATGGCGCGTCCGACCGACACGCTGTCTCTGCTGAAGGACATCAGCAATGGTGTGTTCACCCAGATTGCCTACCAAAGCCGCGACACTGAAGGCACCCAGTCACCGATCGAGACGCTCGACCGGCGATGGGGCTCGTGTCGCGACTTCGCGGTCCTGCTTGCAGAGGCAGCCCGCCGTCTTGGCCTGGGAGCTCGCATCGTCTCCGGCTATCTGTCCGATCCCGAAATGAGCCTCGTTGGGTCGCTGGGTTCAGGGTCTACGCATGCTTGGGTCGAGATATTTGTCCCAGGGGCTGGTTGGATTGCCTTTGATCCAACGAACCGAAGCGTCGGGTCGCAGAACCTGATTCCAGTTGCAGTCGGTCGCGACATTCATCATCTCGTGCCGGTCTCTGGGAGCTATTCAGGACGGCCGGGTGCCCTTTGTGATCTTACGGCCGGAGTTGTGGTGCGACTTGCGGTACCCGAACATGCAACTGCCATGGGGAATCGGACCGAAGCCACAGCAATTTAGCGCGGTTGGGGTGCTGCATGTGCGGATCGCGTGCACAGGATGTCTCGGCTCTCCCCTTTGTCGTCGCGAGGGTTGAAAGAGCACTGTTGGCCCTGTTGCACGATTTGGTGGCCACTTCTACGCCGCAAGCCGCGGGACCACGCTCTCGACCAACCGCAGAAATCGTGAGTTGCAAGCCCCCGCAACCAGCCGAAAGCGCCGCCCTCAGGCGGCGTTTTTCGTGGCGGGCGCCTTCCGTCCGGGCCGCGTAACCCATAACGTCCGCGATCGGGAGGGGCCCGATGAACGACTTGTGGGACGGACTGGTTCAAGCCGGCTGGCTTGTGATCACGCTCGACCCGGAACTCGTCGAGATCACCCTCCGATCGTTGCAGGTGACTCTCACAGCGCTCGTGATTGCATGCTTTATTGCGTTCCCGGTCGCCGCACTCCTCTCGGTCAGGCGGTTCAGACTGCGTCGGCTCGTCATTGCGGTGCTGAATGCCCTGATGGGCCTGCCGCCAGTTGTCGTCGGCCTGATCGTCTACGTCCTTCTATCGCGAAGCGGACCGTTCGGTGTGCTGGGTCTGCTGTTCACGCCGACTGCGATGATCATCGCCCAGGTCATCATCATCGTCCCGTTGATCGCGTCGATCGCACATCAATCGTTGCGAGATCTCTGGGCGCAGTATCACGATCTGCTGATCTCGATGAACGCGACGCAAGGGCAGCGGATTCGGGCCTTGCTTTGGGACGCTCGAAGGGCGCTCCTGACAGCCGCACTGGCCGGCTTCGGCCGGGCGATCGGCGAGGTGGGGGCGATCATGATCGTCGGTGGCAACATCGATAACGCGACCCGTGTCCTGACGACAGCGATCGCGCTTGAAACGGGGCGCGGAGACTTCGCCCTCGCACTCGGTCTCGGCTTCGTCCTCATAGGACTTGCGGTTGCAGTTAATCTGGCAATCCATCGCCTTGGCCGAACAGAGGTAGAGGGCCGTTGGTGACACTTCTTCCGCTCAATGTTCGAGGGGCGGTCACGCGACGCCGTGGAAAGATCCTCGCGGGACCCATCGACGTAAGACTGGAAGGGATGGGGATCACGATCGTGATCGGTCCAAACGGCTCGGGAAAGACCAGCCTTCTCAGGATGCTGCATGGCATTGCCCGCCTTTCCGAGGGAGGGATCGAATGGGCCTGTCCCATGGATGAGGCGCGCAAACGTCAGGCGTTCGTATTTCAACGCCCGGTGGTCCTGCATCGCTCGGTGCTCGCGAATGTGGCCTTCCCACTCAGACTTCGCGGCGTGGCGCGGGGCGTTGCGCGCGAACGGGCAATGGCCTGGGTCAGGCGGGTCGGTCTCGACGAGATGGCAGATCGTCCGGGAACGGACCTTTCCGGAGGCGAGTCCCAGAAGCTCGCGATCGCCCGCGCCCTCGTCATCGAGCCAGACCTCGTCTTCCTTGATGAGCCCTGTGCCTCTCTCGATGGATCCGCGATCCGAGAGATCGAAGCCCTGCTCCTGGAAGCCGCGGCTTCGGGAACACGGATCGTGATGTCGACCCACGATATGGGGCAGGCCCGCCGGCTTGCGGATGAGATATGGTTTTTGCACCGGGGCCGCTTGCATGAGAGTGGGCCTGCAGCCAATTTCCTGACGGATCCACAAACCCCATCGGCACGCGCTTTCCTGAATGGAGATATCGTCGAATGATCAGACTCCTCGTCGCGATGGTGTTCGCATGTGTCGGAGCTGTGGCTCAAGCCGAGACGATGCGGCTTGCGGTCACGACCTCATTCCATAATTCCGGCCTCTCTGATGTGCTCTTGCCTGCGATAGAGCGGGATACGGGTCTCGAGGTTCAGCTCTTGGTTGTCGGGACCGGGCAGGCGATCCGCCTTGGCGAGGCCGGCGATGTCGATGCGATCCTCGTTCATTCTCGGGCAGCCGAGGACGCCTTCGTCGCCAACGGTTTCGGAACCCACCGGCGAGAGATAATGTACAACGACTTCGTCTTGGTCGGGCCGCGCGAGGATCCCGCCGGCATCTCCGCATCTGAAAGTGCCGTCGTCGCGCTGGAACGGATCGCCAGCACGCGCGTCCCCTTCGTGAGCCGAGGCGACGATAGCGGAACCCACAAGATGGAGCTGTCCCTCTGGGCCGCATCCGATGCGTCGATCGATGAGGGTTGGTATCGTGAGGTCGGCGCCGGTATGGGCGCGGCCCTCAACACGGCCGCGGGATTGGGCGCCTATATCCTGTCGGATCGCGCATCCTGGCTGAACTTCGGCAATAAGGACGGGATGGAGTTGCTCTATTCAGGTGATCCTGTCCTGTTCAATCAATATGCCTACCTTCCCGTGAGCGCTGCTCGTCACGCGCACGTGAAGGCGGATGCGGCCGCAACGCTCGAAGACTGGCTGACATCGGCCACCGCGCAGGCGCTGATCGACGATTACAGGATCGCGGGCGAACAGCTCTTCGTCTTCAACGCCCAGCCGCGCGACGAATAGGCGTCACCCGTCGGGCGAGCCGTGGATCGCGAACTGGTCGAGCCCGGCTTCGCGCGGTTCGATGACTCGAAACGCTTCGCGCACGCCCGACGGTGTCAGCTCTCTGGCAACTGTCAGAAGGGTATTCGGCGCATGATCGTCACAGAGCTCGGCCATGTGGCGCACCTCCTCCATGGCGACCGGACGGGCGGCCTCGATGGAAGGTGCGCCATAATAGGTGACGAAATGTGCGGCCAAAGCATCGGTCAGCGCGTCGATCTCGACCTGCGTGGCTTCAGTCACGGCGACGAAGGTGACGCGGCCAAAGGTTTCCAGCCCAAACCATCCATTCGCGAATGCCTGCCTCGGCTTGCCCGTGAGATCGGCCTCTGTCCAATCGGAGAATTCGAACCCGCCCGAGATGCACCATTCGCCGGTTCGTGCCGGGCTGGCGAAAACGCGCTGGTCGCTCTCATCGAAGTGGATCGCGCGGGCAAGTCTCATGGCCGCTCCAGATGGGTTGTCAGAGGGACCAGGGTCGTCTGGCCCTCCGCATCACGCAGCAGCATTCCAAACGCCTCATCCGTTCCGATAAAGGTGCCCGCCGGCGTCGTTTCATGCAAGCCGCGGAGTAGCCCGGACCACTCCGCATGGACGGGTCGCGGCCCTTCGGACTCCCATCGGTCGATCCAAACGAGAGTGTGGCGAGCCCACGCTTCCAACAGCTGTTCGGGGTCGATTTCACCGCAACCCTCCGCTGCGAGTGAGGTTTCGGTGGGCGGGGATTGTTCCCCCTCCTTCGGCTGCAAGACGAGCGTTATGCTGACGATCAACCAATTCGGTGTCGCCTCCGGAACGTCGGTATCTGCCGTGATAGCAATGTGTCCGCATATTCCGTCGTTCAGGTAGATCGTGCCGTCCCAGCCCAAATGAACCGCAACCTCCGGCGGACCGATCGCGCCGAGTGCATTCTGCAATCCAACGGACGCTACCGGCAGCATCGCCACCGCTTGGGAAAGCGGCACTTCCGGCGCAAGGACGAGAGCCGCCGACAGATCCTGTGCCGTCAGACGATATGCCAGCAACCCCGCATCGCATCCCTCCGATGCCCGCTGACGCAGGTATGCGAGCGGGTCATGTTCCACCTCGACGCCTTGGAACAGAGGCGGCAGGTTCATGCCAGAACGCTCTCCGTCAGGGCATCCGCAACCTGATGGAAGGCGCGGGCCTGTGCGCTTTCGGGCTTGCTGACGACGATCGGCGCCCCTCCATCGGCGGCGAGCCGGATATCGATATGCAGAGGGATCTCGGCGAGCAGCGGGACACCCAGCTTTCGCGCCTCCGCCGCAACCCCTCCATGACCGAAAACGGGATCCTCGTGCCCGCACTTGGAGCAGATGTGCGTGCTCATGTTCTCGATCAGCCCGAGGAGCGGGACGTTGAGTTGCTGGAACATGTCGATCCCCTTGCGGGCGTCGAGCAGCGCGACATCCTGCGGCGTGGAAACGACGATGGCCCCATCGACGCGTGCTTTCTGGGCCAGCGTCATCTGCACGTCCCCCGTTCCCGGCGGCAGATCGACCAACAGGACGTCCAGGGCCCCCCATTGCACCTGGAACAGCATCTGCTGCAACGCGCCCATCAACATGGGACCGCGCCAAACCACTGCCTGATCGTCATTTGTCATCAGGCCCAGCGACATGGCGGTGACGCCGTGGTTGCGCATCGGGAGGATGGTCTTGCCATCGGGGCTGCTTGGACGGCCCGAGATGCCCAGCATACGGGGTTGTGAAGGGCCGTAGACATCAGCGTCCAGCAATCCGACCCGCAGGCCCTTTTGCGCAAGCGCGCAGGCGAGGTTCGAAGAGACCGTGGACTTTCCGACACCGCCCTTCCCGCTGGCGACGGCGATCAGTCGCGCGATGCCCGGCACGGGCTCTGGTCCCTTAGGCTCCGATTTTTTGCCCATCCGAACGTCGGGCGGGGCCTTTTCGGTGTGGCCGGTCAAGACGATCGAGACAGCGTCAGCGCCCGCGGCTTTCAGCGCGGCTTCGGCAGCGGTCTTGATCGGCTCGAAGGCCTGTGCTTGCGCCGGGTCGATCTCCATGACGAAACGGACGGCGCCGTCCGACACTGTCAACGCCCGAACGACGCCCGCCGATACGACGTCCCCCCCTGCCGGTGTCTCGATGGCTTTCAGGGCCGCAAGGGCGGTCTCACGGTCGATCACTGCGCGCCTTCGATCTTGCCTTCGACGACGTGCTCAAGATCGAGGCCATCGATCGTGATGACGGCCCGGGCGGTAAAGCTCTTGCCGGCGGTATCGTTCTCACGCATCGCCTCTTCGATGGCCTGCTGCGAGGTAACGCCGACCTGCTTGAGGAACTTGCGCATCGACATGTTGAAATCGTCGCTCATGGATCTGCCTTCAGCTTAAGGTTGAAGAGATGAGTGGAACGGCTACCCTGTCGGCATGCTTCGATGTCTCTCTGCCATCGCCGCTTTCTGCATCGCCATGCCGGCCTTGGCAGAACCCTTGCGGGTGGCCGTACCGGACCAGCTTGCCGAGACCGGGCTGATCGATCACGTCGCCCCGCGCTATTCTCTCAAGTACGGGGTCCGGATCGAACAGGTGAATGGGAACGCGCCGGCCGATCTGGTCCTCGGAGAGACGGGGCAGGCCGTCTTCGAGGGCCAGACGCAGGTCTGGCACATCAGGTCCGTGGAAGATCACCCTGACGGACCGGCCTTCGTGGACTGGCTTCTGTCCGAGACGGGCCGCAAAACGGTGACGAGCTATGCACCTGGCGGCGATCCGCTCTTTACGGGCCCGCCCACGATCAGCGCGGGTCCGGCCGATCGTGGCTTCGAGGGCGATGCCCTTCTCGGCCTGGATATCTCCCGCGTTCATTGCGCCCGCTGCCACGCGGTCGAGGAAGCCGGTCGCCTGAACGCGATCGGATCCTCGCCGTCCTTCATGGTGCTTCGCACGCTGGATGACTGGCCGCAGCGCTTCGAGACTTTCTATGTCCTCAATCCGCATCCCGCCTTCACGCAGATCGCGGACGTCACGCCGCCCTTTCCGATCGATCGTCCGTCCCCCATCGCGCCCGTCGACATGACGCTCGAAGATCTCGACGCGATCTTGGCCTATGTCGCCGATCTTCCGGCGGCGGATTTGGGCGCTCCGTTGCAGCATCAGTGATCCCGCCGCTTCGACAACTCGTCCGCGGTGGTGCGGGGGCGGGGGCGCGGATTGCTTGCGAAGGGATTGTCGGCGGAATGAACCTGCGCGGCGATCCGGCAATCGTTGCACATCCGGATCAGGCGCGCGCGGTCGCCGCCGAACATGGAATGGCCTTCCAGCTTCGCCACGATCCGCTCGATGGTCGATGCGACCCCGAACGCAGCCCCGCATTCGATACAGAGCGCCGGTTCTTCCTCGTGAAGCACGCGCTGCGAGAGAGCGGCGGGACTGGTATCCATCCGCGGATCCAGCGTGATCGCATCCTCGGGACAGATGTTGGCGCAGAGCCCGCATTGCAGGCAGGCATCTTCCTGAAACCGGAGCTGCGGCCGGTCCGGATTGTCGCCGAGCGCTCCCGATGGGCAGAGCGACACGCAACTCAGACAGAGCGTGCAGGCCTCGGTGTCGACGAGAACAGCACCGTAGGGCGCCCCGTCGGGCAGAGGCAGGGTCGCGTCACCGCCGTTCAGTGCCGTGGCGGCCTGACGGGCAATCTGGCGGCGAGTGCCCATCGGACGGATCGGGCTTTGGATCGCGGGAGGCGCATCGCTGCGCAGGGCGTCCGCCATCGCATCGGGATCGCCCACATCCAAGATGAGAGCCGACGCATCCGGCGCAAGCGCGCGCGTCAGCGCCACCTGCGCATCCAGCGCGGCCCTGTCGGTGCGCGGGGCAGGCAACCAGATCACCGCGCCAAAACCCGCAGCCAGACCCGCAAGCGCCTCGGCATGCCCGAACCCATTCAAGGCGTCCACCTCGATGGGAATGACGTCGGATGGCAGGCCACGCCCATAGCGTGCCGCCAATGCGATCATCTCGGTGCCGTGAGGGTCGACGACCAGCAATCGCGGCGCGTCGCCGCCTGCCATCCGGTAGGCGGTCGCAAGTGTCTGCACCCGCCGCATCGTCGCATCGACCGGTGGCGCATCCAGCGCGATCGCCCCTGACGGACAGGCGGCGGAACATGCCCCACAGCCCGCGCAGATCAGGGGATCGACGGAGATATGCTCTCCGTTCGGAGTGATCGCCCCGGTCGGACAGAGGTCCAGGCACCGTGTGCAGCCGACCTGCTCGGCCCGCGAATGCGCGCAAAGCAGCGGCTCGGTCCGCACGTGCAGCGTCTTCTCGAAGGTCCCCGACAGGTGCGAGGCAGCCAGAATGACGTCCGCGACGGCCTGCGGATGTCCGGGGTCGGCGCGCAGGTACCCATCGCGCTTTTCGGGCGCGGGAAAGAGGGGTGGTTCGCCGCGCAAGTCGACCAGGATATCGCAGGCGGATTCGGCGCCGTCCCGCGGGGATGTGAAGGTCCGGTCCCGTCCCGCCGGATCCAGTTGCTGCAACCGATCGAGCCGTAGACTGAACCGTCCCAAGGAGCCGGTCGCATTGCGGATCGTCCCCTTCACGAGGTCCCAGCCGCGATCTATCGGCGGGTCGGCCGCATCGTCCGGTCCAATGAGCACGGTGACCGACAGATGATCCTTCAGCCGGTCGGCCGACTCGAAGGCGACATCCGCAGGGCCCGCGATCAGGCACAGTCCTTCCGAGATCACGTCCAATGTGGGGTGGGGCGCGGCTGGAAGCTGTGCCTCCGCCACGAGCGCCGCCATCTTGGGCAGCGTCGGACGCCCGTCATCCGTCCAACCGGCGCGATCTCTGATATCGACGAGCGCGGGGGCGGGCAGGCCCAGGTCTTCGGCCAGTGCGGTAAAGGTATCCGCCTCTTGCGTGCAGGCGATCAAAGCGTCCCCGGCCTTCAACGCCTTGGCGGCCACGTCGATCTGACGCGTGCAAAGATGCGAGCACGCCTTGGAGGCCGACAGCCCGGTCGCGCTCGAAAGACCATCTGCGTCGATGTCCTGACTGCCGGCGCAATCGCAGAGCACGATCTGACGTGTCATGGCGGCCCTCCTCCCTGGCGGCGACACGCTACAGGTTCAGGCGGGGGCCGCAATGTCGGATCGGTTGTTTCGCGGCTGCATCTACGACCAAGGTGGGGGGTAGCCCCACCCCCTTGCCGGAGTCACAATTCGCTCTACGGAGGACGACCACACCTTGATCCGCGATCCCGAGAGATACGAGGCGATGCCGATGGGCATCGTCCTCACCCAGCGGCCCGGCGTCACGCGCTGGGCTCCTTTGGTCTGGCGTGCGACCTCCGTTCTGCCCGGTGCTGGCCCTGCGGATTGGAAAGAGTTGCGTCGAGAGGGCGACGTGGCGGAAATACATGCGGGAACGCTGACGCTCGAACTGCATGGGGCCGAGGCCGAGGCCTATGCCCACAATCTCGCCGCCCGCACGCCCTGCCTCTACGCCGTGATGCGGGAAGGCAGTGGACGTCCGCAAGACTTGGTCTTGCTGACGGCCTCGCCCTACGAGGCACAGGACTATGCCGAGTCGGGCGAGGAGTTGGTCGAGAAGATCCCGATGCCTGCCGCCATCCTTGAATGGGTCGAGGACTTCGTCGCACGGCACCATGTCGAGGAACCCTTCAAGAAGCGTCGCCGCGATCGCAAGGATATCGATGTCGTCGAGGATGGCATCGGCGACGCGCGGATCCGCCAGATCGCCGATGTTTATCGCTCGCCCACCTCACGCCGGGGGAAGGTCGCATGAGCGATTTCTGGTCTCGCCGTCGCGAAGCCGTTGCCGCCGAGGCTGAGGTCGAGACGCGCGCCGCGCGTGAGGCGCAGGTCAAGGCCGAGATCGCCAGGCTGGAGGATATGGACGAGGCCGAAGCGCTGGACGCGCTCGACCTGCCCGTGCCCGAAAGCCTGAAAGCCGGTGACGAGGTGACCGCCTTCCTTCGGGAAGGTGTGCCCGAATTGATCCGCCGCCGCGCGCTGCGGCAGTTGTGGAAAGTGAACCCCGCGCTCGCCAATCTCGACGGCCTCGTCGATTACGGCGAGGATTTCACCGATGCCGCCACCGTCGTCGAAAACCTGTCCACAGCCTATCAGGTCGGCAAGGGCATGGCGGCGCATGTGATGGAACTGGCGCGCCAGGCGGAGGACGAGGAGGACGCCGCACCGGATGCTCCGGCCGACGTGATGCAAGACATCACCGAGGACGAGGTACGCCCGGCCGTTACCGCGACCGATGAGCCCTTGGCGGCGGAGCCTGAGACGGTCGCCGTGGCGGAGCCCGTCGCGGCCGCTCCGCGCCGCATGGCCTTCACTTTCCCGGGTGACGCTGCATGAGTGCCGCCGAGATCCTGCCGGAGGATCGGCTCCGAGCCGACCTATACAACTTTCTCGGCGTTCTCCTTGCGCGCCCGCCTGAACAGCTTCTTCTGGATCAGGTCGCAGGCCTCACGGGGGACGGTGGCGAGGTCGGCGATGCCATCGACGCGCTGGCCCGGATGGCTGCCAAGGCCAGGCCCGCCGCGCTGGAGACTGAGTTCAACAAGCTCTTCATTGGCCTCGGCCGCGGCGAGTTGCTGCCATATGCGTCTTACTATCTGACAGGTTTCCTGAACGAGAAACCACTCGCCGCGCTGCGCAGGGACATGGCAGCCCGGGGCCTGGCGCGGTCGGAAAATGTCTACGAGCCCGAGGACAACATCGCCTCCCTTTTGGAGATGATGGCCGCGTTGATCGTCGGACGGTTCGGCCCCCCCGCCTCGCTGGAGGACCAGCGAGAGTTCCACAACAAGCACATCGCCCCTTGGGCACGACATTTCTTCGGCGATCTGGAGGCGGCCAAGAACTCCGTCTTCTACGCCTCCGTCGGCACGCTCGGACGTGCCTTTCTCGATATCGAAGCGGAAGGTTTCCGCATGAGCGCGGCCGCACCCGCATGACACAGGAGGGATCCATGTCCGACACATCCAACCCCACGCGCCGGGGCATGCTGAAAGCTGCGGTCGCCGCCGCACCCGCTGCCGCGATCGTCACCGCGACGGGACAAGCCGCACAGGCCGCCGAGCCCGACCTGACCGACGAGCGGATGCAGGACACCGCCCATACCCGCGCCTACTACGCCTCGGCCCGCTTCTGAGCGACCGACCCACCCCGCCAGCCGCTGGCCAGCCAGGGAGACCCCGATGCTGAGGAAGAAGACAGACGGAACCGCCCGTCAGACCCACCGCCCCAAGATCCTGAGCCGCGCCGCAGGCGCCTCGGTCGACCGCCGCGCGTTCCTGCGCGGATCGGGCCTCGCGATCGGCGGCCTCGCCGCGATCGGCGCCACCGGCGGGACGGTCCGCCCCGCAACCGCCGCCACCGCTGCGGCCGGTGCGGTCGAAACCGTCAAATCGGTCTGCACCCATTGTTCTGTCGGCTGTACCGTCGTCGCCGAAGTTTCCGACGGCGTCTGGGTCGGACAGGAACCCGGCTGGGACAGCCCCTTCAACCTAGGCGCGCACTGCGCCAAGGGCGCTTCGGTCCGTGAGCACGCCCATGGCGAGCGGCGGCTGAAATATCCGATGAAGAAGGAGGGTGGCGAGTGGAAGCGCATCTCCTGGGAGCAGGCGATCGACGAGATCGGCGGCGGCATGATGCAGATCCGCGACGAGAGCGGTCCTGACAGCGTCTATTGGCTGGGCTCGGCCAAACACAATAACGAGCAGGCTTATCTCTTCCGCAAGTTCGCGGCCTATTGGGGCACGAACAACGTCGACCACCAGGCGCGCATTTGCCACTCCACCACCGTCGCCGGCGTGGCGAACACGTGGGGCTACGGCGCCATGACGAACAGCTTCAACGACATCCACAAGAGCCGAGCGATCTTCATCATCGGCGGCAACCCCGCCGAGGCCCACCCCGTCTCGCTGCTGCACGTGCTGAAGGCCAAGGAAGAGAACAACGCGCCTCTGATCGTCTGCGACCCGCGCTTTACCCGCACCGCGGCCCACGCGGATGAGTATGTCCGCTTCCGGCCCGGCACCGACGTCGCGCTGGTCTGGGGTATCCTCTGGCACATCTTCGAGAATGGGTGGGAGGACAAGGAATTCATCCGCACCCGCGTCTGGGGCATGGATCAGATCCGGGAGGAGGTGGCACGCTGGACGCCCGAAGAGGTGGAGCGTGTCACCGGCACTCCCGGCTCGCAGCTCAAGCGCGTGGCCCGCACACTCGCCAACAACCGTCCGGGCACCGTCATCTGGTGCATGGGGGGCACCCAGCACACCAACGGCAACAACAATACCCGCGCCTACTGTGTCCTTCAGCTCGCGCTGGGGAACATGGGCACGGAAGGCGGCGGGACGAACATCTTCCGCGGCCACGACAATGTGCAGGGCGCGACCGACCTCGGTGTGCTGTCTCATACCTTGCCCGGCTATTATGGTTTGTCCGAGGGCGCTTGGGGTCACTGGTCTCGCGTCTGGGGCGAGGATCTGGATTGGCTGAAGAGCCAGTTCGCCACGGCGGAGGTCGACGGCGAAGAGAAGCCGCTGATGAACCTGACCGGCATTCCTGTCAGCCGCTGGATCGACGGCGTGCTGGAGGATCCGGCCAACATGGACCAGCCCGCCAATGTGCGCGCGATGGTGTTGTGGGGGCATGCGCCGAACTCGCAGACGCGCATGACCGAGATGAAGACGGCGATGGAGAAGCTGGACATGCTGGTCGTGATCGACCCGTATCCCACCGTCTCCGCCGTGCTGCATGACCGGACGGACGGGGTGTACCTGCTGCCCGCCGCCACGCAGTTCGAGACCCGCGGCTCGGTGACGGCGTCCAACCGCTCGATCCAGTGGCGCGACCAGGTCGTCGCTCCGCTCTTCGAAAGCAAGACCGATCACGAGATCATCGGCCTTTTCGCCAACAAGTTCGGATGGGCCGACCGCTTCTTCCGCAACATCGAGATGGAAGAGGACGGCATCACCCCGGTGATCGAGTCGGTCACGCGCGAGTTCAATGCCGGGATGTGGACGGTCGGCTATACCGGCCAGAGTCCAGAGCGCATCAAGCTGCACATGGCCAACCAGCACACCTTCGATCGCACGACGCTGCGGGCGAATGGTGGCCCCGCCGATGGCGACTATTACGGGATGCCCTGGCCCTGCTGGGGAACGCCCGAGATGAAGCATCCCGGCACGCCGAACCTCTATGATATGTCCAAGCCTGTCGCCGAAGGCGGCCTGACCTTCCGCGCCCGCTTCGGCGTGGAACGGGACGGGGACAACCTTCTTGCGGATGGTGTCGCCAGTGTCGGGTCCGAGATCCAGGACGGCTATCCCGAGTTCACCTACCAGATGCTGGTGGACCTTGGCTGGGACGCCGATCTGACCGACGAGGAAAAGGGCTCGATCGCCCGGGTAGCCGGCATCGTGCTCGACAATCTGCAGGAGGGCGCGACACCCGACGGCACGACCGATGCCAGCGGTGATCAAGCCTCGAACGAAGAGGTTGGCGAACAGTCCATGTCGCCCTTCCCGTCCGACTTCAACGAACGGGCGAGCGCGGTGAACTGGAAGACCGATCTCTCGGGCGGTATCCAACGGGTCGCGATCAAGCATGGCTGCGCGCCCTTCGGCAATGCCAAGGCCCGCGCCGTCGTCTGGACATTCCCCGATCCGGTCCCCGTCCACCGCGAGCCGCTTTATACCAACCGGCGTGACCTGGTGGCCGACTACCCGACCTACGAAGACCGCAAGTTCTATCGGCTGCCGACGATGTACGCGTCGATCCAGGAGAAGGATTTCGCCAGTGACTACCCGATCATCCTGACCTCCGGTCGTCTGGTCGAGTACGAGGGCGGCGGCGACGAGACGCGGTCGAATCCGTGGCTGGCAGAGTTGCAGCAGGACATGTTCGTCGAGATCAATCCGCGCGACGCCAACAATCTGGGCATCCGCGACGGCGAACAGGTCTGGGTCGAAGGACCGGAGGGCGGCAAGGTCAAGGTCATGGCCATGCTGACCGAGCGCGTCGGGGCGGGCGTGGCCTTCATGCCATTCCATTTCGGCGGCCACTTCCAGGGTCAGGACCTCAGGGACAAGTATCCCGATGGTGCCGATCCTTACGTGCTGGGCGAATCCACCAACACCGCCCAGACCTACGGCTACGACTCGGTCACCCAGATGCAGGAGACCAAGGCCACCCTCTGCAAGATCACCGCGGCGTAAGGGAGAGAGACAATGGCAAGAGCGAAGTTCCTCTGCGACGCCGAGCGCTGCATCGAATGCAACGCCTGCGTGACCGCCTGCAAGAACGAGCATGAGGTGCCGTGGGGCATCAACCGTCGGCGTGTCGTGACGATTGCCGATGGGACGCCCGGCGAGCGCTCGATCTCGGTGGCGTGCATGCATTGTTCGGACGCGCCCTGCATGGCCGTCTGCCCGGTGGATTGCTTCTACCAGAACGAGGAAGGCGTCGTCCTGCACTCGAAGGATCTGTGCATCGGCTGCGGATATTGCTTCTACGCGTGCCCGTTCGGCGCGCCGCAATATCCGCAGGCCGGCAACTTCGGGTCGCGCGGCAAGATGGACAAGTGCACTTTCTGCGCCGGTGGCCCCGAAGAGACCCACTCGCAGGCCGAGTTCGCCAAGTACGGGCGCAACCGGATCGCCGAGGGCAAGTTGCCCATCTGCGCCGAGATGTGCTCGACCAAGGCCCTGCTTGCCGGCGACGGCGACGTGGTCTCGGGCATCTACCGCGAGCGCGTGGTCGCCCGCGGCTTTGGCTCGGGAGCTTGGGGCTGGGGCACGGCCTATGAGCAGAAGGGCGGCTGATCGTACGGCGCGCCGATCGCTGTGGCGAAGCCCCTCACGTGGGGCTTCGTCAATCGGTGGACACGTGTCACGGATCCCAGCGGCAGACCAGTTCCAGGCGAGGCTGGTAGGTCTCGTCGGGCATGGGCCCGTCGGTGCAGGCTCCGCTGACCATGATGGGCGCGCTGCCCCGAACGATGGCGCGATGGTTTTCGTCGAACGTCCGCTCGGTTTCGCATCCGCCCTCGTCGGGATTCTGGAAGCAGGCGCCGCTCTGGGCCTCGCCCCAGCCGATGCAGACCGCGTCCAGCGCATCGGGATCGAAGCTGTCGTAGTTCACATGCCCCGATATCGCGTTGCGCGTTCCATTCAGCGTCTGCGTCTGGGTTCCTCCGGGCCCGGTGATGCGGATCCACTGGATCCCCTCGGAACAGGACGCGGTCGCGTTCCAGCGGATGGTCCGCGCGGCCGCGTAGCCGCCCCCGCCAGGTTCCGTCCGCTCCCAGTTCCAGTTGGCGGGATTGCCGCCCTGTCCGGAGATCGGCCTCACTGTCATCGTGATGCGATGGTCGGCGCGCGGCTGGCGAAGGACGACGAAACCTGCATCCGCGCCCGGAGTCGTCTCGACTCCACCGCCGCTCGGAAGCAGATGGTTGTTGGCATCCGCCGAAAGCGGGATGGCGGAAAAAAGACATGCGAAAAGAATGCGTTGGGTGCGCATGGGAACCTCCCGGTACTCTGAGACTCAAGACAAGCGGGGCGCAGGGATTTCGGCCCCGTTCAAATGTTAACGCAGGACCCGGTGCAGTCGTAGGTGGGTTTCCCTTACCACGGCCGCCCGACCGATCCGAAAGGACGACCGCCATGAGATCGATCCTCGCCTTTCTCCTCGTCCTCGCCGGTGTCTTCGCGGTGCCGGCGGCAGCACAGGACGTCCGTCCCCCCGACGATGCCGTGAATGTCGTCCCCGACCGCTCCGCGACTGGGGGCGCTCAGACGCTCGAGGACATTCTGCGTCGTCAACAGGGTCTGCCCGTCGACGACAGCGCCCGCCGAGCCGCGACAGGCGATCCCGACAGCGCCGCCGGGATCGCGGCCCAGCTCGGGACACTGGGCGGCGCCTCGGATGCCGATCTCTGGCGCGCGCTTCGCTATGACGATGCGCCGAACGTCAGCGTGTCCTCAGGGGGCGATGTGGCCAAGGTCCTCGTGCAGGATGGCGGGATGCGTTGGTACCAGTTCCGCGACGGCCCGCTGCGCACATATGGCGGATGGCTTCTGGCAGGCACGATCGGTGCGCTGGCGCTGTTCCTGCTGTTGCGCGGACGCATCCCGATCGAGGGCGGACCGATCGGCCGGACCGTCCTGCGCTTTCGCTTCTGGGAGCGGACGGCCCATTGGGTCCTCGCCATCAGCTTCATCGCGTTGGGCTTGACCGGACTCGCCAGCCTGTTCGGCCGGACCGTCCTGATCCCGCTTTTCGGTGCGGAAGCGAATGCGAGCATTCTGGTCGTTTCGAAATGGGTTCACAACAACGTGGCCTGGCCATTCATGGCGGCCTTGGTCGCGGTATTCTTCCTGTGGGTCTGGCACAACATCCCCAACCGCACGGACTGGGTCTGGATCAAGCAGGCAGGCGGGATCGTCGGCTCCAAGCATCCGCCCGCCAAGAAGTTCAATTTCGGTCAGAAGCTGATCTTCTGGTCGGTGATCCTTCTCGGGGGCTCGCTGTCCGTCTCCGGCCTGTCGCTCCTCTTCCCGTTCCAGTTCTCCCTCTTCGCGGTGACCTTCGAAAAGCTCAACGCCCTCGGGCTGCCCGGCCTGATGGGCATGGCTCCTCTGCCGGAAGCCCTGTCCCCGCAGGAGGAAATGCAGCTGGCGCAGGCGTGGCACGCCATCGTCTCCTTCGTGCTGATGGCGATCGCGCTGGCACATATCTATATCGGGTCGATCGGCATGCAGGGTGCGCATCAGGCGATGACCAGCGGACGGGTGGACGAACGCTGGGCCAAGCAGCACCACGCGCTCTGGCTGGAGGAGTTGCGCCAGAAGGGAGAGGCGCCCGAACGGCGCGCCCCCGGATCCGCCACGCCGGCGGAGTGATGCGCGTCCTCGCCGGGCTTCTGGCTCTCTGGGCAGGCGCGGCCGGGGCGCAGGGTCGGCTCGACGGACATGGCGGGCCGATCATGGATCTCGCGGTCACCGAGCAGGGGCGTGTGGTTTCGGCCAGTTTCGACAACTCCGTCGGGTTGTGGTCCTCCGCGGGGGTTCCGGCGTGGTTGGAGGGGCATCAGGCCGCCGTGACCGCGATCCTGCCGCTGCCGGACGGTGCGCTCGTCTCCGCAGGCGATGACTTTCGCGTCCTGCTCTGGTCCGGGTCCGACGCCGCGCCGGTCGAGCTTGGACGGCACGCCGGCAAGATCTCTGACCTGGCGGCCAGCGGCGATCACGTGATCAGCGCCAGTTGGGATGGGACGATCGCGCTCTGGCCCCTCGACGGCGGCAAGGCGATCCAGCTTGCCGGACATGAGGCGGGGGTGAACGCAGTCGTTCTCGGTCCGTCCGGTCGCCTCTGGTCCGCCTCCTCCGACGGGTCGATCCGGCTATGGGACGTCGCTTCCGGCACGTCCCGTCCCATCGTTCGCCATGGGTTCGGCATCAACAGGATGGTGCTGGGCGACGGATGGCTGGCCTACGGTGCCGTGGATGGCGTGACCCGGATCGTGGATCCCCTGACCGGCGACAGCCTCAGGGATTACACGCTGGACCGGCGGCCGATCCTGTCGATGGC
Source organism: Jannaschia aquimarina (assembly GCF_000877395.1). GTDB lineage: Bacteria > Pseudomonadota > Alphaproteobacteria > Rhodobacterales > Rhodobacteraceae > Jannaschia > Jannaschia aquimarina. The sequence goes on along the minus strand of NZ_JYFE01000046.1, from coordinate 46,883 downwards.
GCATGAGCCTCGGCATGGTTTGCTTGCGGTCGGCGATGGCGATGGCTGGATCATGGTGCTTAACACCGCAGACTGGTCACTGGCGCGCGACTTCCGCGCGATGAAGAGCGGCCCGGTCTGGGCGCTCGCCTTCTCGGCGGACGGCGCGACGCTCTGGGCCGGCGGGTTGGACCAGGCGATCCACGGCTTCGCCCTCGACGGTGATGTGCAGCCTATCGACGCTGGAGAGCAGCAGTTCCTGCGCCCGCCCGCCGAGATGTCGAATGGCGAGCGGCAGTTCATGCGGAAATGCTCCATCTGCCACGCGCTGTCCCCGGGGCCGTCGCGCCGTGCCGGGCCAAGCCTCGCGGGCCTCTTCGGCCGCCGGTCGGGCACCCTCGAAGGCTATCCCTATTCCGAACGCCTTAGCCGGGGCGACATCGTCTGGACCGACCGGACGATCGATGCGCTGTTCGACCAGGGCCCGGATCACTATGTGCCGGGTACGAAGATGCCGATGCAGGTCATTGCCCGGCCGGAAGATAGGGCAGACCTCATCGCATTTCTCAGGGACGCCACGGAGACCACGAAATGAAGGCAATCGGGTTGGGGATCGTGCTGACGGCCGTGCTGTCGGTCGGAGCGTGGTGGGTGCTCAACGATGTCGTCCCCTATACCGAGGGCGAGCGGACGGGCGACTCGGTTCGCTTGGACTGACCGGTTGGATGTGGCCGCCTCCGTGGGGTCAGGCGGGGGCCGAACGTCCGGCCTTCCGATCCTCCGCCACGAGGTCCGAACACTTTTCTCCGATCATGATCGCGGGCGCATTCGTGTTGCCCGAGACGATTTCCGGCATGATCGAGCAATCGGCGACCCGCAACCCGGCGATCCCGTGGACGCGCAGCCGCGGATCGACCACGGCGGAGGCGTCGGAGGCCGGCCCCATCCGGCAGGTTCCGGTCGGATGATAGATCGAGACCGAATTGTTGCGGACCCATTCGAGCGTTCCCTCGTAATCGTCCATCGCAAGCGTGGCAGGCGGCCGGAAGGGTTCGCTGATGGCCTCGCGAAGGGGGCTGTGTCTGGCGATATCCCGCGCGATGTTGACCCCCGCGACGAGCGTTCGGCAATCGGTCTCGGTCGACAGGTAGGCGGGGTGGATCTTTGGGGCGATCCGGATGTCCGGCGACACGACCTCCAGCCGTCCCCGGCTTTCGGGACGAAGCTGGCAGACCGACATCGTGAAGGCCGAGAAAGGGTGCACGCCCTCTCCGGGACTATCGGCGCTCCAGGGCTGGACATGGAACTGGATGTCGGGTGTCGCCACATGGTCGCCCGTGCGCATGAAGCCGACGGCGAGGCTGGCGGCCATTGTCATCGGCCCCGACCGCGTCAGGGCATAACGCAACGCGATCGCTGCCTTGCGCGAAAGACTTCGCACTTCGTCATTCAGCGTCGGCTCGTGGCACTTGAAGACCAGCCGCGCCTGCAGATGGTCCTGTAGCCCGTAGCCCACGCCCGGCAGGTCGCGGCGCGGATCGATCCCGGCGGCGCGCAGGTCGTCGGCCCGGCCGATCCCCGAACAGGCGAGGATCTGCGGCGAACCGATGGCTCCGGCCGACAGGATGACCTCCGCCCGGGCCCGCACCCGACATTCCCGCCCTCCTTTCCCTCGAACCGACAGACCGGTACAACGCCGGCCTTCGAAGGTCAGGCGCGCGGCGGGGGCGTTCGTGACGATCCGCAGGTTGGGGCGGTTTCGTGCCGGCTTCAGGAACGCGACCGCCGCCGAGCATCTGCGCCCGTTGCGTGCCGTCAACTGGAAATAGCCCACGCCTTCCTGCGTCGCCCCGTTGTAATCGGGATTGAACGGATATCCCGCCGCCTGTGCGGCCTTGACCCAGGCGTCGCAGATCGGACGGCTCAGACGCATATCCGTGACCGCCAGCGTCCCGTCCTGACCGTGGAAGTCGTCTGCGCCCCGTTCTTGCCATTCGCTCCGCTTGAAGAGCGGCAGGACGTCATCCCAGCCCCAGCCCGGATTGCCCATCTGGCGCCAGCGGTCGTAATCCTGTGGCTGGCCGCGAACGTAGAGCAGACCGTTCAACGACGAGGATCCGCCGAGGACCCGGCCACGCGGCCAGTCTATCGCCCGGCCGTTCAGGCCCGGATCGGGTTCGGCCCTGTAGCACCAATCCACGGCGGGATTGTGCATCGTTCGGAAGTAGCCGACCGGGATGTGGATCCACGGGTTCCAGTCCCGGCCCCCGGCCTCCAGCAGCACCACTTGGACAGAGGGATCTGCCGACAGGCGGTTGGCCAAAACGCAGCCCGCGCTTCCGGCGCCAACGATGACATAGTCGGCCTCGATATCCTCCAAGACGACCCCTCCCCGGTCGAAGCCACGGCCGAGCTCTTCGCTGAAACCTTTGCGGACGCAGCGAAGAATTTTCTTGCCAACTCGACATTAGGGCCGTCAAAATCGAGACTGCAAGTCTCAAAACGACTGCGAGGGAGGAACATCATGAAAGTCTCGAAAGCCCTCAGCGGGATCTCCCGCCGGGATTTGTTCAAGCTGTCCGGCCAGTACGGGATGTCATCGGTCCTGATGGGCGCGGGCGCGTTCGGTGCAGCCGCCACGCTGCCCGAGCTCGCGAAAGCGGCGCAATCCAGCTACGAAAAGCGCTACGCGAACGAACCCCGGCATACCTTCAAACTGGGCGCGGCAGGCTTTAACGAGCGTAACCTCCTGATCGAACGGGCGGGCGTCCTGCAATTCGCCCTGGACCTCGAAGAGCGGACCGACGGAGAGATCCGGGTCGAGTTCATCGGCGACAACCAGATCTGCACCCAGCCCAATTGCGTCGAGAAAGCCCAGTCAGGCATCATCGACATGTATGCGGCCTCTACACAGAATTCGGCCGGTGGCGCGCCATATCTGAACGTGCTGGACTACGCCTACATGTTCCGCACCCGCGCGGATCAGTACCACTTCTTCTACAGCCCGGAATCCGTGAGCGTTCTGCGCGACCCGTTCGAGCAGCGGCACGGGCTGAAGTTCCTTTTCACCCATTGCGAATTGCGCGGCATCCAGACCGGGTCCAGCTTTGCGGACAAGCCGACGATCACCTCCATCGAGGAGCTTTTCGGAACCAAGAACCGCGTCACCGGCACGCAGCTCGGCCGGATCGCGATGCAGCTTCTGAACCTGAACCCCGTTCCGATCGCCTGGGAGGAAACGCTGGATGGCCTAAAGCAGGGCCTGATCGACGGCGCGGAAACATGGGCCAGTGCGGTGGCCTACGCCAACATGGCGCCCGTGGTCACGCAATCCGTGGATCTGCGCTTCTTCTGCGGGACCGAGCATACGGCCATGTCGGCCCGCGCCTTCGACGGCCTGTCGGAGGAATTGCAGGAGGCGGTTCTGGAATCCGCCTATCTGGCGCAGGTCCACGTCCAGGCGGCCAACGAGGCGGCACTGGTCAAGACGGTCGGCTTCTCGAACCCGCAGCTTCCGGGCACGATCTTCGAGGAGAATGGCGTCCGCGTGGCCGAGCTCTCGCCCGAGCAGATCAAGATGGCCGAAGAGATGTGCTCGCCCGAATATCAGCCTCAGGCTTGGGAGCAGTGGCGCGAGCGGCTGAATGGCTGGTCCGGCGGACAGGACACCTATCAGGTGATCTACGACGTCGCGCGCCAGATCCCCGAGGACACGCTGCCCGAGAATGTCGAGCCTCGGCGGTGGTGGAAGGGCTGAGGCGCGATCCCAATCGGCAAAGAACGGGCCGGGCGCGCCGCGCGCCCGGCATCGACCGGTATCGACCGGCAGATACGATGCGATCCGCGTCGGGGGCCTTCCGCAACGGCCCGAAGCATCGTGAGGCAAGAGGGAGGGACCGTCGATGGAGATTTTCGGCGGAATGGGCGAGATCATCTCGGCCCTGTTCGGCAACGATGCCTGGATGCTGGCGGACGCGCTGCGGGCGAATGCGCCGTCGGCTTGGGTGCTTGGTCTGCTGATCACGTTGCTCGGCGGATACCTGACCGCGCAGATGTACCGCCATGTGCCCCTGACCGAGCGGTACCTGGAGCCGACAGTCATGGTGGTCAGCTATCTTGCCATCGGAGCGATCATCTTCTCTGGCGTGATCCAGCGGTTTGGCTCGGTTCCCGACTTTCTCGTCGGCAGCTGGCTGGGTGACCTGCTCGCGCCCTATCTGGCAGGCCAGCCGTCATGGTCGACGACGCTGCCACCTTTCCTATTCCTGGTGATGACCTGGGTCGGGTGCAGCTGGAACGTCAAGTTGCGGACCCATCTCGCCTTCGCCGAGTTTCGGACGGCGATGCCGCGCGGTGGGCAGTTCGCCTGTCTTGTCCTCGATGCGGTCTTGTGGCTCGGCTTCGCCTGGATCGTGATCGTGACCGCCGGCAAGGAAACGGTGAACGCCGCCTCGAATTTCCGCATCATGCTGGGCACCGACAACGTGATGCAATGGTGGTTCCTGATCTCTGTCCCTTTGGCCTGGATCCTGTTGTCGGGGCGGGTGATCGAAAACCTGATGGACGACGTCGCGCGCTACCGGTCCGGGGGCCCGATGATCGAGCGGGCCGTGATCGGGGGTGACGCATGACCGATGGAACCATCGTCACGATGATCTCGATCGGCGTCACCATCCTCTTCATGCTGGGCGTGCCCGTCTTCCTGGTCATCGGCTGGTGGGTCGTCGGCATGTCCTTCGTCCTGGGATTGCCGCTCCTGAACATCGGTGCGGCCCTGTCGGATGTCTTCACCGACGGCTTCGCGCTACTGGCGATGCCGCTCTTCATCCTGACCGGGGACCTCATCAACCGGTCGGGGATCGCGCGGCGCCTCTCCGACTTCGCCTATTCGTGCCTCGGCTGGATCCGTGGCGGGCTGGCGATGGCATCCATCGGGGCCTGCGGGCTGTTCGCGGCGATTTCGGGAAGCAACTCCGCCACCACGGCCACGATCGGCTCGATGCTCCATCCCGAGATGACGAAGGGCGGCTATGACGAACGGTTCTCTGCTGCCACGGCCGCGGCCGGCGGCACCCTCGGCATCATCATCCCGCCGTCGATCATCTTCATCGTTTACGGCTTCCTCCTGAACCTGCCCATCAGCGATCTGTTCGTTGCGGGCATCCTGCCCGGCATCCTGATGGCAGGAGCGATGATGACCGCCTGTTTCATCGTCTGCTGGCGGAACGGTTGGGGTATCCTGATCGGCCTCTCGCCCGCACGGGTCATCAAGACCGGTATCGGCGCATGGCTCGGCTTCTTCGCCATCGGGCTGGTTCTTTGGGGGATCTACACCGGCAAGTTCTCTCCGACCGAAGCGGCGGGCGTCACCGTCGGCTTCTGTATCATCGTGGGCTTCCTCTGCCTGCCGCTCTACAAGCTGATGCACCGCCGCGACGGCGAGAAGCCCGAGGACCGCGCAATTGAGGAACGCGGCTTCGCCGAGATGCTTCTGGTTCAGGGGTTCGGCCCGACGGAGCTGCCTTCCATCACGATGCGCTCGGCGCAGATCACGGGGATTCTGGCGCCATTGATCGCGGTCTCCGTCGTGATGCAGCAGATTTTGTCCGTCCTCGGCGCGCAGGAGGCGATCAGCGCATTCGTCACCTCGATGGGCGGCTATCACGCGGTCCTGTTCACGGCGATGGCGATCGTCTTCGTGTCCGGCATGGTGCTCGAAAGCCTTCCGGTGACGATCATCCTCGCTCCGATCCTGGCGCCGATTGCCGCCGGCGTCGGCGTCGATCCGATCCAGTTCGCCGTGATCTTCCTTGTCGGCGCATCCATCGGTTTCATCACGCCGCCCTACGGCCTGAACCTTTACGTCGCGTCCGGCGTGACCGGCGTGCCCTATTTCCGGTTGTTGCGCTACATCTTGCCCTATCTCGTGGCGCTGATCCTGGCGTGGTTCACCATCGCGCTGGTTCCCGGTCTCAGCACGGCCCTTCTGCCAGAGAGATAACGATGGATGGCGGACGCGACGATCCGATCCCGACGAACCTGCGCCTGCTTCTGGTGTTGGAGGAACTTGCGCGTGCCGGCGGGCCGGTCACGCCGACCGAGGTGAATGCCGAACTCGGCCTGCCCAAGCCGACGATCCACCGGCTCTTTGCCACGCTGGAACAGGAAGGGTTCGTTCAGCGCGACATCGACGGGCGCAGCTATTCGCCCGGCGCGCGCCTGCGCAGCTTTGCCGGCAATGTGCTCTCCAGCCTTCGGATCCGCACGGCCCGGCAGGCCATCCTGCAGCGCCTGTCCAACGAGATCGGAGAGACCTGCAATATCGCGCTGCCCGACAGGGACGCGATGGTCTATGTCGACCGGGCCGAAACGGACTGGCCCCTGCGCATCCAGCTGCCCATCGGCACGCGCGTCCCCTTCACCTGCACGGCATCCGGCAAACTCTATCTCTCCTCCCTCGATGAGCGGCACCTGGATCAATTGCTCGTCGCGACCCGCCTCGAGGCGCGGACATCGAACACGATTACCGACCGCGAGGCCCTCGCCCAAGAAATCGCCCGCATCCGCGCAGAAGGCTACGCGACGGATGACGGGGAATTCATGGATGACATGGTCGCGCTGGCCGTTCCGATCTACGGCCCAGAGGGACGTCTGATGGCGACGCTCAGCTTTCATGCCCCGGCCCAACGCTTCGATCTGGAGCGTGCCCGGACCTATCTTCCGCAGATGTTGGCCGCCTCCAACGCTCTGATGCGGTTGGTGACGGATGGGGGCTGAGGCGCGGACGGATCGGCGCCGACTGCACGCTGCGGACCGGACCAGCTAGGCTTCGGGCACCCCATCCGGCGCCATGGCCTTCAGGATCGGGCAATCGGGCCGCTCGTCGCCCGCGCAGGCCTCGACCAGCGCCCCCAACGTTTCGCGCATGGCGTGGAGGTCCCGGATCCGGGCGTCGATCTGCGAAAGGTGTTCGGACGCAATCGCCTTGACCTCGGCCGAAGGCCGCGCGTCGTCCTCCCACAAGGCCAGAAGCGCGCGGCAATCCTCGATCGAAAAGCCCAGCGACCGCGCGCGGCCGACGAAGATCAGCTTCTGAACGTCGCTTTCGCGGAAGGCGCGATACCCGTTCGCCGCCCGTATCGGCACGACGAGGTCGATGTCCTCGTAGTAACGGATCGTCTTGGCCGGGACGCCGGAGCGTTCGGCGACCTTCCCGATATTCAGCACCTCTACCATGGCCTCACAGATAAGGCTTCCACTCTCTGGAAGGTCAAGGCCCCGGTTCGAGGCGGACGGGCAGGGCGGCTAGAGCCCTGCTTCGGCCGCGATCTGCGCACGCGACTTCCGGGCCCGCTCCGTCGCGGATTTCAATTGTCCGCAGGCGGCCATGATATCCTCGCCCCGCGGGGTCCGGATCGGCGTGGCGTAGCCCGCCTCCATCAGGATCGTGGCAAAGGCACGGATCCGGTTGTTGCTGCTGCGTTTGTAGGGCGCACCCGGCCATTCGTTGAAAGGGATCAGATTCACCTTCGCCGGGATCCCCTCCAGCAGCTTCACCAGCCGGTGCGCATCCTCGAACGTGTCGTTCACGCCGTCCAGCATCACGTATTCGAAGGTGATCCGCTCCGAGTTCGATGCCTTCGGGTACTCTTTCAGAGCGGCCAGCAATGTCTCGATGTTCCAGCGCTTGTTGATCGGCACCAGCACATCGCGCGTCTCGTCGGTGGTGGCGTGGAAGCTGACGGCAAGCAGGCAGCCGATTTCGGTCGCCGTGCGCGCGATTTCCGGCACTACACCGGAAGTGGACAGCGTGATCCGGCGGCGCGACAGGGCGATCCCTTCGCCATCCATCGCGATCTTCATCGCATCCCGGACGTTCTCGAAATTGTAGAGCGGCTCACCCATCCCCATCAGGACGATATTCGACAGAAGTCGCGTCTCGTCCTTGGGCTGGCCGGGAACAGGCCATTCGCCCAGATCGTCGCGGGCGATCAGGATCTGGCCGACGATTTCCGCGGCCGTCAGGTTCCGGACCAGCTTCTGCGTGCCGGTATGGCAAAACGAGCAGGTCAGCGTGCATCCCACCTGACTGGAGATGCAGAGCGTCCCGCGATCCGCCTCGGGGATGTAGACCGTCTCGACCTCGTGGCCGCCCGCGATGCGGACCAGATACTTGCGCGTCCCGTCGGCGCTGACCTGGCGGCTGACCACTTCGGGCACGGCGATGTCGAACTGCGCGGCGAGCTTGGCACGGATCTCCTTGGAGACATTGGTCATCGCATCGAAGTCGCGGACGCCCCAATGATAGATCCATTGCCAGATCTGACCCGCGCGCATCTTGAGCTGTCTTTCCGGGATGCCGATCTCCGCAAGCGCCGCCTGAAGCTGCCCGCGCGTGAGACCGATCACGTTCGGCCGCCCCTCGGACTTGCGGGGGATCGTGACGACGTCCTGCGTGACGGGCGCTTTGGGCGCGGTCATGGCTCTCTCCGGAAACGAAACAGGCGCCCCATATAGAGGCGCCCGTCGGAAATCTCAAACTCTGGCGTCAGCCGCTGCAGCGCTGCGACGCGTCTTCGACCGCGGCGGTGAAGCCCAGCAGGCTGAACGTGTCCTCCGTGCGCGTGCCCCGGCCCGAGACGCCGACCACGACGGCCTGCGCGCCACGCTTCATGGCCGCGACGATACGCTCGTCCTCTGTCGGGCTCGCCGCCCAGGCCAACTCTCCGTCCGAGAACAGCTCGAACGTGTCCGATCCGATCGTCATCGTGACCGTGGATCCGTCGCGATAGGGGTAGCCGCCGGTAACCGAGACCTCGCCCTTCTTGCCCTCACCTGGCCAGTAGCTGATGAACAGCCGGATGTCGCCGCGCCGGGCTGCGACCTCTTGGCCGTCGCGGGTGTTTCGGATCGACTTCGGCGCCGACACGATCCAGCATTGTGTGGGATTGTCCTCGACGAAGACGGACCAGTCCGTCTCGGTCGAAACGCGGTTCTGGCTTTCCTGCGCGGCGGCGGGTGCCGCGAGCGCGAGTGCCAGAAGCATCGGAATGGCCTGCTTCATCATCGTCACTGCCTCTGTGCTTTTCATCTCACCTCACCGCTCCGCCCGGGTTGTCCCGGATCATGGCGCGGTTCCCATCAACGCGGCCGGATGATAGCCGCATTCCGATGCCGGGCGGAACCCCGTGCGGCGGAATTTCGCGTAGGGAGAGGGCGATGCGGGACTGGCCGGAATTGGTGCGGGTGATCCGCGGCGATCGCGTCGAGAGCGTCCATCGCGGTGCCGTCGTGATTGCCGGCCCGGGCGGCCCGGTCGAGGTCTGGGGAGCGCCCGGCGCGGTGATCTATCCCCGCTCTTCCTGCAAGATGATCCAGGCGCTGCCGCTTGTCGAAGCCGGGTTGGAGAGCGATCCGCGGCGCCTTGCCCTTGCCTGCGCTTCCCATCAGGGCGCGCGGGTTCATGTGGAAACGGCGTCCGCCTGGCTTGACGAGCTGGGATTGGGCGAACCGGATCTGCGATGCGGGTCGCACATGCCCTATTCGGAAGATGCCGCAGCGGACCTGATCCGCGCGGGGGAGGCCCCCGGCCAGTTGCACAACAACTGCTCCGGCAAGCATTCCGGCTTCCTCGCCCTGTCGAAACATCTCGGCGCGGATCCGGACTACATCGAGATCGACCATCCGGTTCAGCGTGCCGTCCGGGAGGCATTCGAAGAGGTCACCGGTGCTGAAAGCCCCGGCTGGGCGATCGACGGATGCTCGGCCCCGAACTTCGCGTGCCGATTGGATGGTCTGGCGCTTGCGATGGCCGCTTTCGCAGCTTCGGGCGGTGATGTGCGCGGCCGGGCGATGGTCGCTCTGCGCGATGCGATGATGGCGCATCCCGTCCTTGTCGCAGGCGAGGGGCGCGCCTGCACCGACCTCATGCGCGCCGCACCGGGCGTCGCGGTCAAGACGGGGGCCGAGGCGGTCTTCGTGGCGATCGTCCCGGCTCAGAAACTGGGCATCGCGGTCAAGATCGCCGATGGCGCAACCCGCGCGGCCGAAGCCGTCATCGCTGCGCTTCTGGTTCGGTTGGGTCTGCTCGACCCACAGAGTGATGTCGCCCGCCGGCTGACCCACGGACCGATCCGGAACCGGCGCGGTCTTGTGACCGGTCATTACGAGGTCGTCCTCTAGGAGATCGGTCGGCAGGCAACCTGCTTCATGGGGGCCAACCGAACGCATGGGACTACAGTGCCCATTTGCTCTGCGGGAAGCTCGCGACCGGCGTTCCCGGCCGACCCGGCACAGTCGGCGTCCACACATCCGGCCGGATGCTCTCCGGCCCCCGCTACGACCTTTCCAGCAACGTCAGTTGTATTCCGCGACCCAAACTCACTTCCGCGGGCTGCGCGGCAGACGATGGGCGAGCCTGTCGAGCAGTGCCCGCAGATCCGCTCTGCGCACCGGCTTCACGAGAACCTCGTCCAGCCCGAATGTCAGGATCCGCTCCGCCTCGGCAGGGTCGGCATGAGCGGTGAGTGCGACGATGGGAACCGCCGCCCCGGACGGCAATTCCCGGATGCGTTTCGCCGCTTCCCTGCCGTCCATCCGGGGCATGGAGATATCGAGCAGTACGAGGTCGTGTGGATCCGCCTCGAAGGCTTCCACGGCCACGTCGCCATCGTCCAGCACCTCGACCTCGTGGGCCGGGTCGGCGAGCATCTTGCTCATCAGCAGGCGGTTCGTGGCCACATCGTCGGCGACGAGGATCCGCAGCTTTCTTTCGGATTGGACGTCCGTACCCTCGCGCGCTCGGTCGTGGCGCCCATTCAATGCCGCCAGGAGCGTCGGGCCATCGCAGGGATCGGGCAGGACGAAATCGGCCCTTTCGAGCGCATCGGCCGCCGCGTCCTGCCGACGTCCGACGATGATCAGGGGCGCGGTTCCGGCTCCGGCCGTAGCCCGGACCTGCAATTCGGGATCGAGGTCGGTGGGCAGGATCATGGGCGCCTTGCCGTCTCCGCTGTCCCATCCGCCGAGCACGTCGACATCCGACGCCCTGAGCCGCGTCCGCAGAGCCCGTCCCACCAAGGTCTCCGCCACGGGCATCCGGACCGCGTCCGGCAGGTCGGGGCGGCTGGGCCATTTCCGGGTCGTCGGCAGCGTCGCCGAGAACACGAAACAGGCGCCCTGCGCTTCCGCCTCGGGGTCGTCCAACAGCGCGATCGTGCCGCCCATGAGGTGCGCCAGGTCCCGTGCGATCGAGAGACCCAGCCCGGTTCCCTCGCCAGAGCGCCCTTCAACCCGGGTGAACTCGCCGAAGACCTGCTCCCTCCGGTCGGCGGGGATGCCGGGTCCTGTATCCCGGACTTCGATCTCCAGGCGCGCCGTTTCCTCGCCCCCGGGGCGAGTCGCACGGAACGTCACCAGCACATCTCCGCCGGCGGCGAACTTGACCGCATTGCCCACCAGGTTGGTGACGATCTGGCGGATCCGTGCTTCGTCGCCCATGAAACGCGTCGGCGCGTCGAGCGGGTAGTCGAGGGCGATCCCCGCGGCCGCGCCCCCCGATACCGCGGCGAGACGGACGACCTGCGTCAACGTCTGTTCCAGATCGAAAGGAGCGGGGCGCAATGTCAGCTTGCCGGCCTCCAGTCGGGCCGCGTCGAGCACGTCGTTCACGATCTCCAGAAGCGACAGGCCGCTATCGCGGATCGTCTGGATATAGAGCCGCGTCTCCTCGTCGAGATCCCCTTCGAGCAGGAGGTCTGACACGCCGATCACGCCGTTCATCGGTGTCCGGAATTCATGGCTCATCCGTGCCAGGAACCGCGATTTGGCCCGGTTCGCATCCTCCGCCTCGCGGCGGGCGGCTTCGAGCGCGGCGGCACGCTCCTCCTCGGCGGTGACGTCGATGGCGAGGCTGACGATATCGCCGTCTTCCGTCACACGGTCATGCAAACTGATCGAGCGGCCATCGAAGAGGCGCAGGAGGACAGGCGTGTCGGTTTCGGCCTTGCGCCGCGCAAGGATCGTGTCGACCCAGTCATCGACCTCGCTTTCGCCGGGGTCGAAAATTCCGTCCTCGGCGGCGGCGCGGAACAGGTCGGTGAAGGTCGTCCCGGGGAGCGGATCCAGCGCGCCGTCGAAGAGCATCTGGAAGGGCTGGTTGCACTGCACGAGGGTCCCGTCCGGGTCCCAGACCGCGAAGCCGTCCCGGATCGCCTCGATCGCATGCCAGAGACGACGGCCGGCCCTGTCGGCGCGGGTTTCGGCGACACGCCGTTCCGCCGAGACCCGGTCGACGAGGCCCGTCTCGGCGATGCGGGCCTCGCGCTCTTTCATGTACTGGGCGGTGACCCGCTCCACATGGTCGGACAGGCTCCGATGTGCGGCAAGCAATTCGCCGCGAACATGGTCGAGCATCTGCTCCGCAGCGAGCCGCTTACGCCGCTCGGCCAGGATCACGTCGTCTTCTCGGAAGCCGTCCATCCGCCCCTCGTACCGGTCGGGGCGCTTCTGACATTAGCGGGTGAAAGTGTAGTTAACGCAGCGCCTTCGCCGCGGCGGGTCCGGGGGTCACAGGCCTGACTTCAGCGGTAGAGCCGTCAGTTCAGGTCGAAATGCAGCGGATAGCCCTTGCCGTCGAACGCTCCGAATAGGTCAGGCAGATCCGGATGATCGACCGGCTCTCCGGAGCGGTCCCGGACAAGGTTTTGCTCGGAGACGTAGGCCACGTAGTAGCTGTTCTCGTTTTCGGCGAGCAGGTGGTAGTACGGCTGGTCGCGGCTCGGCCGCGCCTCGGCCGGGATCGACTCGTACCATTCTTCCGTATTCGAGAATTCCGGGTCGACGTCGAAGATGACCCCCCGAAAGGGATGAGATCTGTGGCGAACCACTTCGCCCAACCCGAATTTTGCAAGCGCTGTATGCATATCGTTTGCCCTAACCCCTCACCGTCACCTACCTCCGCGGGGAGGGGCAGATCAATGCATGCCCCCGCGAATCGGTGGAAACACTCTGTGACTCTCGCTCTGACAGTACTCGGAATCACCGCGCCGGTCTTCCTTCTGGCTGCGATCGGATGGGGCTGGGTGCGTCTGGGACTGTCCTACGACACCGTCTTCGTGACGCGTCTGGCGATGACACTTGCGGTGCCGGCCCTGATCCTCACCGCTCTCGCGGAGACGACGCTGGATCCGGCCGCTGTCGCGCGCATGGCCCTTGCGGCCCTGACGGCCTATGGCATCGCGCTGGCGCTCTGGGCTGTCGCCTGCGCCGCTGTCGGCGCGGAGCGGCGCACCTGGGTCGCGCCGCTGGCCTTCGGGAATACGGGCAATGTGGGCCTGCCGCTCGCGCTCTTCGCGTTCGGGGCCGAGGGGTTGGCTCTGGCGGTCGTGGTCTTCGCCTGTTCGGCAATCATCCAGTTCACACTGGGGCTATGGATCGTCGCCGGGGGCGGGTCGCCCCTGCGTGCCTTGCGAGAGCCGATGGTGGCCGCGACGCTGCTGGGCGCGCTGATGCTCTGGCAGGGGTGGCGCCTGCCCGCGGTCGCCGCGAACGCGCTTGGGCTCGTCGGGCAGATGGCCATCCCGCTGATGCTGATCACGTTGGGCGTGGCGGTCGCCCGATTGCGGGTCAAGGCGATGGGAATGGTGACGGCGCTTGCAGCGGCCAAACTGGCAGCCGGTGCGGCGCTGGGCGCGGGCACCGCTCTGGCCTTTGGGCTGGAGGGTGCGGCCGCGGGTGTCCTCACGCTTCAACTCGCGATGCCGGTCGCGGTGACGTCGTACCTGCTGGCCGAGAAGTACGGCGCCGATGCGCAGCCCGTGGCCGGCCTGGTCGTCGCCTCGACGCTTCTGTCGATCGTGGCGCTGCCGGCTCTCCTCTCGGCGCTGGTCTAAGCGTTCTCGAACCGTTCAGAGTGGCGCGATGCCCCGGGATCGGCTACGATCCTGGGATACGCGGTCGACAAGAACCGAATACGGGCAGTGACATGAAAAATCTGATCAAGGCGACGCTCCTTCTTGCGGGCCTCGCCGCCTGCGGGGGCGGTGGCGACGTGGGGCGGGCGCCCTCGAACCTCGACAATGCCTGCGCGATCCTAGCGCAGAAACCGGATTACAGGCGTGCATTCCGCGCGACGGAGCGGAAATGGGGTGTTCCCGTCCACGTCCAGATGGCGACCATCTACCAGGAGTCGAAATTCGTCGCCGATGCGCGCACGCCGCTCCGGTTCGCGCTGGGGGTGATCCCCGTCGGGCGGCAAAGCAGCGCGTTCGGCTATTCCCAGGCGCTGGACGGGACTTGGAAGGAATACAAGCGAGAGCAGGGCCGCCCCCGCGCCAAGCGGGACCGGATCCGCGACGCGACGGATTTCATGGGCTGGTACATGTCCAAGTCCCGCGAAGAACTGGGCATCCCGCTGACCGATGCGCGCAACCAGTACCTCGCCTATCACGACGGACGGTCGGGTTATCGCCGCGGGACCTGGAAGCGGAAGGCATGGCTGATCCGCGTGTCGGGCGAGGTGGCCGCCCGGGCGGACACGTACCGGCAACAATTGCCGCGCTGTCGCTAGGCGCCCGCGCGGGCCGCCAGTTCCCTGTAGAGAGCCTGCGCAAGGCCGGTCGCACCGCTGTGGGCCACAGCCTCGGCCTGCTCGCGGCGCAGGAAGCTGTCGAACTGGCTGCCGGCCTGACCGGTTGCCCCGCCAGCGACCGGAAGCCCCCCGACGCCGGCGACTTCGAGCATCTGGGCGAAGAGTACCGCTTCCAGTTCGACCGCCTTTTGCCAGAGCGGGTCCTTCGGATCCGGCTTGGGCTGGGGGGCCGGCACGGGATTGGCGAATTGCGTGTCGATCATCGTGCACCTCCGCAGCCTCTCTCGCAGGTCGGCGTAAAGGAAACGTCAACTCGGACCGGCTAGAGCGACCCCGGAAGAGGAGACGTGATGGTTCCGATCCAACTGACAGAGCTGCATCAGGCCGCCGCGGTCCGTCCGGGCAATTCCGGACCCGCAATGGATGATGGAGGGGAGTTCGCCTTGCTCATGGGCTCCGAAGGGGCCGCCGAGCACGACAGGTCTAAGCTTCTGGGGGATACAGGGGACACGGCCGGCACCTCGGCGGACGAGGCGGCCCATGACGCAGGGCCGGCTATCGACCTTCCGGGTCAGATCGCCCCGGACATGCGCCGAACCGAAATCCCGGCCGACGCCACGGGGCGGGGGGATCATGCTCACCAAGCTCAGGTGGTGGTTGATAGGGTGAATGTGCCGGACGGGACGACCGAAGCAGCGAAGAATACAGGGGACAGTCTCGCGATTGCTCCCGGCGAAGGGCGCGCGAATTCAGAGACCAAAGCACGTCAGAAATCCCAGAACAGTCAGTCCACGGCGGAGGTCCCGCCCGGCGGACAGCCGTCGGACGCGATTCTGACGGCAGTACCCGCGGCATTTGCCGATCACGCAGTCAGCGGTGAGCGCCGTCCTGCGGCGCAAGTACCGGCCAAAGACGGAGAGATCGGTGTCGCAACGGCCCCCATCAGCAAGGCAGCCGACTTGCAGGGATCCCCTTCAGAGCGATCGGCCTTGTCGGCGGCTTCCGACAGCGCGGCGGGGGAGCTCGACGCGCGACTGCAATTGGTGACGGGTCTTCCGGGTGGCGGTCATACCCCGGACGTGTCCACGGGCAGATGGCAGGCGGACCTCGCCGCGAGAACTGCCCTGGACCGGATTCCGGGAATGGTATCGCGCCAGAATATCGTCTCCGGGCCAGCGAATTGGGACGATACAATGATATCCCAGTTGGACCACCCGGCGGAGGTCGGAGCAAAGGGCACTTCTGACGGTTCGGCGAGAAAAGAGCAGGTCACCGTGGCGCAGAACGTTCTCAGCGAGGGCCCGATCGATCCCGAGGCACGCGCTCGAGACGCAGAATATCGTGTGCCCGTTCGGGGCGGCGGCATCGGTGATCTGCAGCCAGGTGTTCTGACCGGCAATTCCCCCAGGGCGGAACAACCAGCCGCACCAATCTCGACCGACGCCATAGGGTTCAGCTCGTTGCTGGAAGGCGACGTCCAGGTCACGACCCAGAAGATTGCCGCCCCCGTTCCCGCATCCAGTCTTGCACAGGCCCTGCCTCGCTTCGTTGCCGACCTCATGGTCCGCAGCGGATCGGCCCCCTCCGAGACTATGCGAACCGAGATCACCCTGGCGCCGGCGGAGTTGGGCCGGCTCAAGATCGAACTGGTCACTGACCCGGATGGCCGGCTCGCGATCCGGATCATGGCCGAGAGGGGAGAAACCCTGGAGATGGCCCGCCTGCACGCGCCTGCTCTCGAACGGGCGGCCGGGGCCGAAGGGCAAGTGCGGCTGCGGTTCGATCTGGAAGGAGGGGCGGGACAGTCCCACGGAGAAGGCCCATGGGCCGGAGCAAAGGGCGACGGGCAGGCCGAACGTCGCGGTTCTGTTCCCGAGGGCATCCTTCCCGATGAGCGTGCGGGGGCCGAGCCATCACCGCAGAAAGATCGACTGGCCGATGGAATCTCCCCCGGCGCGCGCCTCGACATACGTCTCTGAGAGAGGACATCATGGATATTCAGCCCACAGGTCTCGATGCGGCCCCCGCGAGCGTCAAACCAGGCGGCGCGGCAGAGCTTTCGTCGGACCTCGATACATTCCTCACGCTGCTGACGGCGCAGATCCGAAACCAGGATCCCTTGAATCCGGCGGATTCGACCGAATACGCGTCGCAGCTGGCGACATTCTCGAATGTGGAACAGGGCGTCCGGACGAACGACCTTCTGTCCGATCTGATCGGTCGCATCGAACTGCAAGGCCTCGGGGACCTCGCTTCCTGGATCGGAATGGAAGCGCGAACGACGGGCATCACCAGCTTCGATGGCGGGCAATTGGCGCTGGAGGCTTCGATACCCGCCGCGGCAGATGCCGCCGACCTCGTCGTCTCCGATCCGGCAGGGCTGGAGATCGCCCGCATGGCGATCGACCCCGACCGGTCGGAGTGGACCTTGACCCCGCTTGGCCGCGACGGCGCGCCGCTTCCGCCCGGTGCGTACGCCTTCCATGTCGAACCCCGCTCGGCCGGCGGAACCATGCAGAACGTGGAGGCCGCGCGCTACGTCGTCGTTCAGGAGGCACTCATCAGCGACGGGGCCACCCAACTCGTCCTGGATGGCGGTGTCCGGGTCGGCGCGTCGGAGATCTCCGGATTGCGTCCCCGCGGCTGATGGGTCGCGCCCGCCATTCTAATGCGCGACGGAGGAGATTATCGGCTTCGAGCTAGGTCGCTCCAAACTGGGTAGGTTTCTGCGCCTATGGTCGAGTGGCCGGATGCTGATTTCGTGGAGATCGAGATAAGGTTTCATGGAACTGGCGAAATCGAATGCCGAGAAGAGTATTGACCGCGATTTCAGGCTGGAGGCGGTAGACCTGACCACGAAGCGTGGCATCAGGGCGGCCCAAGCTTCAACGGATCTTGAGTGTCACACGATTGTGGTTTTTCGTCAGTCCGGGCCTTCAGAGCTGATGGAGCAGCGGAATCTCCTCGGCATGGGAGACTGACACCGGAGCATGAAGAACTCAGAAGCCGGCGGCGAGGATCCTCCAGGCTGAAGGCGGAGCGGGGTATTTCCCTCAAGAAGGGTCGGCAACGGTTGCGCCATTGGTCCGAAAAACCTCTGGCGACGCCTCCTTAGCGAGGGACTGGCCGCAATGTTCGGGTTCGTTGCGAAGCACTTGGGGAGGATCGGGAAAGGCCGCAGTGGGGCGTTTCTCCGACGAATGGCCGGTGAATGGGATGCGTGACGCGAAGGGTTGTATCGCGGAGCGACGTTCATGCTTGGCCGGCATGGCCACACAGCGACAAATCGATCCGCGAAAAAGAGGTCTCGGCAGTGATCCGTGCGAGCCTCCCGCGGTCGGATCGGACCTACGGCAAGCGGTGGGTCTGGCACGACATGTTGGCCGAGGACACCGATTGCGGCCTGCATGCGATCGAACGCCCCCTCTCGGCAGACTTGCTTTCCATGTCGCCTGTCGGATGATGGGTGCGCCTGCACGGGCTGCGCGCGAGGTCAAAACGCCGGCGTCTTCCAAAGGATGCCGACGGCAGGGCAATTCTCGGTCCGAACGTTCCCGACCGAAGTTTCGACGCCGACGGGCGGAACCACAAGTGGGTCGCCGACTTCATCTCTGTCCGGACCGCAGAATGCTGCCTCCATGTCGCGGTCGTGAGCGACCTGTCCTCACGTCGTGTCGTAGGCCGGTTCCCCTCGGCCGCACGCTCCGCGTGCGTCTTCCGGGCGATGGATGAGCCGATACGGCAGCGTCCGGGAGTTCAAGCGGACCCGCGCCAGCGGATCGAACGATCCGGAATCCGTTCGAACGCCCGGAACGCGGCGATGGAGAATTTCTTCTCATCGCTCAAGACCGGGCGGGTACAGAGATGGACATACCGAACACGGAGCCAGGGAAGGGCCGATGTCCTCGACGACATCGAGCGGTTCCACAATCCAGGACGTCGCCACTCGCCCGTTGGATATCCAAGCCCCATCCTATCCAAAGAGCGAGCGATGTAAGCAAAGTCGTCCTTTGTGAAACCAGCAGCGGGCCAGCAACGTCCATGCCCGATCGAGATCGGAAGTGGCTTGCCCGGCCAGGCTCTGTCTTGGATCTCGCCGCGCCATCGGGGGCGTGACGTGGCTTCCACCGCAAGATTTGGAGAGGAGTTGGATCCGACTGGTGCCTCTACGATCTGACAGCATCCAAGTGGAGTGCATAGGGCATGTACGTCCGCAGCGGCGGCGGCGGACGGGTAAGCCGCGCTGGACGAACGACGTGTCTGGAAAGCGTTCCGACGTCTGATCGAATGTCGCTGCGGGACCGGGCTTCTGTCGACCCCGCTCCGCCAGGATCTCAGCCTGCCGGTCAGCGAGCGATTTACGGGTCGGCCTTCCTGTCCAGGGCCGCTGCAAAAGACGCTTGTCATCTTTAACTTGCCACTGCCCGGAAGCCTGCACAGATCCCGATCCGTACCTTGTGACAGATCGTGCTTCAACAATGTGCCAGTGATCTGTCGAAGGTTTCCTTGGAGGCTGGCGCAGGTGGACTCTGGGACAGGACGCCTTTGCTTCAGCGACCTGTCGGAGGCGCTTGCCGCCGGCGGAAGGGGATGTGGCGCCATCGTTTGGGAAGCCGCGACTGTCCTGACGGAGGCAGCAGGGCTTGTAGAGCGTGGAGGAGAGCCGGCACCGAACGTCGTGATATCGCGGGCTTGAGCAATGAGATCTGTTTGCAGCGAGCCCGACTCACGGGGCCGAATGCCTCGCCCGCCTGGAGCGGAGATGGCAGACCAGCCAGCCCCGCAAGCTTCGCTCACAAAGATACCGCGCCGGACCCTGCCTAAGCCCAGATCGCCAGCGCTCCGATCAGCGCGGTAACGCCCGCACCGGCCAGAAACCACGCGGCGGAGCTTCCGATATTCTGTCGGGCAGACGGGACAACCACGGTCTGGCGTGTCCCCTTGAGGACGTCTTCCACCGCCCGTGGGAGGTGAGGCCCGAACCGGGCGAGGACCTGCGTTGTTCGGTAGAGATCCCGCGCAAAGGCCTTCGGCCCGAGATTTTCGCGGATATACCGTTCCACCTCGGGACGTGCCGCGTTCCAGATATTCATATGCGGATTCAGCGAGCGGGCGACCCCCTCGACCACGACCATAGTCCGCTGGAGCAGAATCAGCTCCGTCCGCGTCTCCATCCCGAAGCGCTCGGTCACCTCGAAGAGATAGGCCAGCAACCGGCCCATCGAGATGCGCGAGGCATCCATCCCGAAGATCGGCTCGCCCACGCTGCGCAAAGCTTGGGCGAACAGGTCGACATCGCGATCGGCGGGCACGTAACCGGCCTCGAAATGCACCTCGGCCACGCGGTGGTAATCCTTGCGGATGAAGCCCATCAGGATCTCGGCGTAGACCCTGCGGGTATATTCGTCGAGGCGCCCCATGATCCCGAAATCCAGCGCCACGATATCGCCGTTGGGCGCGATCTTGAGGTTCCCCTGATGCATGTCGGCGTGAAAATAGCCGTCTCGCAGGGCGTGGCGCAGGAACATCTGCATCACCCGGTCGGCCAAGGCGACACGGTCGTGACCGGCCGCGTCGATGGCATCGAGATCGGCCATCGGGATGCCCTCGGCCCATTCGAGCGTCATCATCTCACGGCCCGACAGGTTCCAGTCGACGCTCGGTACGGTGAAGCCGTCGTCGCGCGCCGTGTTGGCGGCGAACTCGCTGGCGGCGGCCGCTTCGGCCCGCAGGTCGAGCTCCTGCTCCACTGTGGCGTCGAAATGGGCGATGACGTCCGACGGCCGCAGGCGCCGCGTCGAGGGGGCGACCGTCTCCATGAGCCAGGCACCCAGGTAGAAGGCGTCGATATCCTTGCGAAACGCCTTGGCGATGCCGGGACGCAGGACCTTGACGGCGACCTTCGTCCCGTCCCCCGCAATGCGCGCCTGATGGACCTGCGCGATGGAGGCCGCGGCGACGGGCTCCGAGAACTCGCGGAAGATCGTGTCCGACGGCATTCCGAGTTCGCGCTGAACTGTCTGGCGCGCCAACTCGGTGGGGAAGGGGGGCAGCTTGTCCTGAAGGACGCGCAGCTGCATCGCCAGCTCGGCACCGACGAAGTCCGGCCGCGTCGACAGGATCTGCCCGAACTTGATGTAGCTGGGCCCGAGCGCGGTAAGCGCGCGCGTCACTGGCGGCAGAGCCGGATCGCCCTCGTATCCAAGCCATTTGAACGGCCAGCCGAGGATACGCGCGAGAACCCGCAAGCTGCGCGGCGCGTCGAGCTGATCGAGCACGACCTCCATGGCGCCCGTGCGCTCGAAGGTGCCGGCGGTCCGGATCAACCGCCAAATGTTATGAGGGCCCTTCACAGCTTCCAGCCGGAATGCAGCGCGGCGATCCCGAAGGAGAGATTGCGGTATTTCACGTTTCCGAATCCGGCGTCGACGATCATTGCGGCAAAGCGATCCTGATCCGGGAACTTGCGGATGGACTCGACGAGATACTGATAGCTGTCGCGGTCATTCGCGATGGCCTGCCCCATCCGGGGGATCACGTTGAACGAGTACAGATCGTAAGCCCGTTGCAGCAGCGGATTCGGAAGCTGACTGAATTCCAGCACCATCAACCGCCCGCCCGGCCGGAGAACGCGGTAAGCTTCGCGCAGGGCATCGTTGATCCGGGTCACGTTCCGAATTCCGAAGCTGATCGTATAGGCGTCGAAGAAGTTGTCCTCGAAAGGCAGGGTCATCGCGTCCCCCACCACCCAGTCCAGCCGGTCGGAGAGGGATTCGGCATCTGCCCGGTCGCGGCCCGCATTCAGCATGTCCTCGGTCATGTCGAGAACGGTCGCCGTCGATCCCTCGGCTCGCTTCAGGAAGCGGAAGGCGATGTCACCGGTGCCACCCGCCACGTCCAGCAGGCGCTGGCCCGGCCGGGGCGCCAGCCAGTCCAGCATCGCGTCCTTCCACAGACGGTGGATCCCCAGCGACATGGCGTCGTTCATCACGTCGTAGCGCGAGGCCACCGAGGAGAAGACGTCATGGACGAGTCCCGCCTTCTCGTCCTCCGGCACGTCGCGATTGCCGAAATGGGTGGTGCGGGGGCTCTCTTGCGTCATGCGTTGCGCATCCTCATGTGACCGCCTGACTTATAGGGCGGCGCGCCCTGCCTGCAACGCGAGGGGCCGCGACAAACATGCCGGAACTGCCAGAGGTCGAAACCGTCCGCCGCGGCCTGACGCCCGCGCTCGAAGGCGCGCGGCTCGACCGCGTCGAAGTGCGACGGCCCGATCTGCGCTGGCCCTTTCCGGACCGCATGGCAGAGCGTCTGACCGGTGCGACCGTGACCGCGCTCGGGCGGCGCTCGAAATACCTGCTGCTGCATCTGGACACGGGCGAGACGCTGATCGTGCATCTGGGCATGTCTGGCCGCATGGTGGTCGACGATGTCCAGCAGGGGCAGTTTCACCGCGAAGTGGGCTGGCTGCCGCAGCACGACCATGTCGTTCTGACGACGGGCCGTCACCGCGTCACCTTCAACGACGCGCGGCGCTTCGGAACGATGGATCTGTGGCCCACGGCCGATCTGGAGCGGCACTGGCTGATCGAGAAGCTGGGTCCCGAACCCCTTGGCAACAGCTTCAACGAGGCGCATCTGGTCGCCGCCTTTCGGGGGCGGCGCACGCCGGTGAAGGCGGTGTTGCTGGACCAGCGCATCGTGGCCGGCTTGGGCAACATCTATGTGTGCGAGGCCTTGCATCGCGCCGGCATCAGCCCGCTCCGCAAGGCCGGTCGGATCGCGCCGGCCCGTGTGGCTGCGCTGGTTCCCATCGTGCGCGACGTCTTGTCCGAAGCCATCGCCGCCGGCGGATCGTCGCTGCGCGACCACCGCCAGGCCGACGGGACGCTGGGTTACTTTCAGCACGGCTTCGCTGTCTACGATCGGGAAGGGGCATCCTGCACCACCTCCGGCTGCGATGGTATCGTGCGCCGGGTCGTTCAATCGGGCCGGTCCAGCTTCTACTGCGCGACGTGTCAAAGATGACTTGAATCGTGAACGGTGGCGGTGCAGCCGTAGGGGTCTGACCCGCTTCGGAGGCCGTCATGGGATACGAAACCATCAACGTCGAGGTGACGGACCACGTCGCCGTCATGCAGCTCGACCGGCCCGAGGCGCGCAATGCCCTGTCCTCGCAGCTTCTGGGTGAGCTGGCCAAGGCGCTCCGATCCGCGCAGGACAACGAGAAGGTGCGCTGCATCGTCATCACCGGCTCCGAGAAGGCATTCGCGGCGGGGGCCGACATCGCCGAGATGTCCGAGAAGTCGTTCACCGACGTTTTCATGGGCGATCTCTTCGGGCCCGAGACGGGCGCCCTGATGCGTATCCGCAAGCCGATCGTCGCGGCCGTGGCGGGCTATGCACTGGGCGGGGGATGCGAGCTTGCAATGATGTGCGACTTCATCATCGCCGCCGATACGGCCAAGTTCGGTCAACCCGAGATCAATCTCGGCGTCATCGCGGGGCTCGGCGGGACCCAACGCCTGACCCGGGCCGTCGGCAAGGCCAAGTCCATGGACATGCACCTGACGGGCCGCTTCATGGACGCCGAAGAGGCAGAACGCGCAGGCCTCGTCAGCCGCGTGGTGCCGGGCAAGAAGCTGATGGACGAAGCGATGGGCGCCGCCCAGAAGATCGCGGAGAAATCGATGATCGCGGTGACCGCCGCCAAGGAGGCGGTGAACGCCGCCGACGAGATGCCGCTGAGCCAAGGCCTCCTTTTCGAGAGGCGGCTCTTCATGGGTCTCTTCTCGACCGAGGATCAGTCCGAGGGCATGACCGCCTTCCTCGAAAAGCGCGAGGCGCAGTTCCGCGACCGGTAGGGTCCGTAGGGGTCAGCCCCGGCGACTCGTCTCGACGCCCTGATCACCACCCGATTCCCGGCGGTCGATGAATGACGTAGCGTCAGGGTTTGCGTCCGGGCTGCCCGGGGCGCGGGGCTTCCCTTTGCGCCGGGAATCGTCTAGGCGGCGCCCATCCATGCGCGTGAGGCCCGCTCAGGCCAGAGGTCCGGTATCGAACCCGGCGCCCGAGGAATCGTCCCGTCGCATGCTTGTCGTAACGCCCCTGAGGGCCCCGAAACCGAAGGACCGAACCCATGGCCAACTCTCCACAGGCGAAGAAGCGCGCGCGTCAGAACGAAAAGCGCTTTGCCGTCAACAAGGCGCGCCGGTCGCGCATCCGGACCTATCTCCGCAAAGTCGAGGAAGCGATTGCCGGCGGCGATCAGGCCGCGGCTGCCGAGGCGCTCAAGCAGGCGCAGCCCGAACTGATGCGCGGCGTGACGAAGGGCGTGATTCACAAGAATACGGCCGCCCGGAAGATGTCCCGCCTCAGCCACCGCGTGAAGGCGCTCGGCGCCTGAGTCACGCGCCGGGGTGTGATCGGAACGCACCATCAAGAGATTCGCGAAGGCGCATCCTCGGATGCGCCTTTTTCGTTGCAGCGTAGCGGCTTGAGGCTCGTGCGACAGATTCGTGACGAGGGAATCCCGAGTCAACAAAGAAGAGTCGTTGAAGCCCCCTCGGGCCGGGCGATATCCACTCCCACACAGCGAGTCAGTTCGCACCTTTGGGGACAATTCATGACGACGGGCGGCGGTCCGCAAATCGCCGAGGTGGGGCCTCGGGATGCGTGGAAGATTTTGTCGGAAGACGAAGACGCCGTCCTTGTGGATGTCCGGTCCGCCCCCGAATGGGGTTTCGTGGGTGGGCCCGATCTGTCCGAGCTCGGCCGTGACGCGATCCGCGTCGAATGGGCGGCCTGGCCCGGCATGTCGCCGAACCCGACATTCGTCGGGGCGCTGATGGATCAGCTTCCGGGGCTGCCAACCCGGATGCTGTTCATCTGCCGCTCCGGCGCACGTTCGATGCAGGCCGCTCAGGCGGTCGCCCGGACTCTCTCCGAGAAGGGAGAGCAGGTGGAATGCATCAACGTGGCCGAAGGGTTCGAAGGTGATCTGGACGGCTCGTCTCACAGGGGGGGCCTGAACGGTTGGAAGGCCCGGGGTCTGGCTTGGCGTCAGACCTGAACGAGAAGAGAGCAGAAAGGGCCGAAAGACATGACAGGCGAAACGTGGGACCTCGTGAAGAGCGGGATAGAGAGGGATGTGGGCGCGAACAACTTCGCTACCTGGATCAAACCCCTTCAATTTCGCTCTCTTGATGACCGGACCCTGTCGCTTGCATCGCCGACCGATTTCATCGGTCGCTGGGTTGTGCAGAACTTTTCCGACATCATCCTGCGGCATGTCGATGCCGCCGGGATCCGCGCCAGCCGCGTGATCTGCACCGCCGGCGCTGCGCCGGTCGCAGAATCCGCGCCGGCCTCGCCCGTCCGCTCGCGCACCGAGGACGGCCTCGATCCGCGGTTCACCTTCGACAGCTTCGTCGTCGGCAAATCCAACGAGCTGGCCCATGCCGCCGCGCGCCGTGTCGGCGAAGGTGGCCCCGTCAGCTTCAACCCGCTCTTCCTCCATGGCGGCGTCGGGCTCGGCAAGACGCATCTGATGCAGGCCATCGCCTGGCAACTCCGGGAGCGTGATCCCGGCTGCCGCGTCCTGTTCCTGTCCGCCGAGCAGTTCATGTATCGCTTCGTGCAAGCCCTGCGCGAGCAATCCACCATGTCCTTCAAGGAGATGTTTCGCTCTGTCGACGTGCTACTGGTGGACGATGTCCAGTTCATCGCCGGCAAGGAAAGCACGCAGGAAGAGTTCTTCCACACGTTCAATGCGCTTGTGGACAACGGCAAGCAGGTGGTCATCTCGGCCGATCGCTCCCCCTCGGACATTTCCGACGTGCAGGAGCGGATCACCTCGCGGCTTCACTCGGGCCTGGTCGTCGATCTGCATCCCGCCGATTACGAACTGCGCCTCGGAATTCTGATGCATCGCTACGAGCAGTGCCGCGAGGAAGCGCCCGACTTCATTCTCGCCGACGGCGTGATCGAATTCCTCGCGGGCCGCATAAACACGTCCATCCGCGTCCTCGAAAGCGTCATGACGCGCCTCTTCCACTATTGGGGCCTCGTGCGCCGCGAGATTCGGGTGGAGCAGCTGCCCGACGTCTTAGGCGACCTCCTTCGGGCGTCCGAGCGCAAGCTGACCATCGACGAGATCATGAAGAAGGTCTGCGATCACTACTCGCTCCGGATGTCCGACATGACTTCCGCCCGCCGCTCGCGCAGCGTGGCGCGGCCCCGGCAGATGGCGATGTACCTCGCCAAGAAGCTGACGCCCCGCTCCTACCCAGAGATCGGCCGCAAGTTCGGCGGCAAGGACCACACCACCGTCCTCTACGCCGTTCGCAAGATCGAAGAGCTGATCCAGTCGGACCCGCAACTTGCCGAGGACGCACAGCTTCTGCAACGCCGCCTCGAAAGCTAAGTCGGACATTGCGCCGCAGGCATGCGCGGGTATTCTGCGCGTCCCAAGGCAGGTGAGGGTCAGATGAAATTCTCCATCGAGCGGGCCGCGCTTCTCAAGGCGGTCGGTCAGGCGCAATCGGTCGTCGAGCGGCGGAACACGATCCCCATTCTCGCCAATATCCTCGTCGAGGCCGAGGGCGATCAGGTCCGCTTCAAGGCCACCGACCTGGATATCGAGGTCATCGACAGCGCCCCCGCTCAGGTCGAGCGCGCAGGCGGCACCACCGTCAGCGCCCAGACCCTGCACGAGATCGTGCGCGCGCTCCCCGATGGTGCGCTCGTCGCGATCGAAGAGGATCAGGCCCAAGGCCGGATCAACATCACCGCCGGCCGGTCGCGTTTCCAGCTTCAGACGCTCCCCAAGGAAGACTTCCCCGTGATGGCGTCGTCTGACTACGCGGCGAACTTCTCCTGTCCCGCGCCGGTCTTGCGGCGTCTCTTCGACAAGTCGCGCTTTGCGATTTCGACGGAAGAGACGCGCTACTACCTCAACGGCGTCTACCTGCATGTGGCCGAAGGCGAGGGCGGCCGCGTCCTGCGTGCCGTAGCCACCGACGGACACCGCCTCGCCCGCGTCGATGCGGACCTGCCCGAGGGGGCAGACGACATGCCCGGCGTCATCGTGCCCCGCAAGACGGTGGGCGAATTGCGCAAGCTGGTGGATGACGACGAGGCGCAGATCGCCGTCTCCGTCTCCGAGACCAAGATCCGCTTCGCCACGCCCGAGATCACGCTGACATCGAAGGTGATCGACGGCACCTTCCCGGACTATGCGCGGGTCATCCCTCAGGCCAACCCCCGGACGATGGAGGTGGACGCCTCCGACTTCGCCGCCGCCGTGCGTCGCGTCGCCATCGTGTCCTCCGAACGCTCCCGCGCGGTGAAGCTGTCGCTCGACGAGGATCGCCTCATCCTTTCGGTCAACGCTCCGGACTCGGGCACTGCCGAAGAGGAACTCGCCGTGGCCTACGGGGACGAGAAGCTCGAGATCGGCTTCAACGCCAAGTATCTCGAAGAGATCGCCGCACAGGTCGACCGCGAGAATGCGGTGTTCCGCTTCAACAATGCGGGCGACCCGACCCTGATGCAGGAGGGCGGAGACGCCTCGGCCATCTACGTCGTGATGCCGATGCGCGTCTGAGGTGCGGGTCGCCTCCCTCGCGCTCTCTCATTTCCGTTCGCACCGACGGACGCGGCTCGCCTTCGACGCACCGCTGATCGCCGTCCATGGCCCCAACGGCGCCGGCAAGACCAACCTGCTCGAAGCGGTGTCCCTCCTCTCGCCGGGCAGAGGGATGCGCCGCGCCGCCGCCGAGGAAATCATTCGACGCCCCGAAGCGGTGGGATGGCGCGTCCTCGCCACGCTCGGCGATCACGAGGTGGAGCTTCGCGCAGAGCCCGGCCAGCCCCGCAGCACCCGCATCGACGGCAAGGCCGCGCCCCAGGTTGCGCTCGCCCGACTGACGCGGGTGCTGTGGCTGACGCCCGCCATGGACCGGCTCTGGCTCGAAGGGGCCGAGGGGCGCCGCCGCTTCCTCGACCGCATGACGCTCAGCTTCTTTCCCGACCATGCCGAGGCGTCATTGGCCTATGAAAAGGCGATGCGCGACCGCAATAGGCTGCTGCGCGACGGGGTCCGCGACGCGCTTTGGTACGAGGCGCTCGAGGTGCAGATGGCGCGTGTGGGTGCGGCCCTCCATGCACGCCGCACCGAGGCGCTGGCTTTGCTGGCCGCCGCGCAGGACGAGGCCGGGCCTTTCCCCGCCGCGGCACTTGCGCTGTCCGGCCCCGACGAGGATCCGCGCGACGAGGCCGGCCTGCTCGACGCGCTCGCCGCGTCCCGCCCCCGCGACATGGCCGCCGGCCGCACGCTGGTCGGGCCTCACCGCACCGATCTCGACGGCGCCTATGCCGCCAAGGACATGGCGGCGCGTCTCTGTTCGACGGGCGAGCAGAAGGCGCTCCTGATCTCGCTCATCCTCGCCAATGCCCGCGCTTTGGCCTCGCGCGAGGGCGAGCCTCCGATCCTGCTTCTCGACGAGGTGGCCGCCCATCTGGATGCGGGTCGCCGGGCCGCGCTCTATGCCGAACTGGCGGCGCTTGGTACGCAGGCGTTTCTGACGGGCACGGGGCCGGAATTGTTCGATGGGCTCGACGCCCAGCATCTTGAGGTCACAGAGGAGGCCGGCGAGAGCCGGGTGCAGCAGGCATGACCGATCCCGTCCCGGCGCCCATGCGGGCTCGCATCCAAGTCGAACTCGAACGCATCTCTACGGAAGAGGGCGTCCGCATCCTGCTGGCCGCCGAAAGTGGCAGCCGCGCCTGGGGCTTCCATTCTCCCGACAGCGACTAGGACGTCCGCTTCGTCTATGCCCGACCCGTCGACTCGCACTTGTCGCTCGAGCCCGGCCGAGACGTGATCGAACGCCCGCTCGACGACGAACTCGACATCTCCGGCTGGGACCTCCGCAAGGCGCTGAACCTGATGCTGGCGGGCAACGCGGTCCTAGGCGAATGGCTCCGCTCGCCAATCGTCTATCGCCGCGATCCGCTGACCGACGATCTGGCGCGACTGGCGGCCGCCACTTTGCGCAGGCGCCCTGCCACCTGGCACTACCTGAACCTTGCCGCTCGGCAGGAGGCGCGGATGAATACGGCCGACGGGATCAAGCTCAAGGCGCTGTTATACGCCCTTCGCCCCGCCCTCGCGCTGCGCTGGATGCACCGGAATGATGCGGCCTTTCCGCCGATGGACATGGCCGCCCTGATCAATGGCGCGGCACCGCCGACAGAGGTGATTGCCGCCACCGAGGCGTTGATCGCCCTCAAGCACACCCGCCCCGAAGGCGGCCAGATACCGTCTGCCGATCCGGTCCTCCTCGACTTCATCGGGGCCGAACTCGCCCAGGCGCGCGACTGGCTGGCCCGGACGGCGCAGATGTCCGATGCACCCGCCGACCAAGCGGCCGCAGAGGCCTTTTTCCGGCGGGTCGTCCGCGCGGTCTGACCCACTCATCCTGCCGGAGATATCCCGGGGAGCGCGAGGGGCTGGCCCCGCGCTTCCGCCCGTGCCGGTGGCACACCGTGGATGGCGAAGGACACCACCAAATCTGGTGCGGATCCCGTGACATCCCCCTGCGAAACGCATATATCTTGAGCGGGAAACGAAAAGAAGAGCAGCATGTCCGAGCAAACCTCGAATCAGGCAGAATACGGCGCCGATTCCATCAAGGTCCTCAAGGGCTTGGAGGCCGTCCGCAAGCGGCCCGGGATGTATATCGGCGACACCGATGACGGGTCCGGCCTGCATCACATGGTCTACGAGGTCGTGGACAACGGCATCGACGAGGCGTTGGCCGGTCACGCGACCGAGGTGAGCGTCCGCATTCATGCCGACAGCAGCGTCTCCGTGCGTGACAACGGGCGCGGCATTCCCACCGACATGCATGCCGAGGAAGGCGTGTCGGCGGCCGAGGTCATCATGACCCAGCTCCATGCTGGCGGGAAGTTCGACCAGAACAGTTACAAGGTCTCCGGCGGCCTCCATGGCGTCGGCGTATCGGTCGTGAACGCTCTCTCCGACTGGCTCGAATTGCGCATCTGGCGCAGTGGCAAGGAGCATGTCGCCCGCTTCGAAGGCGGCGAGACGGTCAAGCATCTCGAAGTGGTCGGCGACACGACCGAGACCGGCACCGAGGTCCGCTTCATGGCCTCCACCGGTACGTTCTCCAACCTCGAATACCAGTTCGAGACGCTCGAAAAGCGTCTGCGCGAGCTGGCCTTCCTCAATTCCGGCGTTCGCATCGTGCTCGAAGACGAGCGCCCCGCCGAGGCTTTGCGCGCCGAAATGCACTACGAGGGCGGTGTGCGCGAGTTCGTCCGCTATCTCGACCGCTCCAAGACCGCCGTGATGGACGATCCCATCTACATGGAGGGGGAGCGCGACGGCATCGGCGTCGAGGTCGCGATGTGGTGGAACGATAGCTACCACGAGAACGTGCTGCCCTTCACCAACAACATCCCGCAACGCGACGGCGGCACCCATTTGGCCGGTCTGCGCGGCGCGCTGACGCGGACGATCACCCGCTACGCTCAGGATAGCGGTATCGCCAAGCGCGAGAAGGTCAGCTTTACCGGCGACGACGCGCGCGAGGGGCTGACCTGCGTGCTGTCGGTCAAGGTGCCCGACCCGAAATTCTCCAGCCAGACGAAGGACAAGCTCGTGTCTTCCGAGGTGCGACCTGCGGTCGAGAACCTCGTGAACGAGAAACTCGCCGAGTGGTTCGACGAGAACCCGCAGATCGCCCGTCAGGTGGTCGGCAAGATCGTCGAGGCGGCGCTCGCCCGCGAGGCGGCGCGCAAGGCTCGTGAACTTACGCGCAAGAAGGCGGGCAACGATGTCTCGAACCTGCCCGGCAAGCTGGCCGAGTGCCAGGAAAAGAACCCCGAAAAGCGCGAGCTCTTTCTGGTCGAGGGCGACAGCGCCGGCGGCTCGGCCAAGCAGGGCCGTTCCCGTGCGAACCAGGCTGTCCTGCCCCTGCGCGGCAAGATCCTGAACGTCGAACGCGCGCGCTTCGACCGGATGCTGTCGAGCCAGGAAATCGGGACGCTCATCACCGCGCTCGGCACCGGGATCGGCCGTGACGAGTTCGATCTCGACAAGCTGCGCTATCACAAGATCATCATCATGACGGACGCGGATGTGGACGGCGCCCATATCCGTACGCTGCTGCTGACGTTTTTCTACCGCCAGATGCCCGAGATCATCGAGGCCGGGCACCTCTACATTGCGCAGCCGCCGCTCTTCAAAGTCGCGCGCGGCAAGTCCGAGGTCTATCTCAAGGATCAGACCGCCCTCGAGGATTACCTGATCGACCAGGGGACCGAAGGGGCCGTTCTTCGCCTGAAGTCCGGAGAAGAGATCGCCGGCGCCGACCTCGAACGCATCGTGCGCGCGGCGCGACTCTTCAAGCGGATCCTCGATGCATTCCCGACGCATTACCCGCGTCACGTACTGGAGCAAGCTGCCTTGGCCGGCGCTTTCGATGCGGAAGGGGCGCAGGACCTTCAGGCCACCGCCGAACGCGTGGCCGAACGACTGGACCAGGTCGCGGCGGAATACGAACGCGGCTGGCAGGGACGCATCACCCAGGATCACGGAATCCGCCTTGCCCGCGTTCTGCGCGGTGTCGAAGAGGTGCGGACGCTCGATGGGGCTGTCCTCCGTTCGGGTGAGGCGCGGCGCCTTGCGCAGGTCTCATCGGAGACACGCGACGTCTACCGCGACCCAGCCACCCTGATCCGGCGCGAGAGGGGGACCGACATCCACGGACCGACCGATCTGCTGAACGCTATTCTGACCGAGGGCGAAAAGGGCCTGACGCTCCAACGGTACAAGGGATTGGGCGAGATGAACCCCGATCAATTGTGGGAGACGACGCTGGACCCCGAGGCGCGCACGCTGCTTCAGGTCAAGGTGGAGGATATGGCCGAGGCCGATGACATCTTCACCAAGCTCATGGGCGATCTGGTCGAGCCGCGCCGGGAGTTCATTCAGGACAACGCCCTGAACGTGGAAAATCTATCGGTCTGACGAAGTGCGCATGACGGTCGTTCGCGTCCGTCCGGCCCGCTTCTATCTGCGGCGCTTCTTCGGCAGGATGACCTGAAGCACAAATTTCAACGGGTCGATCTCTGCCATCGCCCCACTCCTCGTGGTTGGTTCTAACCCGGCAACTACCAGTGGTGCGCGTCAGTTCCGTGACGGATCAACGAACTCGTCCTCACGGTACCCTTGCAAATACAGCAGCGCCGTCAGATCGCCGTGGTTCACCACCAGATCGGCTTCGGCCTGTACCGCAGGTTTGGCGTGCAGCGCGACGCCCATGCCCGCGCGGTGCAGCATTCCCAGATCGTTCGCTCCGTCGCCTACAGCGATGGCATCGTCCGCAGCGATCCCAAGCTCCGTGACCAGTTCTTCCAGCCGCGCGATCTTGGCCTCCCGGCCCAGGATCGGCTCGCCCGGCGCGCCGGTCAGGCGCCCGTCTGCCACCAGAAGCGTGTTGGCCCGGTGGCTGTCGAAGCCCAGATCGGCCGCGACCGCACCGGTAAACGCCGTGAAGCCGCCCGAGACCAGCGCGGCATGGGCGCCGCCCGCTCGCATCGTCGCGACTAATACGGCGCCGCCTGGCATCGGCGTGATCCGTTCGGCCAGCACGCGGTCGATCACGGATACGTCCAACCCGGCCAGCAGGCCGACCCGCTCCCGCAGGGCGCCCTCGAAGCCGATCTCGCCGTTCATCGCCCGTGCCGTGATCGCGGCCACGCGGTCGCCGACCCCGGCCTCGGCCGCCAGCTCGTCGATGCATTCCTGCCGGATCATGGTGCTGTCCATGTCGGCCAGCAGCAGGCGCTTGCGCCGGCCCTCCGCCGGGACGACGTTCACATCCACGCCCATCGCATCCAGACCAGCGCGCGCCTCGGCCGGGTCATGGCGCGCGGGCATGTCGAACTCTGCGGCGATGCCGCGCGCCAGCCAACGGGCATCCCCGCCGCCCCAGGCATTGCGCAAAGCCTCGATCGTGGGCGCATCCAGGCTGGCCCGGGCTGGATCGCAAGTCAGGATCGTCGTGAACATCTCTTTCCTATCGGCAACGGATCGACGCGTCGCCGCCCCTCAT
The DNA here is from genome assembly GCF_000877395.1 of Jannaschia aquimarina. Classification (GTDB taxonomy): domain Bacteria; phylum Pseudomonadota; class Alphaproteobacteria; order Rhodobacterales; family Rhodobacteraceae; genus Jannaschia; species Jannaschia aquimarina. Next base: position 14,168 of record NZ_JYFE01000046.1, on the reverse strand, counting down.
GCCCGCGATTTTTGTCTTGCGCGACCCCTCTCGGCGCAATACCGACGGCGGCGGGACACGCCCCCCCAACGGGGCGCGAATATCTGGAAGGATACCATGACCGATCTCGCTCAACCGGCCACGCGGCCGGCCGATCCGCGCTTTTCCAGCGGACCTTGCAAGAAGCATCCCGGCTTCACCCTCGACAGCCTCGCCCCCGCGCCGCTCGGCCGTTCGCACCGTGCGGCCATCGGCAAGTCGCGCCTGAGAGAGGCGATCGAGCGCACCAAGACCCTGCTCGGCGTGCCGGACGATTACCGCATCGGCATCGTGCCCGCCTCGGATACCGGCGCCTACGAGATGGCGATGTGGACGATGCTGGGCGCACGGCCCGTCACCATGCTCGCATGGGAAAGCTTCGGTAAGGGTTGGGTGACCGACGCGGTGAAGCAACTCGACCTCGATGCCACCGTCCTTGAAGCGCCCTACGGTGCGCTGCCCGATCTGACCGCCATCGACTGGGCCAGCGACGTGGGCTTCACCTGGAACGGCACCACGTCGGGTGTGGCCGTACCGAATGGCGACTGGATCCCCGCTGACCGTGAAGGCCTGACGCTCTGCGATGCGACCTCTGCTGCTTTCGCGATGGAGCTTCCGTGGGACAAGCTCGATGTGACCACCTTCTCCTGGCAGAAGGTGCTGGGCGGGGAGGGCGCGCATGGCGTCCTTATCCTGTCGCCCCGCGCCGTCGAGCGGCTGGAAAGCTACACGCCGCCGCGCCCGCTTCCCAAGATTTTCCGTCTGACGAAGGGCGGCAAGCTGATCGAGGGGATCTTCGAAGGCGCCACCATCAACACCCCGTCGATGATGTGCGTCGAGGATTACCTGCGCGCGCTTGACTGGGCCGAAGGCGTCACGCTGCCCGGCCTGATCGACCGCGCGCACCGGTCCGCCAGCGCCATCTGGGAGTTCTGTGAGAGCCGCGACTGGATCGCCAACCTCGCCGAAGATCCGGCAACCCGATCAACGACCTCGGTCTGCCTCAAGCTGGTCGGCGCACCCGAAGGCACGGCCAAGAGGATGGCCAAACGGCTGGAGGCCGAGGGCGTCGCCCTCGACATCGCCAGCTACCGGGACGCGCCCGAAGGGTTGCGCATCTGGTGCGGCGCGACGGTCGATCCCGAAGACGTCGCCGCGCTGATGCCGTGGGTCGAATGGGCCTACCAGTCGGAACTTGCGACCGCCTGATCCCCTCGAATCTCCGTACGAAACATGAAGACCGCCCTCAGGGCGTCGTACCAATCGTAAAAAGGAGCCTCCGATGGCCCCCAAAGTCCTCGTGTCCGACAAGCTGTCGGAAACCGCCGTTCAGATCTTCCGCGACCGCGGCATCGACGTCACCTTCGACCCCGCCCTTGGCAAGGACAAGGACAAGCTGGCCGAGGTGATCGGCGAATATGACGGTCTCGCCATCCGTTCGGCCACCAAGGTGACCGAAAAGCTGCTGGAAAAGGCCACCAACCTGAAGGTGGTTGGACGCGCCGGTATCGGGACCGACAACGTCGACAAGGTCGCCGCCTCTCGCAAGGGCGTGATCGTCATGAACACGCCCTACGGCAACATGATCACCACCGCCGAACATGCCATCGCACTCATGTTCGCCGTGGCCCGCGAAATCCCCCAGGCCGACACCAGCACCCAAGCCGGCAAATGGGAGAAGTCGCGCTTCATGGGGGTCGAGCTGACCGGCAAGCGTCTGGGCGTCATCGGTGCCGGGAACATCGGCGGCATCGTCTGCCAGAAGGCCGTCGGGCTGGGCATGAAGGTCGGTGCCTACGACCCGTTCCTGTCCGATGAGCGGGCCGCCAAGCTGGGCGTGGCGAAGATGGACCTCGACAAGCTCTTGGCCGAGGCGGACGTCATCACCCTTCATGTCCCTCTGACGGAGCAGACGAAGAACATCCTTTCTGCCGAGAACCTGGCGAAAACCAAGAAGGGCGTCCGTATCATAAACTGCGCCCGCGGCGGTCTGGTCGACGAGGCCGCTCTGGCAGAACTCATCAAGTCCGGCCACGTCGCCGGTGCCGGCTTCGACGTCTTCGAGACGGAGCCCGCGACCGACAGCCGGCTCTTCGGTCTGCCCGGCGTCGTCTGCACCCCGCATCTGGGCGCCTCGACCACCGAAGCGCAGGAAAACGTCGCACTTCAGGTGGCCGAACAGATGTCGGACTACCTGCTGACGGGGGCCGTCACGAATGCGCTGAACATGCCCTCCGTGACCGCGGAAGAGGCCAAGGTCATGGGCCCATGGCTCAAACTGGCCGACCATCTGGGCGCGTTCGTCGGACAGCTCACCGATGCGCCGATCGAGGCGATCGAGATCACTTACAACGGCTCCGTCACCGAGATGAACCTCGCCGCGCTCGACTGTTCGGTCATAGCGGGCGTGATGAAGGCGCAGAACCCGGACGTGAACATGGTTTCGGCCCCCGTCATCGCGCGCGAGCGCGGTATCGAGATCAGCCAAACCAGGCAGGACAAGTCCGGCGTTTTCGAAGGCTATATCAAGCTGGTCGTGCGGACCTCCGAACAGGATTACTCGGCTGCCGGGACCGTCTTCCATGACGGCAAGCCGCGGTTCATCCAGATCAAGGGCGTCAATATCGACGCCGAGGTCGGGCCTCACATGCTCTACACGACCAATCAGGACGTGCCGGGCATCATCGGGACACTGGGTCAGACGCTGGGAGAGAAAGGCGTGAATATCGCCAACTTCACCCTGGGCCGGACCGAAGCCGGACACCAAGCGATCGCTCTTCTCTATCTCGATGAGCAGCCATCCGAGGACGTCCTGTCCGCGCTCCGCGACTCGGGCAAGTTCACTTCGGTGCATCCGCTGCGCTTCGACGTCTGAGACGGCGTGGGGGCCGCATCTTCGTCCCCCACGTTCCCCATGACAGGCCGGTTCGCAGCCGTTAGGCTCGGCCTATGTCCGACCGATCCGTCGATGTTCAGGTCTCCGACCCCGTTCCACGGGCGGGGCAGGTCACGTTGTCGGATCTGGGGGCCGCCCTGCGCGCGGGCTGGGGCGACTTCCGCGCCGCGCCGCAATACGGGCTGTTCTTCGCCTGCATCTACGTGATCTCGGGCTTCGCGCTGCTCCAGCTCGGCGCGGGGCTCTTCACCTGGACGCTCACACTGACCTTGGGCTTCCCGCTGATCGCGCCGTTCCTGGCAGTCGGTCTTTACGAGGTCAGCCGTCGCCGTTGCGACGGCGTCCCCCTCGTCTTCTCGGAAGTGCTGGCCGTCGTCTGGAACGAGAGGACGCGACAGATCCCCTGGGCGGGCGCGGTCATCCTGATCTACTTCCTGTTCTGGAGCTTCGTGGCGCACATGCTGTTCGCGCTCTTCATGGGGCCGACGGCGTTGCTGGGCCCACCTGACACCCTGGCCGCCTACCTGTCCGGGCCGGGCCTCGCGATGGCGATCGTACAGATCCTTTTCGGTGGCGCCTGCGCATTCCTGCTCTTCGGCCTGACCGCGCTCAGCCTGCCGATGCTGCTGGAGCGGGAGGTCGATTTCGTGACCGCGATGCGGGCCAGCTTGGGGGCGGTTCGCGCGAATTTGCCCATAATGATGGTCTGGGCCGCGATCATCGCCGTGACCACCCTGTTGGCGATGGTGCCCTGGTTCCTCGGTCTGTTGATCGTCCTGCCCGTGCTCGGGCACGCGTCCTGGCATCTCTACCGGGCGGCGATGCCCGGCTGACGGAACGTTCCGCTTTCCGACTGCACGGGGCTGGCCGATAGTTCTGCCGAACGGCAGGGAGGCCCTCATGCAAGACATCGTCATCCTCGGCGCCGCGCGGACGGCCATCGGCACCTTCGGCGGCAGCCTCGCGGGAACCGCGCCCATCGACCTCGCCACGGTGGCGGCGAAGGCCGCGTTGGAGCGGGCGGGCGTAGACGGCGCTCGGATCGGCACGACGGTCTTCGGCCACGTCATCAACACCGAGCCGCGGGACATGTACCTGTCGCGCGTGGCCGCGATGCAGGCCGGTGTGCCGGAGACGGTTCCGGCAATGAACGTCAATCGCCTTTGCGGAAGCGGATTGCAGGCGATCGTGTCGGGCGCGCAGGCGCTGTCGCTGGGCGATGCGGAGTTCGCTCTGGTGGGCGGCGCCGAATGCATGTCCCGCTCGCCTCATGCCACGCAGGACATGCGCTGGGGCACCAAGATGGGCGACATGCGATCCATGGATATGATGCTGGGCGCCCTGAATTGCCCGTTCGGCACCGGCCATATGGGCGTCACCGCCGAAAATGTTGCCGCCGAGTATGGCATCACGCGCGAAGATCAGGACGCCTTCGCGCTGACCTCGCAAAAGCGGGCCGCTGCCGCCATCGAAGCGGGCCATTTCGCGGAACAGATCGCGCCCGTGATGGTGCGCCGCAAGCGCGAAGAGGTCGCGTTCGACACCGATGAACATCCCAAGGCCACCACGGCCGAGGCGCTGTCCGGTCTGCGCCCGGTCTTCCAGAAAGACGGCACCGTCACCGCCGGCAACGCGTCCGGCATCAACGATGGGGCGGCGGCGCTGGTGCTTGCGACCGCCTCTGCGGCGGAACGGGCTGGCCTGACCCCGATCGCCCGGATCAGCGGCTACGGTCACGCCGGAGTGCGCCCCGAGGTGATGGGCATCGGCCCGGTTCCCGCGGTGCGCTCCCTCTTGGAGCGGACGGGCGGCGACGCAGATTTCGACGTCATCGAGTCGAACGAGGCGTTCGCCTCCCAGGCCATCGCGGTGACGCGAGAATTGGGCCTGGACCCGGCGCGAGTGAACCCGAATGGCGGCGCGATCGCGCTGGGTCACCCCGTCGGCGCGACAGGCGCCATCATCGCGACCAAGGCGCTCTATGAACTGCGCCGGACGGGCGGCCGCCGCGCGCTGGCTACGATGTGCATCGGCGGCGGGCAGGGGATCGCCGTCGGGTTCGAGCGGCTCTGAACCGCTCGCTGGGCTGTGCGTCAATAGCCCAGCGCGCAGCCGTCCTTTCGCGGGTCGCTCGCGCCTTCCAGATAGCCGGCCTCGTCGATCCGGATCGCCTGGGCCCCGCCCAATGGCGTCTCCGGTATTTCCACCGCGTGCCCCATCTCGGCCAGTTCGGCTCGGACGGCGTCCGAATAGCCGCGCTCGACCTTCATGCTGCCGGCTTCCGAGAAGCTGCGGGGCGCGTCGATCGCCGATTGGGGGTCCAGCCCGAAATCCACGAGGTTCGAGATCAGCCGGGCGTGGCCATTCGGTTGATAGCCGCCACCCATGACGCCGAATGGCATCGTGACGCGCCCGCCTTCGCGCAGCATGCCGGGGATGATCGTGTGCATCGGACGCTTGCCCGGCCCCAATTCGTTCGGATGGCCCGGCTCCAGCGTGAACCCCGCGCCTCGGTTCTGAAACAGGATACCGAACCGGTCGGAGGCGATGCCGGAGCCGAAGGAATGGAAGATCGAGTAGATCAGCGAGATCGCCATACGGTCGCGATCCACGACGGTGATGTAGATCGTATCCTTGTGGATCGCCTCGGTCAGGGGCGTGGCCGCCGCCATCGCACGGGTCGGATCGATCATGGCGGCCAGCTTCTCGGCGGTCTCGGGCGCGAGCATATGCTCCAGTCGCGCCATGTGGTCCGGATCCGCCAGCAAGCGGTTGCGCGCGTCATAGGCGAGCTTGGCGGCTTCGGCTTCCAGATGGGCCCGGGCGGATCCCAGCGGGTCCATCGAAGCAATGTCGAAATGGGACAGGATGGCATTCATCAGGATCGCCGTCGCGCCCTGACCGTTGGGCGGGTGCTCGACCATTTCCGTCCCGCGATAGCTGCCGAAGATCGGGTCCGTCCAGTCACAGCGTGTCGCGGCGAAGTCTTCGACCGTGTGGGATCCGCCTGCGGCGCGCAGGGCGGCGACCATGTCTTCGGCCACCTCGCCCGCATAGAAGCCGTCGCGGCCGTGTTCCCCAACACGGCGGAGCACTTCGGCTTGGCCGGGCAGCGCGAAGAGTTCGCCGGCCCGGAAGGCGCGCCCGTCCTTGAGAAACAGATCTCTCGCGGCGCCTTGCGGGGTCGCTTCGGCCTCCGCCCAATCGAACGCCACCCGAGGCGCGACGCGGATCCCCTCTTCGAAATAGCGCGTCAGCGGTGCGAGCGTGTCCTGGATCCCGAGCGCGCCATGCGCGTCCGAGAGCTTGCAGAAGGCATCCACCGCGCCGGGGACCGTGACCGCCTCCACTCCGTGGAGCGGGATGCTCTCGTGACCTTCCCGCCTGATCGCTTCCGGATCGGCGCCGGCTGGCGCCCGGCCCGATCCGTTCAGGGCCAGGATGTCCTCGGTTCCCGCAGGCTTGAGCAGGGCGAAGCAATCACCGCCCAAACCGGTCATCTGCGGTTCACAGAGCCCGAGGAGAACGGCCCCGGCGATGGCCGCATCGACCGCGTTTCCGCCCCTGCGAAGCGTCTCGATGGCGACGAGCGTGCCGAGCGGATGTGACGTCGCGGCCATTCCGCCTTCGGCAAGCACCGGGGATCGTCCCGGCAGGTGAAAGTCTCGCATCGTCCCCTCCAACTCGCGGGCAGCGCCCGGGGCGGAAGGTAGGCCGATGGCGCCGCGACGACCAGAGGGGCCGAACCTGTCGCGCCGGCATCGGGGCGTGCGCAGGTGCCACCAGTCGTTTCGAAGGGCCTGAACGGGGTGGCTGCCCAAACTCCGAAGATGTGTCCGCGAAGTCGACCTGACACTTCGGACAGGTAGCTATACGGCATTGGGCCCGATGCGTACCTCATTGCCACTCATGATATGCAGAGATCGCAGTCGCACCGAGGTGGTCGGCCCTGCTGCCCCAAGGCCGTTCCTGGGCCCTGCATTTCCGAAGGCTCGCTTCCCCCCGAAAGAGTCTAGGCCCGCGTCAGCGTGAAGCTGAGCTCGTTCACGCCCTCAAGGCGCTCGTAGACCATGTCGTCTGCGAGGGAGTGGAGGATGAACCAGCCGAACCCACCCTCCGGCAGGTCGTCAATCTCGCAGTCGACGCTGGGGGCGTCGGCCCCGGAGAGAAGGCCCGGCGGCAGGGGACGCCCATTGTCGCGGATCGTCACGGAAACCCGGTCCTTCACGTTGGCGATGGACAGGTCGATCACGCCGTCCGTGCGCAGCGCGAGGGCGTGTTCGACGATGTTGTTCAACGCTTCGCCCAGGACGATCATCAGATCGTCGCGGCAGGGCAGGAGATCCGACGTCAGGCCCGCCTGAAGCGTCGCCAGGGCCTTGCTCACGGCGGTGTCGGAGCCCTCGATCCTTGTCGACAGGATCGGCGGTGTCGCGCTGGACGCAGCCTGCGGCAAGTGTTTCTGCTGTTCTGCCCCGGTCATGCGGCGTCGAGACCTTTCAGCGCGGCATCCCGATCCGGATGCAGCACGAACACCCTGTCCATCTTCGTCAGCGACAAGACCCGCAGGACGATGTCGCGCGATCCCGCCACCTCGAGCTTGCGGCCGCCGAGCATCTTCATCACCGCGACCAGTGACCCGAGGCCGGAGCTGTCGAGGAATTCTACCTGGGACAGGTCGAGGACGACACGGCCGGGATGATTGGCGATCAGGCTGCGGACACCATCCTTGAACGTCACGGCTGCGGCGGCATCGATGCGATCTTCGTGGATCTTGATCAGCAGGATGTCTCCATGACGTTCTTCGGACAGTTCCATCTGAATCCTCGCGGGGCTGGCATCTGGGTCGTTCGGCTGTCACCCTACGGGACGAAACCTTTCGAACATGTAAACGGAGGAGCATATGCCGGACGTCGTGATCGCTGCGGCCCGCCGCACGCCGATGGGCGGGTTTCAGGGCGCCTTTTCCGATGTGGCCTGCGCGGATCTCGGCGGCGCCGCGATCGGCGCTGCGCTGGACGATGCGGGCCGCCCGGAGGTCGACGAGGTGCTGATGGGCTGCGTGCTTCCTGCCGGGCAGGGGCAGGCACCCGCACGGCAGGCGGGTTTTGCCGCGGGCTTGTCGGAGGACGTGCCGGCGACGACCCTGAACAAGATGTGCGGATCGGGGATGAAGGCCGCGATGATGGCGCATGACGCCATCGCACTGGGACAGGCCCGCATCGTCGTGGCCGGCGGGATGGAGAGCATGTCCAACGCTCCGTACCTGCTGCCCAAGATGCGCGGCGGCGCGCGGCTCGGGCATGGTCAGGTCATCGACCACATGTTCCTCGACGGGCTGGAGGACGCCTATGACAAGGGCCGCCTGATGGGCACGTTCGCCGAAGATTGCGCCGAGCGGTATCAGTTCACCCGCGACGCGCAGGACGAATATGCCCTGCGCTCCCTCTCCCGCGCGCAGGCGGCGATCGACGGCGGCGCCTTCGGGACCGAAGTCGCGCCATTCGTCGTAACGACCCGCAAGGGGGAGATCACGGTCCAGCACGACGAACAGCCCGGCACAGCCCGCCCCGACAAGATCCCGCATCTGAAGCCCGCCTTCCGGAAGGACGGCACGGTGACCGCGGCCAACGCGTCCTCGATCTCCGACGGGGCCGCGGCGCTTGTCATCGCGTCCTCCGATACCGGCCTGCCTGTCCGCGCGCGCATCGTCGGCCATGCCTCCCACGCGCAGGCGCCGGGCTGGTTCACGACCGCGCCGGTGCCGGCCGCGCAGAAGCTCCTGGATCGGATCGGCTGGACCAGGGACGACGTGGACCTGTGGGAGGTGAACGAGGCTTTCGCCGTCGTCCCCATGGCGTTCATGCACGAGATGGGGCTCGACCCCGAAATGGTGAATGTCAATGGCGGGGCCTGTGCGCTGGGTCATCCGATCGGTGCGTCCGGCGCGCGGATCGTCGTGACGCTGCTCCACGCGCTCGAAGCCAAGGGCCTCAAGCGCGGCGTGGCTGCTATCTGCATCGGCGGGGGCGAAGGTACGGCGATCGCGATCGAACGACCCTGACCGACGCTCAACCCGGCTTCCATCGGTCCACAGGACCGCGCGATTTCGCCTTGCCGTGAAAGTCGCGGCAAGGCACCCCCGCGACATGCAAGCCGATTATCTCGACCTCGCCGCCCGCATCGCCTCCCTGACCGACGGAGAGGACGACGCCGTCGCCCTGATGGCGACCGTCGCCTGCGAGTTGCACCATTCCGACGACCGTTTCGACTGGACGGGGTTCTACCGGGTCGTAGCACCCGATCTGCTGAAGATCGGTCCCTATCAGGGCGGGCACGGCTGCCTCGTGATTCCGTTCGACCGGGGGGTCTGCGGCGCCTGCGCCCGCACGGGTGAGGTGCAGATCGTGCCGGACGTGGATGCCTTTCCTGGCCACATCGCCTGCGCCTCCTCCACGCGGTCCGAGATCGTCCTGCCCGTCCGCGATCGACGGGGCGCGCTGATCGCCGTCCTCGACATCGACAGCGACCGCCCCGATGCCTTTGGTGAGACGGATGCCGAAGCGCTGGCGGCGATCCTGTCGGCGACTCTCGCGCGCTGATGGAGACGCTCCGCGAGCTCATGGCGCGGCACCACCGGACAGGCAGCGTGGCCTGGATCGGTCTGCGGCCGGAGCGCCGGGCGCCCATGAAAGTGGTGGACCGGGTCACACTGGGGCCGTCGGGGCTCGAAGGGGACAAGGCACGGCCGGGCAAACGATGCGTGACGCTCGTTCAGGCGGAGCATCTGCCCGTCATCTCGGCGCTCTGCGGCACGGAAGCGACGCCTCAGGCGCTGCGCCGCAACGTCGTCGTCGCGGGGATCAACCTCGCCGCCTTGCGCGGGCGCGACATCACCATCGGCGCGGCGCGGATCCGCATCACCGGCCCCTGCGCGCCCTGCTCCCGCATGGAGGAGACGCTGGGTCCGGGCGGATATTCCGCGGTCCGTCATCATGGCGGCTGGTGTGCCGAAGGCATCTTTCCCGGCCAGTTCGAGATCGGGGACGCGGTGACCCCGTGCTGATCCGAAGGGCCGTCGAGGCGGACCGGGACGCCATCGCCGCGCTGCATCTCGCAAGTTGGCGGGACGCCTATCGCGGCCAGTTGCCGGACGACTACCTCGATGGTGCGCTGGCCGAAGACCTGTCGGAGAAATGGGGCACCCGCCCGCTGGACGGGACCGCGATCACGCTGGTGGCCGATGAGGGCGGCATACGCGGCTTCGTGCACTGCCTGACCGACCGGGCGGTCCCCTACATCGACAACCTTCACACCGCCCCGGCGCGCCGATCCGCGGGCATCGGACGGGCGCTGATGCTTGCGCTGTTCGACCGATTGCGGAGTTCTGGCCGCGCGACGGCCGAGCTGACCGTGCTGCGCGACAATCCGCGCGCGAGGCGCTTCTACGCGCGCATCGGCGGCATCGAGGGGCAGGCCCGTCCCACCGACCTCATGGGGCATGAGGTGATCGAGGTGCCGGTCCGGTTTCGGCTGTCGGTGGCCTGACGCGGCGGCCCGCTCAGCGCCTTAACCGGTCCAGCATCCGGGGTGGCAGATAACCGTCTGGCGTCATGCCTTCGGCGCTTTGCCACGCGCGGATCGCCGCCAACGTCAGCGGACCGACCCGCCCGTCCACGCCGCCCGGATCGAAGCCTTCGCGCGCGAGCAGGCGCTGCATCTCCTGGCGCTCGGCGAAGGTCAGGGCCCGGTCGCCCCGTGGCCAGTCGCCGGCGATAGCCGGGCCCCCGGCGATGCGGTCGGCCAGATGCCCGACGCCGATCACATAGGCGTCGGCGGGGTTGTAGCGCTCGATCACGGCAAAGTTCGGATAGCGCGCGAAGGCGGCCCCCTGTGCCCCGGCGGGCACCAGGATGCTGACGCGGTCATTGGCGGGCAGGGCGCTGCCGTCCATCCGGGTCACGCCCATCCGTGCCCATTCGGCGGCCGGTTTCGTGATCTGCTCTCCGGTCACCGAGAAGTCGAAGCCGTCGGGCAGGCGGACCTCCATCCCCCACGGCTCTCCGCTGCGCCAACCGAAGGCGCGCAGGTAATTGGCCGTCGAGGCCAAGGCGTCCGTCGGGTCGTCGCCCCAGATATTGCGCCGCCCGTCACCGGTGAAGTCCACCGCATGCTCCAAGTAGGAGGTGGGCATGAACTGGGTGTGCCCCATCGCACCGGCCCATGACCCGCGCATGCCGTTGGGATCCACGTCGCCGGCCGCCAGGATCCGCATCGCTGCGATCAGTTGCGCCTCGAAGAACCGTGCCCGCCGCCCTTCGGCTGCAAGCGTGGCGAGGGCCGAGATCGTGCGCGTTTCGCCCCGGAAGGTGCCATAGGCCGATTCCAGGCCCCAGACTGCGACAACGATTTCCTTGGGAACGCCGTAGCGCGCCTCGATCGCCTCCAGCGTGTCGCGGTGGCGCGCCAGCGATGTCCGACCGTTCTGGACCCGCAAGGGGCTGACCGCCGTCTCCAGATAGTCCCACAGCGTCTTGGTGAATTCCGACTGGTTGCGGTCGCGCCGCACCACGTCCGGCAGTATTTCGGCGCTGGCCAATGCGCGGTCGAAGATCTCGGGCGGGATGCCCTCGGCCAGCGCGCGCGGGCGGAAACCGGCAGCCCAGGCCTGCAGATCGGGCAGGTTCGCCACCGGGACCTGCGCCGGAGGCGGAGCAGGCGACTGGGTCACGGCCGGTCGCATCGCCGGACGGTCCGACCGGTCCACCTGCGCCTGAGCCTGACATGCCAGCGCGACCGCGATCAACGGAAGAAACAGCCTCATCGTCGTCCCTCTCGTGGAAACGTTTGGCGCGATTCTAATGCATCCGGGAATCGGTGAAAACGGTCTTCCTGCGGCGCGCGGCTGGATGCCCACGATCGGTCGGGTGGGGGGCTACCTGCGCCGCTTCACCTTGCGGAGCCGCGACTTCGGCTTGCCTCGCCCGCGGGACGGTTTTCTGCCGCCGCCCTTCGCGCGCTTCACCGCCGCGCCGTCCACCGACAGCAATTCCAGCGTCAGGCCACCGGTGACCGGCACGACCTCGGCCAGCCGCACCGTCACCGGCTGGCCCATTCCGATCACCAGCCCGCTTTCGGATCCGGTCAGCGTCTGCTCGTCCCGGTCGTAGCGGAAGTATTCGGCCCCTAGGCTGCGCACGGGGATCAGCCCGTCGGCCCCCGTCTCGGCCAGTTGCACAAAGGCGCCGAAGCCCTGCACCCCCGTCACGCGGCCCTGAAACTCGGCGCCCACCTTGTCGGCCAGGAACGCGGCCAGATAGCGGTCGTTCGTATCCCGTTCCGCCATCATCGAGCGCCGCTCGGCGGCCGAGATCACCTCGCCCGTTCGCTCCAGATGCTCGATATCCCAAGCCGACAGGCCATCGTCGCCCCAGCCATGCTTGGCGATCAGAGCGCGGTGCACGATCAGGTCCGCATAGCGCCGGATCGGCGAGGTGAAATGCGCATAGGCCCGCAGGGCCAGACCGAAATGACCGAAATTGCGCGGCGCGTAATAGGCCTGCTGCATCGAGCGCAGCGTCGCCATCGAGATCAGCTCGCTCAGCTCGGTGTCGGCGGCGTCCCGCAACAGGCGGTTCAACTGGGCCGGGCGCAGGACCTGTCCCTTGCCCAGCTTGAAGCCCGACGCCTCGGCCGTCTCCCGCAGGCTGTCCAGCTTGTCCTCAGGCGGCTCCTCGTGGACCCGGAACAGGAGCGGACCACCTTCCAGCGTCTCGGCGGCGGCGACATTTGCGAGGATCATCGCCTCCTCGATCAGCCGGTGGGCGTCGAGCCGGTCCTTGAAGGCGACGCTGGTGACGGTGCCGTCCGCATCCAGCACGATGCGCCGCTCCGGCAGGTCCAGATCCAGCGGCTCCCGCCGGGCGCGCGCCTGCCGGAGCGTCCCGTAGGCCGACCAGAGCACGCACAGCCCGTCCAGATGCGGCGCGACGCGGTCCGAGACCTCTCCGTAGATGGCGGCCTGCACTTCCTCGTAATGCAGCGACGCCGGCGAGCGCATCAGCCCCCGCACGAAGCGGTGCCCGATCTTCTCGCCGTCGGGCGCAAGCTGCATCCGTACCGCGATGCAGGGGCGATCCACCCCTTCGTGCAGCGAGCACAGATCGCCCGACAACGCATCCGGCAGCATCGGCACGACCCGGTCGGGAAAGTAGGTCGAGTTCCCGCGCTCGCGCGCCTCCCGATCCAGCGCGCTGCCGGGGCGGACGTAATGGGCGACATCGGCGATAGCGACCCACAGGACGTGGCCGCCCGCATTCTTTGGGTCATCGTCGGGCAGAGCGCAGACCGCGTCGTCATGGTCGCGCGCATCCGACGGGTCGATGGTGATCAGCGGCAGGTCGCGCAGGTCGGTGCGCATGCCCAACTCTGTCACGGGCTCGGCGGCCGCCGCTTCTTCGATCACGTCGTCGGGGAAATCGTCGCGCAGCCCGTGCTCGTGGATGGCGATCAGGCTGACCGATCTCGCCGCGCCGGGATCGCCCAGCCGGGTGACGACCTTCGCCTGCGGCAGCCCCATGCGGCCCTTCGGCCCGGACTGCTCCGCCTCGACCAATTCGCCATCGCGCGCGCCGCCGGTCGCACCGGCCGGGATGCGCCACTCGCGGTCGTCGCCCTTGCCGACCGGGATCAGCCGACCGCCCTCGCCACCTGAACGATAGATGCCCAGCAGCCGCTTGGGCCCCGTCGCCAGACGGCGGATCAGGCGGCCCTCGTGGCTGTGATCCTCTCCGCCGATCTCCGTCAGGCGCGCCAGCACCCGGTCGCCTGCGGCCAGCGCCGGATCGCGCTCGGCCGGGACGTACAGAACGCGAGGTTCCGGCGCGTCGCCACGCCAGTCATGGGGGGCGAGATACAGATCGCCATCCGCGTCCACCCCCGTGACCGTCAGCACCGAGACGGGCGGCAGGCGGTTCGGGTCATCGAAGCTCTTCTTGCGCTTCGACAGATGACCCTCGTCCTCCATCTCGCGCAGCAGGCGCTTGAGGTCGATCCGCTCACCGCCCTTGATGCCGAAGGCCTTGGCGATGTCGCGTTTGGAGGTCTTTGCGGGGTTGTCTGCGATCCATTGCAGGACCTGCGACTTCGTTGGCAACGTCATGGGGCGGCAGCTAGCACGGTCCGGCGGGGCGGCCAACGCGCGGCGCATGCAAAACCCCCGGCCGTTATCGGGCCGGGGGTGGAGGCGCGGGGG
>NZ_JYFE01000045.1 GCF_000877395.1 Jannaschia aquimarina | reverse complement strand
GTTCGGACGTCAAGGCGCCGGATGGACGCTCGATGGATAAGACCCTCGAGATTATTCAAACCTTCCCTGCTTTCCACGGAGCCCTTGATCGAACTCTGGAGAGCACCCTCCCGTTTTCGTCGGTGGTCAGGCGCACCATACCGCCGTCGTAACGGAACGTGAGGCGCCAACGCCCCTCATGCTCGCCGATGCCGCGTTCGCATACCGTATGCATCGCCCCGGTGCGCATGAGAGCGCGCATCTCGTCCTCCGTGAGGTCGAAGGCGGCACAGATCAATTCGGCGTCGACGACGATGCCGTTCTCGCCGAACTCCACGGACATGGGGCGGGATCCGGCGCGTCCGGGCCGGCCGTGGTCCGGGACGGTCATGCTTCGCCCGATCGTGCGCCGCCGTCTCGTTCCTGTTCCATGTTCATCCTTCCGGCGGCGCGCGATCGGAGACCAGACGCAGGCCCAAATGCGCGGGGGGCTGGCCCACGGCGCAACCGCCGCGCGCCGGATCGCGTTCCAGGTAGGGAATCGCGGCGAGGTGCTCGCCGCCGACCCAGAAGGCGGGGCAGCGGTCGCTGGTGACGGGTCCGCCGCCCCCGACATAGCAGTCGCTGGTCCATTCCCAGACCGATCCGTCGAGATCGGCGATGCCGTCGGGCGAGACCGAGAACGCGCCGCTGGCCTTGAGGGCGCGCGTCTTGCGTTCGCCGATCAGGTAGGCCGAGGCCCAATCGAGTTCCGGTTGGGTGAACAACGGATTCTTGGCGCGATCCACGACATCCGCCGCGATGGCGTCCCATTCGGCAGACGTGGGCAGGCGGAAGGGGTGGTTCGTCTTTTGGCTGATCCATGCCGCGTAGGCCACGGCCTCGGGCTGGTTGATTCGGGTGGCGGGCGTGGTGGCCGGGTCCTGGTGCCGTTGCCACGTCAGCGCGCGGGCGCAGGCGCCATCCGCCGCGCAGGCGTTCCATTCGTCGATCGTGACCTCGTGGCGCTGCACCCAGACGGGCGTGGCCAGGGGGACCGCAACGGTGTCCGGCAGCACGGAGAGGTCGGGGCCGCGCCCGTCGAACGCGGCCCCGATGATAAGGGCCGCCGCAAGGGAGACGAGCGCGCCAAGCAAGGGAATGGCGGGCAGGTTCCGGATCGCGGCGGCAAGGGTCATGGCGTCGGCCCCCTCATGCTTCAAACGGGCGGGGTGCCACGACCTGTTCCATCAGCTCGTTGTTCCAGTCGCCGTCGACGACGAAGTGCGCCGTGGCTCCCAGAAGCGCGCCGATGATCAGATTGTGGTTCACGTAGGCGTAGACGCCCGGCTGCTGGAAGGTATACATCGCTGCCGCGCCGCCGCCGCCGCGCACGAACCAGGTCTCCATGCCGGTCAGGGGCGGATCGGTGAAGGACGACTCCCAGACGTAGTCGCCATGACCCCCAATCAGGTGTGGGCGGCTGTCGACGTTGCACGAGTTGTGCACCATCAGGACGGTCTCGCCGACCTTGGCGCGCAGGGCTCCGTCGCCGGTCAGCGCGCCCACGGCGCCGTTGAAGACCTGATGTGTCGGGACCAGCGTCCGCATCGCGTCCAGGCTGTCGGCATAGTCGTCACCAGCAGCGTCATAGGTCTTGAAGTCGCCGTTCTCGTCGCGCGGCAGGTAGTAGTCCTGCTCGCCGAAATAGGTGATGGAATCGTAGTGCAGAGGATTGCCGTCGGCATCCTTCAGGCCATCGCGCGGAAGCACCATCAGCGCCCCGTTCATGCCGTGGCAGACATGGTAGGGGATCATCGCGCCGCCGGGGGCGCAGTGGTAGGTGAAAACGCCGGGCTTCGTCGCTTTCCAGCGCAGCACGACCTCCTCACCGGGATAGACGTGGGTCAGGCCTCCGCCGCCGAGCGCGCCTGTCGAGGCGTGGAAGTCGATGTTGTGCTCCATCATGCTGTCATGGGGATTGCGCAGGGTCAGCTCGACCATGTCGCCCTCGTGGCAGATGATCAGCGGGCCGGGGACCGAGCCGTTATAGGTGAGCGCCCAGACAGAGGCGCCGGTATCCTCGTCGACCACCATCAGCTGTTCGGTCGTGTCCATTGTTACTTCGATGATTTTCGGCCCGCCGGTGGCCACCTGCTCATGTTCGGGCGCGAAGGGCGGTGCGACCAGCTCCTGCTTGATCCGGGTGTAGCCGGACAGATCGGCGGGCGGGGCGGCTTGCGCCGTCTCAGGGTCGGCCACGCGGTGCAGAGTCTCGGGAAGTGGATCGCGCGGAACCGGAGCGCGCTTGGGCATGGAGAACGCCGCACCGCCCGTCACGGCGGCGGCGCCGGCCAAGACGGAGCCGCGCAGGATGTTGCGCCGGCTGGTGGGGGCGAGCCCCGGATTGATGAACTTGGTCATGTCAGCCTCCTCGGGCTTGGAGCCGGGGCGGTCCGCGCCCCGGCGGAATGGGTTATTCGGCGGAAAGCTCGGCCAGCTGCGCCTCGAAGCGTTCCTTCGCCTTGCGCGGGATGCGGCCTTCCAGGAAGTCGTCCGGCACCTCGGCGTCGCCCACCGCCACGGTCATCACCATGCCCATGGCGTAGTGCGGCTTGCATTGGATGGCGTAGAGGCCCTCGACGTCGAGCGTGACCTCGATCTCCTCGTTGATCCGGCCTTTGAAGGCCTCGGCCCCTTCGGGCATCATCTCGAGCAGGGACTCGGCGTTGTGGCCGTTGTCGGTGGCGAGGAACTTCACGGTGTCGCCGGGCTCGACCTGTAGGAACGCGGGCTCGAACACCATGCGCTCCCCGTCGGTCCCGACATTGAGCATCTGCACCTCGTGCGTCTCGGCGAGGGCCGCGCCCCCGACCAGGATCGCGAGTGCTGCAGCGGATGCCATGAAACGTGTCATTCGTCTGTCCTCTCGTGACGGCTTCGATAGGCTCGATATGGAGGATCCGCCCGGGGGTCGTTTTGCGCTAGCACAAACACCGCGACGGAAACCGGCGCCTTTGGACGATGGCACGCGTGCTTCGGATGTGGCACGCACGAGGGCATGACGGACGCCGCGCCTCGCAAGACCCTGCCTCGGCTGGACGAAAGCCTGCTGACGCACGTTCCGCCCTTCTCGCGGCTGGAACGGCGGCAGATCCGCGCGGTCCTCGACCAGGCGACGTCGCGGCGCCACGATGAAGGGGCCATGATCTTCGAGGAAGGCGCGCCGGCCGAGCGGTTCTACCTGCTACTTGACGGGCATATCCGCGTGGTCCGCACCACGCCCACGGGGGATCAGGTCATCGCGTTGCACATTCCGCCGGGACAGCTCTTCGGGATCGCGCGCGCGTTGGGCAAGGAGACTTATCCGGCAACGGCGGTGACGGCGGCAGAGTCCATCGCCTTGTCCTGGCCCATGAGGCTTTGGGACGGATTTGTCGCCGAGTACGACGGCTTCGCCACCGAGACATACGCCACCGTCGGCAAGCGGATCGGCGAGATGAATGATCGCATCATGGAGATGGCCACGCAGGCCGTCGAGCAGCGGGTCGCGAACGCCTTGCTGCGCCTCGTCAACCAGTCGGGGCGGAAGGTCGACGGCGGGATCGAGATCGCCTTTCCGATCACGCGCCAGGATCTGTCGCAGATGACGGGCACCACCCTGCACACCGTATCGCGTCTGCTGAGCGGCTGGGAGAAGGAAGGCCTCGTGAAGAGCCGCCGCAAGCACATCTCGGTCTGCGAGCCGCATGCCCTAGTGGTCCGGGCCCAGCGGTAAGACGGGCCGCGCTCAACCCTCGCCGTCGACGGCGGCGCAGAGCTCCGCGACGAACTTGTCCATGACGAGCCCGTATTCGACGCAGGCGTCGACGACGGTGTGGAACGGCGCGATCATGCACCCTACGCAGAGCATGTCGTGGCGCAGGAAGACCGGCACCGTCTCGGGCCACGCCTCCATCAGGTCGGCAAGCGGCAGGTCTAGGTCGTCGATGCGCGGTCGGGACATGGCTCTCCTCCTGGCCCAACGACCGTAGCCGGCCAATCCTCCCGAACGTTGCGGCAAAGCAAACTCGGGGGGCGACCCCACGCTTAGACTGCGACCATCCCGTTCATATCGGAGGCCGTCGTGGCGGAAATTCTGACGAAATCGCGGGCGCGCAACATTTTCTACGGAGGCTCGCTGTTCTTCGTAGTCGTGTTCGTGCTGCTCACTTGGCAATCACACAACTACATCGTCACGCAGTCGACGGCCGGAATGCCGCTGATCGAGGCGGTCGTGCACGGCAAGCACGTCTGGGAGCGCAACTCCTGCATCAACTGCCACACGCTGCACGGCGAGGGCGCCTACTTCGCGCCCGAACTCGGCAACGTGATGACCCGCTGGGGCGTGGCCGACGACCCCGAGGGCGCCTTCGAGATCCTGCGCGGGTGGATCGACAGCCAGCCCAGCGGGATCGAGGGCCGCCGGCAGATGCCGTATTTCGAGCTCAGCGACGAGGACGTGCGCGGCCTGGCCGAATTCCTCCGCTGGGCCGATCAGACCGACACCCAGGGTTGGCCGCCGAACGACGCCGGCTGAGGAGAGAGAGATGAGATATCAGACACAACGCATCGCCTACTGGTACTTCCTCGCCGCGCTCGCGCTGTTCGCGGTGCAGGTCCTGGGCGGCCTGACCATCGGCTACATCTACATCCAGCCGAACTTCCTGGCCGAGGTGTTCCCCTTCCACATCGTGCGCATGGTGCACACCAACGCGCTGATCGTCTGGCTGCTGCTGGGCTTCTTCGGCGCAGCCTACTTCCTGGTGCCGGAGGAGAGCGAGACGGAGGTCTACTCCTCCAAGCTGGCCTACCTGCAACTCGTCATCCTGCTCGTCGGCACGCTGGGCGCGGTGATCGGCTACGGCTTCAAGGTCCATGGCGGGCGCGAGTTCCTGGAGCAACCGCTCTGGGTGCGCCTGGGCATCCTAGTTGCCGCCGTGATCTTTCTCTTCAACATCTCGATGACAGTGCTGCGCGGTAAGAAGACGGCGATCACGGGCGTGCTGCTGATGGGTCTGTGGCTGCTGTCGCTGCTGTGGATCTTCGCCTTCATCAACCCCGCGAACCTCTCGCTCGACAAGATGTACTGGTGGTTCGTCGTCCACCTCTGGGTCGAGGCGACCTGGGAGCTGGTGATGGCGGCGGTGCTCGCCTTCATCCTGCTCAAGCTGACGGGCGTGGACCGCGAGGTCGTGGAGAAATGGCTCTACGTCATCGTCGCCACGGCGCTCTTCTCGGGCATCCTCGGCACCGGCCACCACTTCTACTGGATCGGCCTTCCGGGCTACTGGCAGTGGGTCGGCTCGATCTTCTCGACCTTCGAAGTGGTCCCCTTCTTCCTGATGATGTCCTTCGCCTTCGTGATGGTCTGGAAGGGCCGGCGCAACCACCCCAACAAGGCCGCGCTCCTGTGGTCGCTGGGGTCCAGCACCGTGGCGTTCTTCGGCGCGGGCGTCTGGGGCTTCCTGCACACGCTGCACGGGGTGAACTTCTACAGCCACGGAACGCAGATCACAGCGGCGCACGGACACCTCGCGTTCTTCGGCGCCTACGTGGCGATGAACCTGGCGATCATCACCTACGCCATGCCGATCCTTCGTAACCGCGAGCCCTACAACCAGGTGCTCAACATGGCGTCCTTCTGGCTGATGACCGGCGGCATGGCGTTCATGACCTTCACGTTGACCTTCGCCGGCACGATCCAGACGCACATGCAGCGGGTGCTGGGCGAGTACTACATGGTCGTGCAGGACGATCTCGCGATCTTCTACGTCATGCGCTTCGGCTCGGGCGTGGCGGTCGTGCTGGGGGCGCTGCTGTTCATCTACAGCCAGCTCGTCGTCCGGAAGTCCGAGGTCATCCGGCCCGGCCGGGCGAACCCCGCCCCCGAAACCTCCGATCCGATCCCGGGAGAGTGAGCGATGAACGTGCAAAGCACCCCCACCCTGCCGTTCTACCAAGCGACGGGCAGCGAATGCGCCCTGTTCGAGACGGCTCACGACAACGGTCTGCCCCTTCTTCTGAAGGGGCCCACCGGCTGCGGCAAAACGCGCTTCGTCGAGCACATGGCCGCGCGCCTGGGCAAGCCGCTCCATACCGTCGCCTGCCATGACGACCTGTCGGCGGCGGACCTGATCGGACGCTACCTCTTGAAGGGCGGCGAGACGGTCTGGGTCGACGGCCCGCTGACGCGCGCGGTGCGCGAAGGGGGCATCTGCTACCTCGACGAGGTGGTCGAGGCGCGCAAGGACGTCACCGTGGTGCTGCACCCGCTGACCGACACGCGCCGCACCCTGATGATCGATCGCACGGGCGAGGAGTTGGCGGCTCCCCCGGGCTTCATGCTCGTCGCCTCCTACAACCCCGGCTATCAGAACGTGCTCAAGCGGCTGAAGCCCTCGACCCGGCAGAGGTTCCTGTCGATCTCCTTCGACTTCCCGGACCCCGAGACGGAGATCGCCGTGGTCGCCAGCGAGAGCGGGCTGGAGCCGGGGCGCGTGGCGCCACTGGTGCGGCTTGCGGGCCATATCCGCACGCTGTCGGGCATGGACCTCGAAGAAGGGGTTTCGACCCGTCTGCTGATCTACGCGGCCACGTTGATGGCGGGCGGCACAGGGATCGACCAGGCGCTCGAGGCCGCCGTGATCGAGCCGCTCAGCGACGAGCCGGACGTGCAGCGGGCGCTGCGCGACCTGATTGCCACGATCTACGGGTAGCCGTCATGCACCTGCACGATCTGATGGAGCCGGAAGAGACCGTCGGCAAGATCTGGCACGACATGGCCAACGGCATCGGCGCGACGGTCTCCCATCCCGAGGCGGGCGTCACGCTCGTCTCGGTCCGGCCGAGCCTCGCCGTCCTGTTCCGGGCGTTGGGCGGCGGGGCAGGCGTGGAACTGACCGAAAGCCCTGCGACCGTGACCCGCCACCGCCAGGCGATCCGGCGAAAGCTGGGCGCGGAACGAGACCGCGAATACCTGTCCCGGTTCGACGGCGAGCGGCTGGCGCTGCCCCCGTTCTTCGCGGCCTTTCCCGACGCGGACCTCAACCGGGCGGCGTATTTCTGGCTGACGGCATCGGCCGCGGTCAGCGAGCCGGCGATGCTCGACCTGCCCGACGAGGGTCCGGCGCGGGACTGCGCGCAGATCCGCGCCAACGCTCGGTCCGCCGATCGAACCTACGAGCTTTGCCCCGGCTTGCGCGAACTCTATGCCCGCATGACCGAGCTCTGCGCGGGTGCCCGGCCGAACCTGATCCGCCCGGCCTCCGAGACCGCGATGGAACGGGCGATCCGCGACCAGCTTTGCGGCGAGAGCGCGGATATGGACTTGGATGGGGAACCCGTCTCTCCCAGCCGCGGCCATCGGCCCTTCGCCCCCGTGCCGATCTGGCTGACCTACGACCGCCCCGGCACCGGCGGCGCCGCGCCGGAGGAGGCCGAGGAGGGCGCCCCCCCGCCGCCGGGCACCGCCACGACCACGCGCAAGCTCGGCGAGCGACAGGATAACGAGCAGAACCGGCGATCCGACAGCTTCATCATGCACCGCTTCGAGTCGATCCTATCCTGGGTCGAGTCCATGAACATCAACCGGTCGGTCCACGACGACGACGACGAGAACGCCCAGAAGGCCGCCGAAGACCAGGACCGCATCACGCTCAACAAGCACGACCGCAAGACGGCGACGCGGCTGCGTCTGCACCTCGACCTGTCGCCCGCCGATGCCGATCACGAGGCGCTTGCGGGCGTGCATACCTATCCCGAATGGAACCACCGCACGCGCAGTTACATGGAGGGTCATTGCCGCGTGCTTGACGCCCCCGCGCAGCCAAGCGCCGATGACGGGTTCCGCCCCGACCCGCGCCGCATCCGCGCCGTGCGCCGCCAGTTCGAGGCCCTGCGTCCCCGCCGCATCCTCCAACCCCGGCAGGTGGAGGGAAGCGAGCTGGATCTAGATGCGTTGCTGACCTCGCGCGCCGACCTTCGGGCCACGGGGCGCGGGTCGGACCGCATCTGGCAGGCCGCCCGCCAGACGGAGCGCGACCTCTCGGTCGCATTCCTCGTCGACATGTCGCGCAGCACGGAGGCGGCGATCGGTGAGACCTCGGTGATCGACGTCGCCCGCGAGGCGGTCGCGGGGCTCGCCGCCGGGATTGACGCGGCCGGCGACCGGCTGGGCGTCTGGGGCTTCTCGTCGCTGCGCCGCGACCGCGTGTTCCTGACGCGGATCAAGCCGTTCGATACGCCCTTCACCGGCGAGGTCGAGGCCGGCATCGCGGCCATGCGGCCGGGCCACTACACCCGCCTCGGCGCCGCGATCCGGCATGCCAGTGCCCAACTCGCCGAGCAGCCCTCGGCAAGGAAGCTCCTTCTCGTCCTCACCGACGGCAAGCCGAACGATCTCGACCACTACGAAGGACAGCACGGGATCGAGGACAGCCGCATGGCCGTCCGTGAGGCCCGTCGCGCCGGGCAGAGCCTGCACGGAATCGTCATCGATGAGGATGGGCAGGACTGGTTCGCCCGCATCTTCGGTCGCGGCGGTTTCACCCTGCTGCCCGATCCCAAACGCCTGGTCCGGGCGCTCCCCGACATCTACCGCAGCCTTATACAGGAAAGCTGACCCATGCGCATCCTCGCCCTCCTCTCCGCCATGCTCCTGACGAAGCCGGCCGTGGCGGACGCGTTCAAGCGCCCGATCCCGCAGGCCCAAAGCGCGACGGCCGAGTTCTGGTACGCCGCCGCGTGCTTCGCCTTCCTCGCCGCGCTCGTGGCCGTCCAACGCCTCGTCGCGCGCCGATGACGCCGGTGTGGAAGATCGCGGCCTGGCTCTATCCGTTCGGGGCGGGGGCGATGGGCGTAAACGTCTTCTTCGCCTCGCTGATCGGGTCGTGGCTCGGACTGCCCGTCCTGTCCACGCTGCAATCGACCGTCCTCGGCGCCCTGATTGGGCTGCCCGCCACCTACCTCTTCGCCCGTCACATCCTTCGCCTGATGATCGAAGCGGACACCTGAGGAGAGAGAGATGACCACCGCCGCCGCCATGCGCGCCTGGACCGGGCCTGCGATCCTGACCTACGGGTTCCGTCCGTTCTTCTTCGGCGGTGCCGTCTGGGCGGCGGGGGCGATGGGGGCCTGGATGCTCATGCTGATGGGCGCGCTGGATTTGCCGTCCCGCTTCGACCCGGTATCCTGGCACGCGCATGCCTTTCTGTTCGGCTATGTCGGCGCGATCATCGCGGGGTTCCTGCTGACGGCGGTCCCCAACTGGACGGGCCGCCTGCCGGTGACGGGCTGGGCGCTTGGAGGTCTGGTCGCGCTCTGGGTCGCGGGGCGCGTGGCGGTTTCGGTCTCCGCGCTGCTGCCAGCCTACTGGGCGGCGGCAATCGACCTGGCCTTTCCCGTGGTGCTGGGCGCCGTGATCCTGCGCGAGATCGTGTCGGGGTCGAACTGGCGCAACCTGCCCGTGCTCGGCCTTCTGGTCGTGTTCGCCACGGCCAACGCCTGGTTTCACTGTGACGCCGCCCTGGGCGACGCGGCCGGGGGGACGGGCCTGCGGCTGGGGCTTGCCGCCGTGCTCGTCATGATCGCGCTGATCGGCGGCCGGATCGTGCCGTCCTTCACGCGCAACTGGCTGGTCAAGCAGGGATCCGAAGCGCGGCCCGCCGCGCCGATGCAGGGCTTCGACAGGGTCGCCATGCTGGCCACCGCCGCGGGTCTGCTGATGTGGGTCGTCATGCCTGCGCACCCGCTGACCGGGGCCGCGCTTCTGGCCGTCGCCGTGCTCAACGTCGCCCGCCTGGCCCGGTGGCAGGGCTGGCGCACGCGCGCGGAGCCGCTGGTCCTCGTCCTCCATGCAGCCTACGCGTTCGTGCCCCTCGGCGCCCTGCTGCTAGGCGCGGCGATCCTCGCGCCGGAGGAGATTTCGTCGGCCTCCGTCCAGCACGTCTGGATGGCCGGCGCGTTGGGCCTGATGACCCTGGCCGTGATGACCCGGGCGACCCTTGGCCATACCGGGGGGGACCTGACCGCGGGGCCTGGGACCGTCGCGATCTATTCCGCGCTGCTCGGCTCGGTCGTGGCGCGGGCGCTGTCCTACGGCGGCACGGACCTGCTCGCCCTGTCCGCTGTTCTTTGGATTGCGGCCTTCGGCGGGTTCGCGTGGTTCTACGGCCCGCTGCTCCTGCACCCGCGGGACCCGGCATGACCTGGGCGCCCTTCGCCGCGGCGCTCGCGCTGTTCTACGCGACCCACGCGCTGCCCACGCGCCCGGTCATGCGGGCGCGGCTGCGGGACAGCCTCGGGCCGCGCGGCTTCACCCTCGCCTATTCGGCGCTGTCGCTCTTCATGCTGGCGCTGGTCATTCATGCGGCAGGTCAGGCGCCCTGGGTCCAGCTCTGGCCGCAAATGGAATGGATGCGGCACCTCACGCTGCTGGGAATGCTGGCGGCCTGCCTTCTGGTGGCGCTGGCCATCGGGCGGCCCAACCCGTTCTCCTTCGGCGGGCCGTCCGGGGGGTTCGATCCGGCCCGCCCGGGCATCGTGCGCGTCACGCGGCATCCCCTGCTCTGGGCGATGGCGCTCTGGGCGGGGCTGCACCTCATGGTGAACGGCGACGTGGCGCATGCCGTCCTCTTCGGCGGCTTCGCCCTGTTCGCGGTGGCCGGCACCTGGGCGATCGACCGGCGGCGCGCGCGCCAGGGTCCGGGCTGGCAGGTCACGCTCGATGCGATGCGCGCCCATCCGCCCCGGCCCGCCGACTGGCGCGCGGCCATCCTGCGGATCGCGGGGGGCGTGGCGCTCTGGCTCATGCTCATCGCCGCGCATCCGGCGCTGATAGGCGTCTCGCCGTTGCCCTAACGGTCAGGCGCCGGGCCGCGTCGCCACGAACAGGGTGGCGGCCAGCAGGCAGGCGCCTTGCACCGCCAGCGCGGGACCCGCCACCCCGGCCCAGGCCGCGACCCCGAACGACGCCGCCATCGCGGCCAATGCCAGCGCCTTCGCGCGGGGGGCGATGGCGCTGCGGTCGCGCCATCGCGCAAGCGCCGGACCGAAGGCCGGGTGCGCCGCGATGCGGGGCGAGCCGCGCCCGAAGGCCGCCGCCGCGAGGATGACGAAGGGGGTCGTCGGCAGAAGCGGCAGCACCGCCCCCCCCACTCCGAGCGCCAACGCCCCCCATCCGAGCCCGCGCCAGAGCGCGCCGGCAACCATCACGAGGCCTGCGAATAGCGCGCGCCCGCGACGACGCGCGCGTCGAACAGCGCCGCGATCAGTCGCGTGAGCGTGCGGCCCTCGGGACGGATCGACAGCCCGCCTAGCTCACGTGTGACGGCCGGCCCGAACCGTGCCAGCGCCGCGTCGATGCCGGCTTCGAGCGTTGCGGTCCGCGGTCCGAAATCCCGTTCCAGCTCGCGCATGTCGAGGCGGAAGTCGCACATCAGCATCTCGATCGCCCGCGCCCGCAGCCGATCCTCGGGCATATGCCGGTGCCCGCGCGCACCCGCCAGGCGTCCGGCAGCGATGCGCTCGGCATAGGCAGGGGTCATGGCCGCGTTCTGGACGATGCCACCCGGAAAGCCGGAGATGGAGGAGGCGCCGATGCCGATCAGCTCGGGGCAGGTATCGTCGGTGTAGCCTTGAAAGTTCCGGCGCAGGCGCCCGGTGCGCGCGGCCACCGCCAGCGCGTCATCCGCCAGCGCGAAATGGTCGATGCCGATGGCATCCAGGCCCGCCGCTTCGAAGCGTGAGGTGGCCAGACAAGCCAAAGCATGACGCTCCTCGCCCGAGGGCAGGGCATCGCCCGGGATCAGCTTCTGACGCCGGGAATGGTGCGGCACATGCGCATAGCCAAACAGGGCCACCCGGTCGGGCGCCAGTTCCAGAACCTGACCCACCGTCGCGGCGAAGCGTTCGGGCGTCTGATGCGGCAGCCCGTAGACCAGATCGGCGTTGAGCGAGGCGACACCGTGGCGCCTCAACGCCCGGACGCAGTCGCGCGTCTGCTCGAAGCTCTGCAGACGGCCGATGGCTCGCTGCACCTGCGGGTCGAAATCCTGGATGCCCAGGCTCGCGCGGCTTAAGCCAATTTCGGCCAGCGCGGCGATCTTGGCTTCGTCGACCATGGTCGGGTCGATCTCGACGGAGAACTCGCAATCCGGGGTGGGCGGGATCACGTCGCCGATTGCGCCGGCGAGCCGCCGGATCAACGCGGGCGGCAGGATCGTCGGCGTGCCCCCGCCCCAATGCATGCGCGCCATGCGGATGCCCGCGGGCAGCGCCTCGCACAGCAGCGCCAGCTCCGCTTCGACCGTATCGAGATAGGCCAGAACCGGATTGAGCGTCGTCGTGCCCTGCGTCTGGCAGGCGCAGAACCAGCACAACCGCTCGCAAAACGGCACATGGACGTAGACCGAGACGGGCCTCGCCGGATCGAGCGCGGCGAGGCAATCCCTCTGGAAGCTCTCGTCCGCGAACGGGGCGAACGCCGTGGCGGGCGGATAGGAGGTGTAGCGCGGCACCCGCGCATCGAAGAGGCCCAGGGCCCGGAGGGAGGGGATATCCAGCATGGATCGTGTATCGGCAACGGCCGGCCCGAGGTCGTTGTCGTGGATCAACCTCCGGCCGATGAACATCCGGGGGCCATCTCGATCGTCACGGTTCGCCCCAGGGTGTTCCGCCCGCTTCAACCCTGCCTACCGGAAGGTCGCGCCGATTCGGTCCCAGCCAATCTCGGGCACCGCGCTCTCCTGCGGCAGCCCATAGCTCAGGCCACGGCCGATCCGGTGCGCGAGCGCCGACCAAGCCCGCGCCAGCGGGACGGGCAGCTCCCGGTCGAGCGCCGCGTCGAACAGCGACAGCCAGACAGGAAAATGGCCGGGGCGGACGTCGCCTGCGGCCACATGGACCTGCATGGGATTCCCGTCATAGCAACGCTCGAACAGCACCGCCTTGCGCCAGAACCGGGCGATCTTCTCCTCATGCGCGGGCCAGTCGGCGACATGCGCTGCGAAGATCGGCCCGAGCTCCGGGTGCGCCCGGACGGCGGCGTAGAACCGCGCCACGACCTGGTCGATCTGCGCCGCGGAGACGGGGATGCGAGGCGGCATCGTCACACGACGACGATCCAGACGACGATCAGACCGATCACGAGATAGACGAGGGTGTTGATCATCCAGCGGATTAGGCCCGCATCCGCCGTAGGGTCCACGCCCAGTAGCCGACAGACCTTGGTCCCCGGCCAGAGGATGGCTTCGGATAGCGTCATCGGGCACCTCAAATCGGTATTCGATATGCGGATTATCTCTACACTTTATTTTGCGTATTTCAGGTGCTAAAAATAGGATATGCAGCTCGACAAGTTCACCGACTACGCCCTGCGCGTTCTGATGACACTGGCGGTGCGCGCCCCCGAACGGGTGCCCGCGCTTCACATTGCGGCGACGTTCGGGGTGTCGGAGAACCATGTGTCGAAGGTCGCGACCCGGCTCGTGCGCGAGGGGTTCGTCGTCTCGGAACGTGGCCGCA
This sequence comes from Jannaschia aquimarina, assembly GCF_000877395.1. Taxonomy (GTDB): domain Bacteria; phylum Pseudomonadota; class Alphaproteobacteria; order Rhodobacterales; family Rhodobacteraceae; genus Jannaschia; species Jannaschia aquimarina. Next base: position 334 of record NZ_JYFE01000045.1, on the reverse strand, counting down.
CCGGCGGTCTGGTCCTCGCGCGGGCGGCGGAGCTCATCCGTGTCGGCGAGGTCGTGCGGGCCGTGAGGGGTAACGATCCGGTCGTGGAGTGTTTCGGGCCGAACAGGTCCTGCCTCATCCTGCCTGCCTGCGGGCTGCGGCCAGCTCTGGCGCAGGCGCAGGAGGCGTTCTTCGCGGCGCTCGACGTCTATACGTTGGCGGACATCACGCGCTCGCGCGCCACGCTCGCGGAGTTCTTGGGCGATTGACCGCCGGACCGCAGATCGCGCTCCCGCGATGAACCATTGTCTTTCATGAATGCGCCGTGAATGATTGAACGTTCCTTTGAACTATA
>NZ_JYFE01000044.1 GCF_000877395.1 Jannaschia aquimarina | reverse complement strand
GCATGAGGAACGGCTACCGACCTTCCGCAATGCCAAGCACGGACAGCAATGGATCTGCGCCTTGGACAACATTCTCAACCAAGTCCGCCGCGACATTCCGCATCTCCGCAACAATCATCGTTCCGAAGCTGTCCGCGCCGCCCACGGCGAGGACGGGCGTCGGTAGGGGGTGGGCCTAGCGGGCGGGGCGGCCCTTCCCGGAATGGATCGCAGCAGAGGGACCGACGCATCCGATCTCCGGACGGCAATCCTCGCGGGGGGCCAGGAGATGAATTCGATCGGTCTGAACTGAGGAAGCTCGGGCAATGTATTCGTGCGTGACGGGCCGGGCATGCTGATCACGCCATCGGACGAGCCCTACTCCGACACGACGCGGAAATGGCACGGGTCCGCGATCTGTGCCGAGACTATAGGCGCCAGCAGTCGGAACCCGAAAGATGACGCTGGCGGCCACCTAACCGGGCGACGGATGGCCCTCCTCTAGGTCGACCTCACCTGGCCACTCAACGGACTTGACGCCCGCTCCAGCAGCCACTGTTTCAGCGGGGCGGTCGCGGCTTTTTCGGCCGCGTGACGGTACGCCTGCCGCGCCTCAGGTCGCCCCAACGCGGACAAGAGATGCGCACGGGTAGCCCAATAGGCTTGCATTCCGTCGGCGCCGTCGATGCCGTCGAGAAGTCCGAGCCCCGCATCCGGACCGTCACGTTCGGCCACCGCGGCGGCGTGGGCGATCCGCGCGCCAAGGGTTGGCGCTACCCGCAAGAGCCCCTGGTAAAGCGTCACGATCGCAGCCCAGTCCGTCCGCCCGGTCTCGACCCGGGCTGCGTGGACCGCCTGTATCGCCGCCTCGAGCTGGAAAGGACCGATCCTGCGCAGTTGGCCGGCGCGCCGGAGCAATGTCAGTCCCCGGGCGGTCCGCGCTGCGTCCCACGCTGCCGGGTCCTGATCCGCGAGCGGGACGAAGACCGGCCCGGCGCTTTCGGTCCGGCGTGCCGACGACAGGTTGAGAAGGGCCGCGAGCCCGAGGACCTCCGGCTCGTCCGGCCACATGTTTACCGCGACATCGGCCAGCCACAGGGCCTCGACGGACAGATCCTCCGTCATGTCCTCCGACGTCATCTGGAACGTCAGCGCATAAGCTCCGTAGATCGCTTCGAGAACGCTGCGGAGACGGCCTTCCAGATCATCCGCCCCGGGGACCGAAAAAGGGATCCGCGCTTCGAGGATCTTCCGCTTGGCCCGGACGAGCCTCTGCGACAAGGCCTGCGCCGATATGGCGAAGGCATGTGCCATTCGCGCGGGCTCGACCCCCAGCACGACCTGAAGCATGAGGGCCGTCCGGACATTCTCCGCAATGGCGGGATGGGCGCAAACGAACAAGAGCTTCATCCGGTCGTCGGGGATATCGTGTGCCGTCATGTCGTCGGCCTCCATCTCGACTGCCGTAGCGTCATCCGTCGTCTCGAGCCGGTAGGCCGCGCTCTTCCACCGGTCCCGCTGCACATTTCGGGCCACGGTCAGAAGCCAGCTAGACGGGGAACGCGGGATCCCCTTGGCACTCCATGCCGGCATGGCGCGCGCGAACGCTTCGGCCAGTGCGTCCTCGGCTCCGGCGATGTCGCCGGTCCGGCTGGCCAACGCGGCGACGAGGCGCCCTCGATCCTCGCGCGCCACCCGGTCGAGGGCAGCGCGCGCGCCGTCTGCGGATCCGTCAGCCACCCTTCCCGTGCCGGTCGCTTTCCTCCGGGGGCATGGCGGAAGGCCGCACTTCGATCTTGCCGTACTGGGCCGACGGGCATTTCTCCGCCCAGTCGAGCGCAGTATCCAGGTCGGGCACATCGATTACGAAGTAGCCGCCAAGCTGTTCGCGCGTATCCGCGTAAGGTCCGTCTTGGATCTGCCGAACGCCATCCGCCAGCGAGAGGACGGTGGCCGAGCTCGACGGGGCAAGGTAATCCGTGTCGACGAAGACGCCGGCATCCCGAAGCTGGGTGATGTAGGCGCCGTACGCCGCCAGCGCCTCGCCCATCTCGGTTTCGCCCATGTCCGAAAAGGCGGACTCGTCGTTGTAGAGAAATAGGGTGTACCGCATCTCACTCGTCTCCTCAGGCGTCCGGTCTGGCCGCAGATTGCGCGACATCGGCGAGGTTGGCGAGACCCGTCTCGTAGGTTCCGCCGACCATGCGATCCATGAACAGCCCCATGACGCGGCCGATCGGGTTCAGGCCGAATTCCATGTCCATGCCCCAGGTCACTCGGGTGCCCGTCCCTACTGGGTCCAGCCGGAAGGTTTGTGTCGGTTTCCCCATCGCGCCGAGGTCGATCTCCATGGTCACAGACCGGTTCTCTTCGATCAGGGCCACGACTTGCGTTCCCTTGCCATCCTTCCCATCGAACGCAAATCCCGAGCCGATCCCGAAGTCCGGACCGAAGAGCGAGATCTCGAGGGCGGGATCCGCGGTCCGATACGGATTGAATGTCTGATATCCCGCATTTGATGCAATCAGGCGATAGAGTGTCTCCGGACGGGCCTCGATGATCGCGGCCCGCTCCACATGGACGGCATTCGGCAGGGCCAGAGGTGCCGCGGCGATGGCTGCCAGAAAGGCGGCGCCGGATCCGGCAATGGTCAGGATGGTCATGGTATTTCCCTCGTCTTTCACCGAAGGCATCATTGCCTTCACCAGTAAGACGAGCGACCGGACGGCGGATCGACACGCCGCAGAGAATTTTTTTTTCCGCAGTCGAGAGACTGACCCGTCCCGGCGATCAGACGACGATAGGGAGGCGGGACGAGACGGATTTGACAGATGGTCTACCCCGCGGAATAGTTTTCGCGCGTAAAGGAGATGGAACCATGAGACCGCGTCGCGTTCGCACGATGGAGGAATTCGCCACCCGCAGCGGACTGTCCCGGCCGACCGTCTCCAAGTATTTCCAGGATCCCGCAAGCGTCCGCGCCTCGACACGCCAACGCATCGAGGCGGCGCTGGAAGAACTGGATTACAGGCCGAATATCTACGCCATGAACCAGAACCGGCGGCTGACGAAGAACGTCGGCGTCGTCGTTCCACTTCTTGCGGATCCGTTCTTCTCCGAGATCGCGCGGACCATAGAGAGGCTCTGCATCGCAGCGGGCTTCCGCCCCATCCTTCTGAGTTCCAACGGCGAGACCGCGCAGGAGCGGGAGAACCTCCAGACGCTCCTGTCCCTGAAGCCTGCCGGGGTCCTGATCGCTCCCCTCGGTCGGATCTCCGACGTCGCCGCAATCGAAGCGTTCGCCGCAGAGGTGCCGACCGTCCTTTTCGACAGTGCCCTGGACGTGGTGGGAACCGCATTCATCGGATCGGACAACAAGAGCTTCGTGGACCAAACCGTTGACTATCTATGTGAAACGGGATCCGCGCCCTGCCTCTTCGAGATGCGGACGCCAGCCAACCCGAATGCCGGAAAGCGCCGCCTCGCCTATGTCGCGGCGATGGAGCGCCATGGTTTCGATCCGATGATCGTAGCCATCGAAGGGACGGGTTGGGACTTCGAGCGGATCGGGCGGGACGGCGCGGACGCCATCTTTTCTGGGCCGGGCTTGCCCGCCAACACCGTCCTGTGCAGCAACGACCGGCTGGCCATCGGCCTTCTGTCCGCCGCGTATGCCAATGGGCTGCGAGTGGGCCGCGGCGAAGGTTGTGCGCTGCGGGTCGCATCAATGGACGACCACCCCTTCGCGCGCTTCACCTGCCCCGCCCTCACGACGGCGGCGCATGACTACGAGGCGGTCGCGAGCGAAAGCGTCGAAACGTTGCTGTCCGCGATCGAGGCCGGAGAAACCCCTTCGACACGGGAGGAGATCTTGATCCCGGCCCGACTGGTCCTGCGCGCCTCGGCATAACTTTACGCGCGTAACTTTTTTGTTGACGTTGCGTCGTCATTCGCCGCATGTTTGCTGAATAATGCATCAGGGAGGATGAGATGCGCCAAAAGACCGCGTCCCTCGTGACGACGGCTCTTGCCGTCTGCACGGCCGGAACCGCCTTCGCCGACGCCCACGCAACGACCGTGACGATCGCCACCGTGAACAACGGCGACATGATCCGGATGCAGGGGCTGACCGACGACTTCAACGAAAAGCACCCCGACATCACCCTGGAGTGGGTGACGCTGGAAGAGAACATCCTGCGCCAGCGCGTCACCCAGGACATCGCGACCAACGGCGGGCAGTTCGACGTGCTCACCATCGGGATGTACGAGACGCCGATCTGGGCGGCGCAAGGCTGGCTCGTTCCGCTCGACGATCTGGGCGAGGACTACGACGCCGACGACATCATCCCGGCGATGCGCGCCGGTCTGTCCTACGAGGGGACGCTCTACGCGGCTCCGTTCTACGGCGAGTCGTCGATGGTCATGTATCGGACCGACCTCTTCGACGAAGCCGGGCTTGAGATGCCGCGCGAACCCACATGGGAGCAGATCGCCGAATTCGCCCGGACCCTGACCGACAAGGATGCCGAGCAATACGGCATCTGCCTGCGGGGCAAAGCCGGCTGGGGCGAGAACATGGCGTTCATAACGACCGTCGCCAACAGCTTCGGCGCGCGCTGGTTCGACGAGGAGTGGAACGCACAGCTCGACAGCCCGGAATGGCTTGAGGCCGTGACCTTCTACAACGACCTGATGGCGGATGCCGGCCCTCCCGGTGCGGCGACGAACGGGTTCAACGAGAACCTCGCCCTGTTCCAGCAAGGCAAGTGTGGCATGTGGATCGACGCCACGGTCGCCGCCTCCTTCGTGACGAACCCCAACGACAGCGAGGTTGCCGACAGCGTGGGCTTTGCCCTGGCCCCCGATACCGGGCGCGGCAAGCGGGCGAACTGGCTCTGGGCATGGGCTCTGGCGGTTCCGTCCGGCTCGGACGCGACGGATGCGGCCAAGCAATTCATCGCTTGGGCGACGTCCAAGGACTATCTGGAGCTCGTCGCCTCCACCGAGGGGTGGTCGAACGTACCGCCCGGATCGCGCACGTCACTCTATAAGAATCCGGAATACGCGCAGGTTCCGTTCGCCGAAATGACGCTGGAGTCGATCAATCTTGCCGATCCGGGCAATCCGACCGTGGACCAGGTGCCCTATGTCGGCATCCAGTATGTGGCGATCCCGGAATGGCAGGGTATCGGAACGTCCGCCGGGCAGGAATTCTCGAACATGCTTGCCGGCCAGCAAACGCCGGAAGAGGCCTTGGCCCGCGCCCAGGAACTGGTGAACGAAGAGATGGAGGCGGCCGGCTACCGCTAGGCCGCTGGGGCAGGCTCCCTGCCCCATCCCCATCTCGAGGGTCGCCCCCGAAATCGCGGGGGCGGCGTCGAGGACCCTCGCCCGTCCGAAGAGCCGTCCACACCGTCGGGATCCCGTCATGGCCACGAAGGCATCGAAATCCGCAGCGCGCCTGATGATGGCGCCCGCCGTCACGTTACTGCTCGGATGGATGCTCGTCCCGCTGACGATGACGCTCTATTTCAGCTTCGCCGATTACCGCCCGCTGCGTGCGACGTTTGAGCCTTGGATCGGGTTTGACAACTATGTCCGGTTCACATCCTCCAGCTCCTTCTGGGACGCGGTCACGACGACCCTCGTGATGGTCGGCTCAATCCTTGCGATCACGGTCGTGCTCGGCATCCTGCTGGCCCTGCTTCTGGACAAGCCGATCTTCGGACAGGGGATCGTCCGGATCCTCATCATCTCGCCCTTCTTCGTGATGCCGACCGTCAGCGCGCTGGTCTGGAAGAACATGATGATGGATCCGGTGAACGGGGTCTTCAGCCACGTCTCGCGTTTCTTGGGCGCCACGCCCCATGACTTCCTGACGCAGACGCCGCTCTTCTCGATCATCCTGATCGTTTCATGGCAATGGCTGCCCTTCGCGACGCTGATCCTGCTGACCGCGATCCAGTCGCTCGACGGAGAACAACTCGAAGCCGCCGAGATGGACGGCGCGCCGCCGCTCAAACGCTTCTGGCATATCATCCTGCCGCATCTCGCCAGGGCGATCACCATCGTGATCCTGATCCAGACGATTTTCCTTCTGGCGATCTTCGCCGAGATCTTCGTGACCACGCAGGGATCGTTCGGGACGCGGACGCTGACCTACCTCGTGTTCCAGCGCGTGCTGGAAAGCCAGAATGTCGGCCTCGGCAGCGCCGGGGGCATCATCGCCGTCATCCTCGCCAACATAATCGCGCTGTTCCTGATGCGCGCCGTCGGCAAAAATTTGGACGCCTGACCATGGCCAGAGCCGTTTCCACCCGCACCCGTTTCGCCTGGACCGCGCTGGCCTGGACCATCGCGTTCCTGATGTTCTTCCCGATCCTCTGGACGGTGCTCACCTCGTTCAAGACCGAGGCCGAGGCGATCGCCTCTCCGCCCAGTGTGGTCGCCTTCGACTGGACGCTCGAAAACTACGGCGTCGTGCAGGAGCGGTCGGATTACATGCGCTACCTCTGGAACAGCATCATCATCGCCGGAGGATCGACCCTTCTCGGCATCGCGGTCGCCATTCCGGCCGCATGGGCGATGGCCTTCGTGCCGGGCCGGTTCACGCGCGACATTCTGATGTGGATGCTGTCGACCAAGATGCTGCCGGCGGTGGGCGTGCTCTATCCGATCTATCTGATCTGCATCGAACTGGGCGTGTTGGATAACCGGGCCGCGCTCGTCGTCATCCTGATGCTGATCAACCTGCCGATCATCGTCTGGATGCTCTATACCTACTTCAAGGAGATCCCGGGCGAGATCCTGGAGGCCGCGCGAATGGACGGGGCCAACCTGCGGTCCGAGATCCTCTACGTCCTGACGCCCATGGCGATCCCCGGCATCGCGTCGACCATCCTCCTCAACTTCATCCTCGCCTGGAATGAGGCGTTCTGGACGCTCAACCTGACATCCGTGGATGCCGCGCCGCTGACCGCCTTCATCGCCAGCTATTCCAGCCCCGAGGGTCTGTTCTTCGCCAAGCTCTCGGCGGCCTCGACCATGGCCATCGCGCCGATCCTGATCCTCGGCTGGTTCTCTCAGAAGCAGCTCGTCCGGGGCCTGACCTTCGGAGCAGTGAAATGAGCCGTCTGCCTTCCCGCAAACCCGAACTCATTCGCGGGCCCGGACCCGCGCCGGAGGTCTGACAGATGGGCCACATCAAGCTGAACCAGATCACCAAGTCCTTCGGGGATGTCGAGGTGATCCCACCGCTGGACCTGACCATCGAGAACGGAGAGTTCGCGGTCTTCGTCGGCCCATCCGGCTGCGGGAAGTCGACCCTGCTCCGCCTGATCGCGGGCCTGGAGGATGTGAGTTCCGGCCATATCGAGATCGACGGGCGCGACGTGACCGACGTGCCCCCGGCCAAACGGGGGTTGGCCATGGTCTTCCAGTCCTACGCGCTCTATCCGCATATGTCGGTCCGAAAGAACATCGCCTTTCCGCTTCACATGGCCGGCATGGACCAGGCTGAGCAGCAAAGGCGGGTCGAGCGCGCGGCGAGCGTCCTCAACCTGACCGACTATCTGGACCGACGTCCGGGTCAGCTGTCGGGCGGTCAGCGCCAGCGGGTCGCCATCGGCCGCGCCATCGTGCGCGAACCGGCGGCCTTTCTGTTCGACGAGCCGCTCTCGAACCTCGACGCCGCCTTGCGCCACGGAATGCGCATGGAGATCGGAGAGCTTCACCAATCCCTTTCGACCACGATGATCTACGTGACCCACGATCAGGTCGAGGCGATGACGATGGCCGACAAGATCGTCGTCTTGCGTGCCGGCGTGATCGAGCAGGTCGGCTCTCCGCTCGACCTCTACCGGGAGCCCCGAAACCTCTTCGTGGCCGGCTTCATCGGTTCGCCGACGATGAACCTGATCGAGGGCGACGAGGCCCGAAAGCACGGCGCGCATACGATCGGGATCCGTCCCGAGCACATCGTTCCGGGCGATCCGGACGGCGCTCCATGGTCCGGCACGGTAGGTCTCTCCGAGCATCTGGGATCCGACACCTTCCTTCATGTCCATGGCACCGGCCTGACAGAGTCGATCACGGTCCGCGCGGACGGCGAAGTGCCGCTTCGCCATGGCGACCGGGTCGGCCTGACGCCGAATGCCGAGCGAATTCACCGCTTCGATCAGGCCGGGCTGCGGATCGCATGACTGGCCGGTTGCGTGGCAAGGGGGCGCTGATCACCGGTGCGGCGCGCGGGATCGGACGGGCCTTCGCCGAAGCCTACATCCGCGAGGGGGCGCAGGTCTGCATCGCCGATATCGACCGGGATGCGGTCATTGGCACGGCCAACGAAATCGGCGCATCCCCCATCGTCATGGACGTGACCGACCAGGACAGCATCGACGCCGCCACGGACGCCGCCGAAGAGAATCTCGGCGGGATCGAAATCCTGATCAACAACGCCGCCCTCTTCACCGCCGATCCGCTAGTCGACATCGACCGGGCGGATTACGCGCGCGTCTTCGATGTGAACGTGGCCGGTGTCCTCTTCACGATGCAGGCCGTGGCGCGGCGGATGATCGCCGCGGGGCGGCGGGGGCGGATCATCAACATGGCGTCCCAGGCCGGACGTCGGGGAGAGCCGCTCGTCGCGGTCTATTGCGCCAGCAAGGCGGCCGTCATCTCGCTCACGCAATCCGCCGGGCTGAACCTCATCGAACACGGCATCAACGTGAACGCGATCGCACCGGGTGTCGTCGACGGCGCGCATTGGGACGGCGTCGATGCCCAGTTCGCACGCCTCGAAGGCCTCGCCCCCGGCGAGAAGAAGGCTCAGGTCGGCGCGTCCGTCCCCTACGGCCGGATGGGCCGTGCGTCCGACCTGACCGGGATGGCCGTCTTTCTCGCCTCAGACGAGGCGGACTACATCGTCGCGCAATGCTACAACGTGGATGGCGGCCAATGGATGAGCTGACCGCACGGACCAACGGTCGTGCCCGTACGCCCTTTGCATTGACACGCACGTCCCTCGCATCCCTGCCCGTCGATATCCTGCGCCCGACCTATGCCCTGCCGGAACTCTCGCCCGGCATAGTCCATATCGGCGTCGGCAACTTCCACCGCGCGCACATGGCTTGGTACACCCACCGCCTGATGCAGGACGGGGGGGCAACCGACTGGGCCATCCTGGGCGCGGGCGCCCGCCCCTATGACGCGGTGATGCGCGAGAAGCTGTTGGCGCAGGACTGCCTGACGACGCTGCTGCAGCTCGATCCAGACGAGAGCCGCGTCGAGGTCACCGGCACGATGGTCCATTATCTGCCGGTGGCCGAGGGCCATGCGCCGATGATCGCCGCCATGGCCGACCCGCGGACGCGCATCGTCTCGATGACGGTGACGGAAGGCGGATACTATTGCAGCGCCGAAGGGACACTCGACGTTGATCACCCCGATATCCGACATGATGCAGCCGGCGGCCCACCCCGGACCGTGTTCGGCGCGATGGTCGCAGCCCTCCGTCTGCGCCGCGATCTGGGGCATGGAGCGTTTACCGGCCTGTCCTGCGATAACCTTCAGGGCAACGGGGACGTGCTGCGACTGACCCTGGTGGGGCTGGCCGAAGAACAGGATCCCGATCTGGCCCGCTGGATCGACGACACCGCCTCCTTTCCGAATTCCATGGTCGATTGCATCGTTCCCGCGACCGGCCCGCGCGAAATCGAGATGGTTCGCGACAAGGGGATCTGGGATCGGGCCCCGGTCACGCACGAGCGTTTCCGGCAATGGGTCATCGAGGACGACTTCGCCGCCGGGCGTCCCGATTGGGATGCGGCGGGGGCGACCTTCGCCAGCGATGTCGCCCCCTACGAGCATATGAAGCTGCGTCTGCTGAATGCAGGGCATCAGATCCTTGCGAATCCGGGTGAGGTGCTGAGCCTGCCGACCATCGCCGATTGCATGGCCGACCCGGAGATCAGCGGATACTTCCGCCATGTGCTCCGGACCGAGGTCGCGCCCCATGTCGAATCCGTGCCGGGCACGACGCCGATGGATTACATCTCTACGATCTCGGGCCGGTTCGCGAACCCCCTGATCCACGACACGGTCCGCCGGGTCGCCTTCGACGGGTCATCGCGGCATCCGGGTTTCGTGCTGCCCACGATCCGTGACGCGCTCGCGGTGGGCGCGCCGTTGGGTGGCCTTGCGCTGGTCGAGGCGCTCTGGTGCCGGATGTGCGAAGGCACCCGCGAGGACGGCTCGACGATCGAGCCGAATGATCCCCACTGGGAGAAGCGCCACCGCGCAGCCCTCGCTTCCCGGGACGACCCGCGCGCCTGGATCGCGCAGGTGGACATCTACGACGACCTCCGCCAGTCCGAGACCTTCACCACGTCGTTCGCCGCTCATCTCGACCGCGTGCGGTCCGATGGCGCGAGGGCCGCAATCCGAGGATATCTCGGCGCGAACGCCTGAGCGCTATGGCAGGAACGTCAGCCCCAGGCCGAGCACGACGCCCGATGCCAGCAGGACGAGGACGCAAAAGCCCATGATGTCGCGCGCCGACAGCCCCGCGACGGCCAGGGCCGGCAGCGCCCAGAACGGCTGGATCATGTTCGTCCACGCATCGCCCCATGCCACCGCCAGCGCGACCCGCGCCGGATCCGCGCCCAGTGCCTCTGCCGCGGGCATGATGATCGGGCCCTGAACGGCCCATTGACCCCCGCCCGACGGCACCAGGACATTGACCAATCCTGCAGACAGGAAGGCCAGCAGCGGAAGGATCGTCGCGTTCGCGCCCGCGACGAAGAGGTCCGTCAACCCCGCCGCCAGACCCGATCCGACCATCATCCCCATGATGCCCGCATAGAACGGAAACTGGATCAGGATGCCGCCCACGCCTTTGACGGCCTCGTCCAGCGCGATCAGGAAGTTCCGCGCCGATCCGTGCAGCGCCAACGCGGCGAAGAGGAAGACGAAGTTGACCGTATCAAGGGTCAGCGCGAACTCGCCCCGGACGATCAGGATCACGACGAAGGACAGCCCGAACAGGCCGGCAGTCCAGCCGAGCCAGCGTGATTGCTCCAGCCGCTGCGCCGGCGTGCGGGGCTGCGGGGCGGCCCGGGCGGTCGGGTCCTCGGGATCGTCGTCGATCCTCAGATCACCGGACCGGACCGTGCGTCCGCCATGGTTCAGCATCATGCGGTTCAGGAACGGCAAGCCGATGGCGATGATCGCCAGCAGGATCAGATTCGCCGAGGAAAAGATCGTCTCGGAGGTCGGGATAAGCCCGATCTCGTCCTCGAGGAAGTTGCCGGGCGTCGCCGCGGTCAGGGGGATCGAGCCCGACAATCCAGCATGCCACACCAGAAACCCGGAATAGCCGGACGCGATCAGCACCCGGTAGTCGGTGTCGGGAACCTCGCGCGCAAGTCGCTTCGCGAACAGCGCTCCGATGACCAGGCCGAAGCCCCAATTCACGAAGCACGCGGCCAGCGAGACCGCCGTCACCAGCAGGATCGCCTGGCCGGGGGTCTGCGCCACGCGGGCCAGCCGCCCGAGTGCCCGCTCGAACAGCGGTGTCGACGCGACCACAAACCCGGTCACGAGAACCAGTGCCATCTGCATGGCGAAGGTCAGAAGATCCCAGAACCCGTCGCCGAAATGGCCCACCATCTCGACCGGGCCGTTTCCGGCCAGAAGACCGGCGATGAAAACGAGGAAGGTCAGCGCGATCACGATGACCAGCGGCTCTGGCAGCCAGCGTCCGATGAAGCTGTCGAGCGCGCCGGTCAGGCGCCCGATCGCACCTTTTTCCGCAGGTTGGGCGGATCGGTCTGTCATGGTGTTTCTCCGGGCTTCCGGCATCGCTGATATGGCGGCTCGCGTCATGAGTCGTCCAAATCACGGCGGGCGCAAGCCCCCGTCAAAGCTGCGTCCAAGGATTGCCGTCCGCACGTCATCCGCCTCGAAACGAAGGCGCGGCCCCGAAGGACCGCGCCGACTTCAAGCTCGAATGCAGATCAGCGTGTCACCCGACAAGTCCCCCGTCGTTGCGCTTGACCGTGATCACGGCCGAGCGGGGAAGCGCCCCCTCCCCGTCCGGGAACGGCGCGCCGGGATGCTGGATGCCCACGAACATCGTCCGCCGGTCGGCAGACCATGTCAGCCCGGTCACTTCGCTCCCCTTCGGACCGGTCAGGAAACGCCGGATCTCGCCGGTCACGGGGTCGCCGGCCAGCATCTGGTTGTTGCCCATCCCGGCGAACTCGCCTTCGTTGTCGTCGTCGCCATCGGTCTGGATCCAGATGAGACCCGTCGTGTCGATCTGCATGCCATCGGGCGAGTTGAACATGTTCCCGGCATTGATGTTCGCCGTTCCAGCATAGAGGCCGTTCTGGTGCACGGTCGGGTTCCCGGCCATGACGTAGAGGTCCCAATCGAAGGTGGTCGCGCCGTGATCGTCGTCATGGGGCCGCCACCGGACGATCTGCCCGTAGCGGTTGGTCTCGCGCGGATTGACCGCGTTCACCACCATCGGATCGCCCCCCGCATTCGTGCGGACCGATCCGTCCTCGGCCAGCGTGCCGCGCCGTGAGTTGTTCGTCAGGCAGCAATACCCCTCGACGGCCGTGGGGTTCACGGCGATCCATTCCGGCCGGTCCATGGTCGTGGCGCCGACCGCCGAGCCCGCCATGCGGGTGAAGATCGCGATCCGGGCTGCGTCCATGCCGGTCGCCTCGGGTGTCAGGGCCACCCACTCCCCGGTCATGTCGTCATCGAAGCGTGCGACATGAAGCTGACCTTCCGACAGAAGCGTCGAGGTATCGCCGCCGGGCACGTAGACGTCGCGGGACACCCACTTGTACATGAACTCGCCCCGCTCATCGTCGCCCATATAGACGACCACGCGGCCGGCGGGCGTCAGCGCGTAGGCGGCATTCTCGTGCTTGAAGCGGCCCAGAGCGGTATGCTTGACCGGCGTCGACTCCGGCTCCCAAGGGTCGATCTCGATGATGTAGCCCGCACGGTGTGGCTCGTTGGGATTCCGTGAAATGTCGAACCGGGCGTCATAGCCATGATAGTTGTAGCGCCCGGGCTCGATATCGGTGGAGATGCCGTAACGCTGGTAGCCCGCCATCACCGTATCGTCGGTGGCAACCTCCGAGCTGGTGCCGAAATAGCCGTTGAAGTTCTCTTCGCAGGTCAGATACGTCCCCCACGGCGTCCGGCCCGACCCGCAATTGTTGAAGGTCCCGAGGGACCGGGTGCCGGTCGCGTTGGCGGCCGTCTTCAGCAGGTCGTGACCGGCGGCGGGCCCGTCGAGGACCATGGGCGTGTTGTGATGGATGCGGCGGTTGTAGGGGCTGTCGACGATCACCGACCAGCCCTCCTCACCTTCGACGACCTCCATGACCGAGACGCCCTGGATCTGCTGAAGCAGCAGCACGTCGTCGGCGGAGGACACGATTTGATCTTCCAGTTCGGGCTCGGGCGGCAGCTCCGTGCCGGCTGCCTCCGCAGCGGTGCGGCGCTCGTTATATTGCTCCATGATGACGCGATTGCGCTCTTCGAGCGCGGCCACGGACTCGGTCAGGTTCACCTTCGGGTTGGGATATTCGGAGTTCACCACCAGCAATTCGACGCCACGGCGGTTGAACAGCTCCATCCCGTCCGTGTTCTCGCCGAAGACGCGATCCGATCCCTGCGCCGGATGGCCGGTCGTGCGATCGAATTCAGGCGCGTCCGAGAACAGCGGATCGCCCCAGCGGACAAGCGTCTTCCAGCTATAGCCCTCGGGCACGTGAACCGTCCCGTCGGTCTGGGGCGCGAGTTGCTGGAACGCGAACCGCGAGTCCTGCGCGGCATGCGCCGTCGTGGCCTTCAGGAATGCGGTCCCCATCACCGCTGCACCCGACCCGAAGGCGAGCGTCCCGCCAAGGAAGCCGCGACGCGAAATCGCGCGCTCCACCACGCGGTCGAATTCCTGGACCTCCGCACGCGGGAACTTGGCTTCGTCCCATTCGTCGGCGGATAGCTCGGTCGTAAGATCCTTCATGCCTTGCTCTCCCACATGGCTCGGTGTCCGGGGTCCAGACCGATGATCCGGCCGACCCCACGCGGCTGTGCTAGGCGGGTCACGTAACGCCCGGATGACGCCGAAATGCGGCTAGGCGCCGCGCCGGCGAAAGAGGGAGGTCGCGGCGAAAGCGATCGCGGCGGCGCAGACGATGGTCGGACCGGATGGCGTATCCAGCAGGTAGGATCCGCGCAATCCCACGATGGCCGCAAGAACCCCGATGGCCGCCGCGATGAGCGCCATGCTTTCGGGCGTCCGGGCAAGAGGCCGGGCCGCGGCGGCGGGGATGATCAGCATGGCCGCGATCAGAAGGACCCCGACGACCTTGATCGCCACCGCCACCGTGATCGCGAGGGCGAGCGTCAGGATCAGTTGCTCGCGCCGGGGGTCGACGCCGCTGGCATGGGCGAGATCCTCATTCAGGGTGGCCGTCAAGAGTGCCGACCACCGCCACACGATCAGTGCGACTACAAGGGCCGCGCCGCCCCAGATCACAGCGAGGTCCTCCCGGGAGACCGCAAGAATGTCGCCGAAGAGATAGGACATCAGGTCGATCCGGATGCCCGACAGAAACGACACCGCCACCAGTCCGAAGGCCAGCGCCGAATGGGCCAGCACGCCCAGCAGCGTGTCCATCGCATAGCCCCGCCCCGTCAGCGACGAAACCAGCAGGGCCATCGCCAGTGCCACCACGACCGCCCCGACGAAGATCGACATCGAGAAGGCCAGTGACAGGGCCACGCCCAGGATCGCGGCATGGGCTGTCGCGTCTCCGAAATAGGCCATCCGGCGCCAGACCACGAAAGACCCGAGCGGGGCCGCCGCAACCGCCACACCGACCCCCGCCAGCGTCGCGCGGACCATGAAGTCGCCCAGCATGAAATCCAGCATCACTCGGCCGCCTCGGTCGCTCGACCGTGATCGTGGTCATGGTCGTGGTCGTGCCGGTAGAGCGCCAGCGCACCGCCTGTTCCGGTGCCGAACAGCGCGCGATACTCCGGCGCCGAAGCCACGACTGCGGGCGTCCCCTCGCAGCAGACGTGGCCGTTGAGACAGATCACCCGGTCGGACGCACTCATCACGACGTGCAGCTCATGCGAGATCATCAGAACGGCGCATCCCGTCTCCGCCCGGACCGCCTCGATGCGCCGGTAGAACGCGGCCGAACCGGGCTGATCCAGCCCCTGCGTCGCCTCGTCCAGCAGCAACAACTCAGGCTGGTTCATCAAAGCACGCGCTAGCAAGACCCTCTGGAACTGCCCGCCGGAGAGGCCTGACATCTGACTTTGCAACAGATCCGGCGCACCGGCTTGCTCCAGCGCATTCCGGCACGCATCGCGGGTAGCGCCGCCGGGCAGGCGCAGGAACCGCTCTACCGTGATCGGCAGGGTCGGATCGATATGCAGGCGCTGGGGTACGTATCCGACACGCAGCCCCGGTTTGCTCCGGATGCGGCCCTCGGTCGGCTTCAACGCTCCGATGACGGCGCGCAACAGGCTGGTCTTGCCCGATCCGTTCGGCCCGACGATCGTGACGATCTCACCGGGATCGACACGAAGATCCACGTGCCGCACCACCGCCTTGCCGCCATATCCGACGGTCAGGTTCTCGACCGTGACAAGACTCATGCGTCGGCCTTCTCTGAACAGGCCGGGCAGATCCCTTCGGCCTCCACCACGGTCCGCTCGATAGTGAAGCCGCTGGCCTCCGCTGCTTCTCCCAAGGCATCCGGCGCAACGGTCGCCCCCGCTTCAGCGACCGCCGCGCAAATGCGGCAGATCATGAAGGCCGGGGCGTGGCTTTCTCCGGGGCGGGTGCAGGCGACGAAGGCATTGAGGCGCTCGACCTTGTGGGCGAACCCGTGCGCGACGAGGAAGTCGAGCGCGCGATAGGCGACCGGCGGCTGAGAGCCGAACCCGCTCTCGTTGAGTTTTTCGAGGACGGCGTAAGCCCCCATGGCCCGGTGCTCCTGCAACAGGATCTCCAACGCGCGCCGGCGGACCGGTGTCAGGCGCAGCTTCTCCGCCGCGCAGCGCGCCTCGGCTGCCGCGATCGCAGTCTCCACGCAATCCGCGTGGTCATGGGCTGCGAAGCCGATCGCCGATGGATCCGGTACGGGGTTTCGGGCGCTTGTCATGTTACCTTATATCATCTATCCGGCGTATTGTTACAAGATCACGCAGGATATCCCATGTCCAGAATCCTTCTGAGCGTCCCGCTCGTCCTCGCCACCGCCACGGCCCCGTCCGCCGAAATTCCCCGCGTGGCGGTCGATATCGCTCCGGTCCATTCCCTCGTGGCCCGCGTGATGCAGGGCGTGGGCGAGCCGGACCTGATCATCCCCCCCGGTGCCAGTCCCCATGAATACCAGCTCCGCCCCTCGGAAGCCGCCGCGCTTCAGGAGGCCGAGGTCGTGGTCTGGATCGGCGAAGACCTTACGCCCTGGCTCGAAGACCCGCTCGAAAGCCTTGCAGGCGATGCCGCCCATGTGAGCCTTCTCGACGCGGACGGCGTCACGCTTCTGGATTTTCGCGAGAACGCGCTCTTCGAGGCCCATTCCCACGGCGATGACGACCACGGCAGCGAAGATCATGACCACGATCATGCCGAGGCGCACGACCACGATGACCACGACCACGCCGAACATGCTCACGACGACCATGACCATGATCACGGCCACGGTGCGCATGACCCCCATGCCTGGCTTTCGCCCGACAATGCGGCGACTTGGCTGAACGTCATCGCGGGTCGGCTTTCCGTCGCCGATCCGGCCAATGCGGGCGCCTACTTTGCGAACGCAGAAGCCGGCCGCGCCGAGATCGAAACCCTCAAGACCGAAATCGCAGCGATCCTCGAACCCGTGCGCGAGGGCCGCTTCATCGCCTTCCACGACGCCTACCAGTATTTCGAGACCGCCTTCGACATCCCGGCCGCCGGGGCGATCTCGATCTCGGACGCCTCCGATCCAAGCCCCGCACGGATCGCCGAGATACAGACCCGGATCCGGGACGAGGGCATCGACTGCGTGCTCGCCGAGCCGCAATTCAACGCCCAGATGGTCGCCACCGTGATGGTTGGGACCGATGCCTCTACCGGCGTGCTCGATCCGCTCGGATCGGACCTGGAGCCCGGCCCCGCGCTCTATCCGCAGCTTATGCGAAATCTCGCCGAGACGCTTGCAGGCTGCCTGTGACACGGTAGACGGATTGCGATGCGCCGCATGCTTCTCTCCGTCCTGACGACCGCTCTGATGAGCCTCGGCCACCATGCCGTGGCTCATCCACACGTCTTCGTCGACGCGCGGACGGGATTCATCTTCGACGACGACGGGCAGCTGACCGGCCTTCGGATCACCTGGACCTACGACGCGCTCACCAGCCTCTTCCTGTTCGACACGCTGGATCTCGACAAGGACCGCGACGGTGAACTCGACGATGCCGACCGCGCCGCGATCGCAGCCGGAGAGACCGATTGGCCGCCGGAATATAACGGCGACGTCTATCTGGAGGTCGACGGCGCAATCGTTCCCGTCGCGCGTCCGCTGAATGCCGAGGCGTGGATGGAGGACGATCTGATCTCGGTCGCGTTCGACCTGCCCCTCGCCGAAATTGTCTCGGATCCCGACGGCGCGCTCCTGCGCCTTTACGATCCGATCTACTACTATGCCTACACGATCCTTCCGCTGGAGGACGAGACGCCGGGCCCGTGCCGTGCAGAGGTGATCCCGTTCGAACCCGACGAGGCGACGGCCGAATTGCAGGTCAAACTCGCCGCCCTGTCGCGCGAGGAAACGCCCGAGCAGGAAAATGTCGGCGCCCTTTTCGCAGACCGCGTGACGCTGACATGCGGCTGAAACCGGCAATCCCGTTTCTGCTGGTGCTGGCGGGCGGTCTGGCCGCCTGGCAGTTCGTTCCCTGGCCGGCGGTCCTGCATTGGGCCGTCACGGGCCAGCGGGAATTCCAGGACGCGATGGCCCGTGCCCTCCGCGCGGCCCAGGCCGGAGAGCCCGCGGCGGTCTGGGCCCTGTGTTCCGCCACGGCGCTCTACGGCTTCGTCCATGCCCTTGGGCCGGGCCATGGCAAGGTGCTGCTGGGCGGTGCGGCTTTGGCGTCCGGTGCGACGCTCCGGCGGATGACGTGGCTGACCCTCGCTGCGAGCTTGGCGCAAGCGGCCTCGGCGATCCTGCTCGTCGGAGCGCTGGCGGTCCTGCTCGGTCTTGGCGCACGCACGATGGGAGACGTGGCCGACGCGTGGCTCGCCCCGGCAAGCTATGTGGCGATCGCGGCCATCGGCGGCTATCTGATCTTCCGCGGCCTTCGGCTGTGGCGCGCCCCTGCGGCGAAGCCCTGCACCTCCTGCGGACATGCCCACGGCCCGACGCTCGAAGAGACGGCGTCGCTCTCGAGCGGCAAGGACGCCCTCCTCCTGATCGGAAGCGTCGCGATCCGGCCCTGCACCGGCGCGCTCTTCGTGCTGGCCATCGCGCTGCGCTTCGAGATCTTCTGGATCGGCGCGCTGGCCGTCGTCGCGATGGGGCTCGGGTCGGCGGCCTTCAACCTGACGGTGGCCTGGTCCGGCGTCGCGGCACGCCGCTTCGCCGTGATCGGCGCGTCCGGCGGAGAGTTGCGCCTCGTCTCCGCCGGACTGCATATCGCCGGGGGCGCGTTGATCGCGGCGCTCAGCGTGACATGGCTCGTCACCTTCGCCCTGTAGCTGCCCCATCACGAGCCGGACCACGCGAAATGCGCGGTCGATTGCCCCTCAGCCCAGCGTGATCGAGATCCGGCGGTTCGCCTTGCCCTTGTTCTCGATCTTGCCCACCTGAACCGTCCCGATCTCGGCGGTCGACCGCACATGCGTCCCGCCACAGGGCTGCAGATCAACCGGTGTCTCGCCGCCGCCGATGCGGACCAGCCGGATTTGTCCCGCCCCGCGGGGCGGCTGGACCGACAGCGTCTTCACCAAGCCCGGATTGGCGTCGAGTTCCGCCTCTGTGATCCAGTCCGACGTCACGGGATGATCGCCGTCCACGTACTGACCGATCCGCGCCTGTATGAACTCCCGCTCGTGTAGGAGGTCGGGCATGTCGAAATCCAGCCGGGACTTCTCCGCACCGATCTGCCCGCCCGTCACCGGCAATGGCACGACGACCGAAAGAAGGTGCAGGGCGGTGTGCATCCGCATGTGGCGATGGCGCCGGTCCCAATCGAGCCGCAACTCGACTTCGGCGCCCACCGGAGGCAGCGGCGCCACCTCGGCCGGCAGGTGGACGATGGCCCCGCCGTCTCCCTTCACCGTCTCCGCTATGGCGATCTCGCCACCGTCCCATCCCAGTTTGCCGCTATCGCCCGGTTGCCCGCCGCCCCGCGCGTAGAAGATGGTCCGGTCGAGGACGAGGCCCCCCTCCTCCGTGAGGCCCGAAACCCGGGCCGTCGCCGTCTTGAGGTAGGGATCCGCCAGAAACAGAGCCTTGGTCATTCGAAGACCTCGGGCATCTCCCGGCTATCCTCGATCCAGCCTGGTACCGGCAGGCCCTTGGAGCGCAGGAAGTCCGGGTTGAAAAGCTTCGACTGATAGCGCGTGCCATAGTCGCACAGGATCGTCACGATGGTGTGGCCCGGCCCCATCTCGCGCGCCATGCGGATCGCACCGCCGACATTCACCCCGGAGGATCCACCGAGGCAAAGCCCTTCCTCCGACAGCAGGTCGAAGACGATCGGCAGGGCCTCCTCGTCGGAGACCTGGCAGGCGAAATCAGGCGTGAACCCTTCGAGGTTGGCCGTGATCCGGCCCTGCCCGATCCCTTCGGTGATCGAGCCGCCCGCCGACTTGAACTCGCCTTCTGTGTAGAAGCTGTAGAGCGCCGCGCCCATCGGGTCGGCCAGCCCCATCTTCACGCCCTTCGGTTGCAGCGCCTGCGCCACCCCCGCGAGCGTCCCGCCGGACCCGACGGCACAGATGAAGCCGTCGACCTTGCCGCCCGTCTGCTCCCAAATCTCGGGGCCGGTCGTCTCGATATGGGCCTGCCGGTTGGCCACGTTGTCGAACTGGTTGGCCCAGATGGCGCCCTTCGGCTCCGTCCGGGCCAGCGCCTCCGCCAATCGCCCGGAATAGCGCACGTAATTGTTCGGATTGCGGTAGGGGGCCGCGGGCACTTCCACCAGTTGCGCACCCGCAAGGCGCAACATGTCCTTCTTCTCCTGGCTCTGGG
Organism: Jannaschia aquimarina; assembly: GCF_000877395.1. Lineage (GTDB taxonomy): Bacteria > Pseudomonadota > Alphaproteobacteria > Rhodobacterales > Rhodobacteraceae > Jannaschia > Jannaschia aquimarina. The sequence continues at coordinate 13,523 of NZ_JYFE01000044.1, read as the reverse complement.
TCTCGGGGATGACGATTACCGACTTGAACCCCATCGAGGCGCCGACCAGCGCCAGCCCGATGCCGGTATTCCCCGCGGTGCCCTCCACGATCGTACCGCCGGGGCGCAACTCCCCCCGCGCGACCGCATCCCGAATGATGTAGAGAGCCGCGCGGTCCTTCACCGACTGCCCTGGGTTCAGGAATTCCGCTTTGCCCAGGATCTCGCATCCCGTCTCCGCGCTCGCCTTTTTGAGACGGATCAGGGGCGTGTTCCCGATGGCGGCGGCCAAGTCTGGATGGATCGGGGCGGACATGGCGGACCTCTGCGTCGGGGCTGTCCGGCCGGGATAGGCGAGCACCCGGCCTGCGGCAAGGTTGCGCGCCCCGCGGATCATTGTTTACAGACCGGAGGCAAGGGTGGTTAGCTCAGTTGGTAGAGCATCTCGTTTACACCGAGAGGGTCGGGGGTTCGAGCCCCTCACCACCCACCAACCCACCGCGGGGGACACGACCGTGTGGGACGTTAGCTTGGACGAGTTCTCCGCCGCCGTGGCGGAAATAGAAGACCCCTGCGATCTCTGGGATCGCATGGTCGCCTTTTACGCTGACCACGGCGTGCCTCTGGTCAGCTATCACAGAATCGATCCAGAGACAGCCGACGTTGCCGAACGTCAGGCGGTCATGGCGCATGGTTTTCCGAAAAGCTGGGTCGAGCATTACGTCGAACACAACCTCGTCGATCACGATCCGATCGTTGCGCTGTCGGCCCGCACTGCCAAGCCGTTCTTCTGGAAGGACATCCGCGATCTCGTCGACCTGACCCACACCGAAGATCGCATGATAAGGGAACTGGAGGACGCCGATTTCGGCGATGGCCTCAGTGTGCAGGTCCATGGCCCCGGTCTGCGCAATGGCTATGTCGGCCTCGGATTCGGCGGCCCACGGCCCGACCTCTCGACGGCCCAGATCTTCGCGCTGCAATGCGCCGCGCAGATCGCCCATCTGCGTTACTGCGAACTGGTCCCCGAGCTCGATGGGCTGCGCGATCTGTCCCGGCGCGAGCGTGAAGTGCTGAGCTGGATCGCGCGCGGCAAGTCGAACGGCGTGATCGCCGACATCCTTCATGTCTCGCGGCACACGGTCGATACCATCGTCCGCCGGATCTTCGAAAAACTCGAAGTGTCGGACCGCACGACCGCGGCAATCAAAGCGCTCGGGAACGGGCTGGTTACGCGTAATTGACGATGTGTCACGCGGTTACGGGACAAGACTCCCTCCCGACGAGCGGATAGCGGTCGCGTCACGACGTGACCGCCTACCGCATAGGACGGACAGATGTTTCAACACACGGGTATTTCCATGAACGCCGATCCGACGAAGATCCCGCGCGCGCCGGTGGGGACGCTGGCCGACTCGCTCGATTTGCGCCGCGCCCTCGACGAAGCGATCGAGACGGCCTCCGCCGGATCGCCGGAAAACGCCGGCTGGCTGTCGGTCGATATCGCCTCGGCGCTCCTCATGGAGGCCCACGACCGCCTCAACGGCCGCCTCCCCGAGGACGAAGCGGCCGAACTCGCGCGGCTCGCTCTGGCCGTCCACAGGTTCTGCGCCCGTACCTGAACCCGCGCACCGGAGCCGTGCGCTCCTGTGGCAGGACATTGCGGCCCCCGGCTCCTATCTTCGGTCCAACCGAAGGAGACACGCCATGAGCTGGAACCCCGCCCTCGATCCTCATTGCCCCACCGGCGACGAAGTCGATGCCATCGAAACGGTCATCGTTCCCCGGGCCCGCGACCTCGGCGGCTTCGAAGTGCGCCGCGCCCTGCCCGCGCCCAAGCGGCAGATGGTCGGACCGTTCATCTTCTTCGACCAGATGGGACCTGCCGAGTTCCTGACCGGCGAAGGCATCGACGTTCGCCCGCACCCCCATATCGGGCTCAGCACGGTGACCTATCTCCTGGACGGCAAGATCCACCATCGGGATTCGCTCGGCACCGATCAGTGGATCGAGCCGGGTGCCGTGAATCTGATGACCGCGGGATACGGAATTACCCATTCCGAGCGGGCGGACGGTGATTACCGCCAGCAGGAGAAATCGCTCTTCGGGATCCAGACCTGGATGGCGCTTCCCAAGGATCACGAGGATGCGGCGCCCGATTTCCTCCACGTCCCCAAGGCAGAGCTTCCGGTCCTCGACGGCGAGGGCAAGCAGGTTCGCCTCGTCCTCGGCGACGCCTACGGAGAGCGGACGGAGGCGCAGACGCCCTCCCGGTCGTTCTACGCCGACGCCCTCCTGGAGGCGGGCGCGGCGATCCCCCTGCCCGACGATCACGAGGATCGCGGTGTCTACGTCCTGCAAGGCGAGGTCAGCGTCGCGGGCCAGACATTCGAAGCGGGCCGCATGATGGTCTTCCGTCCCGGCGACCCGGTTTCCCTCAAGGCGGGCGCCGATGGCGCGCGGGTCATGCTGTTGGGCGGCGACACGCTCGAAGGGTCTCGCTACATCTGGTGGAACTTCGTCGCCTCCTCGAAAGAGCGGATCGAAGCCGCCAAGGAAGCGTGGCGCGCGGGCGACTGGGCACATGGACGTTTCCAGTTGCCCCCCGGCGATACGAACGAGCACATCCCCTTGCCCGAGAAGTAAAAAAAGGGCTCTGCCTGAAACAGGCAGGGCCCAGTCATTTCGAGGTTGCACGGGGAACCGCGCGGAACGGAACAGGCTGACAGAGGATCGCTGCGGGCCCAGCCCTTCGCGATCCTCCATTCGCTGAAGTCCATCTACGTCTCTTGGGGCCATTCGCAAAACGAGATCGTCGCGCGTTTGTCCCAAGATTTTCTCATGGACCGGCCTACTCTTCCGGCGCCCGCTCGCTCAGGAGGTCGTCTCCGATCTTCTCGCGGCGCTCCTGCTCCACGATCTCCTCGACCGCCCGGACGGGACGCACCTCGGCCGGATCCGTGGGGGGCACTTCTCGCGGCTCCGGCTCTCCCTCGGTCGCAACCAGCTCCGTGGGTCGGCCCTTTGCATCCGGCAGGTCCACGACCGGCAGACCGCCCCCTTGTATATTCAGGCGGTAGGTCGGCTCCGGCAGACCGATGCCGGCTTCGGTCAGCGCGGCCATGACCAGACGGATCGCCTCGGAGCGCGCGACCATGAAATCCGCCTCGCGCTGATCGAGCCAGGCATAGAACTCCATATCGACCGTCGAGGCGCCCACATCCTTGATCCAGACCTGTGGAGGCGGCGCGTCCAACGTGAACTCCAGCCCATCCAGGACTTCGAGGCCGATGCGCTTGGCCTCGGCGACGTCGTCGGCCGGGTCGATCCCCAGCAGGAAACCGAAACGCCGCTCGGCATTGCGCGTGTAGTTCAGGATCCGCGCCTTGAAGACCGTCGCATTCGGCAGGCGCACATGGTTGCCATCCGGATCCAGCAGGATCGTCGCGCGGCTGGTCAGGCGGATGACCGTCCCCATATTGCCCTCGATCTCGACGAAATCGTTCGGACGGAACGGCTGGCGCAGGGACAGCATCACCGACGCGATGAAATTCTCGACCGTGTCCCGCACCGCGAAGCCCACCGCCAGGCCCACGATCCCCGCCGCACCCAGAAGACCCGTCAGCACCGCCGTCGCGTTCAGGATATCCAGCGCCACCACGATCCCGGCCAGCACGAAGACCAGCCGGACGATCACCCGGTAGATCTCGGCGATGAAGGCGTTCGGCGCGATCCGGCGCCAGGGCGCCTCCCACCGCACCAGCAGGATCCCGGCGGTTATCACCAGTATCCCCGCCATCAAGGCGACCGCCACCAACGGCAGGTAGTTGACCGCCTGCGCCAGACGGTTGCGGAAGCGGTCCAGCACGGGGTCCAGACGTTCGACCACCTCCGTCGTCTCGACCACTTCGTTCTCGATGGCGACGACGCCCTCCACCCGGGCCGCGATCTCCTGCAGCCGGTCGATGGAGGCGCCATCCAGCACCTCTCCAGTAAAGGTGACGATCCCTTCGCGCACGGCGATATCGACCGTCTCGTAGCCGTCGAGCTGGGCGATGATCCCCTCGATCCGCGCCTCGATGGCGGCATCGGTCTGACCGCCCTCGCCCACCGCGATCGCGCCCGACGGCTGAGACGGCGCGTCCTGGGCGAAAGCCGGTCCCCCCGCACAGACGACGATCAGGACCAGCATGGACAGAACCCGGCGGATCATGGTTCGGCGTTCCGCCGTCTCAATCGCAGAGTCGTCGTGACCAGCACGGCAAAGAGCGCGCAGAGCGTCGCGAAGTTCAGCAGGCTCTGCGTGCGGAAGGCCGAAGCCGGGATTGCCACGCCATCGACCTCTACCGGCGTGGGAGAGATCAGTGACCATCCCAGCATCGCCGCCCCGTAGAGGATCAGCGCCCCCAATGGCACCGCGACGACCCAGACCGCACGGATCCGCCCCAGGCGGAAGGCCAGACGCAAGAGACCCCAAAGCACCAGGCACGCGACCGCCGTCGCCACCAGCGCGCCCACAACCATGCCGGCTTCGAACATCAGAACGCCTGGTCGTAATCGCCCACATTCGGCTCATGCCGGATGATGGCGTCCAGATCGTCGAAGATGGCGCGCAACTCCTCCTTCGAGGTGGGCGATTCGCAAACCACGACCAGGTTCGGCGTATTCGATGACGCTCGGACGAGGCCCCAGCCGCCATTCTCGAGCATCACGCGCGCACCGTTCACCGTCACGACATCCACGATCTTCTGCCCACCCAGCGACCCTTCGCCCTTCATTGGGACGATCCGGTCGACGATGCGCTGAAGCGTGTCGTACTTCTCCTCGTCGGGGCAATGCGGTGACAAGGTCGGCGTGTTGTAGACCGTGGGCAGCGCCTTGCGCAGATCGCTCATGGATTTGTCGGGGTTCCGATCCATCAGCTTGCAGATCTCGACGGCGACCCGCATCCCGTCGTCGTAGCCGCGCCCCACGGGTTCGGCCAGGAAGTAGTGGCCCGACTTCTCGAAGCCCGCCAATGCGCCGATCTCGTGGACGCGGCGCTTCATGTGGCTGTGCCCGGTCTTCCAGTAATCGGCCTTGGCGCCGTTCTCCTTCAGCACCGGATCGGAGGCGAAAAGCCCCGTCGACTTGACGTCGGCCACGAAGGTCGAACCCGGATGCAGCGCCGACAGGTCCCGCGCCATGATGACGCCCACCTTGTCGGCGAAAATCTCCTCTCCCTCATCGTCCACCACGCCGCATCGATCCCCGTCGCCGTCGAACCCAAGCGCCAGATCCGCACCCGACGCGCGCACGGAATCCGCCATGTCGTGGAGCATCTCCATGGCTTCGGGGTTCGGGTTGTAATGCGGGAAGGTGTAGTCCAGCTCGCAATGGCTCTCGACGACCTCGACCCCGATGCGGCGCAGAACCTCGGGGCCGTAGGCGGCGGCGGTCCCGTTACCCGCCGCGCAGACCACCTTGAGCGGCCGCGACATGCGGAAGTCCCCGACCAGATCGTCGAGATAGGCCTCCATCACGCCGTCGACCCGCTCCCACCGGCCACCGTCGCGCGCCTCGCCGCGCCCCTGCAACACGATGTCGCGCAGCTCGGCCATTTCGTCGGGGCCATGGGTCAGCGGCCGCTGAAAGCCCATCTTCACGCCCGTCCAGCCGTTCGGGTTGTGCGAGGCCGTGACCATCGCAACGGCAGGCGCGTCGAGGTGGAATTGCGAGAAATACGCCATCGGCGTGATCGCTGGTCCGATATCCTGCACATGCACGCCCGCTTGCGTCAGCCCGAGGATCAGCGCCTGCTTGATGGCCAGCGAGTAGTCTCGGTAATCGTTGCCGACCGCGATGCGCGGCTCGATCCCCCGCGCGTGCATCTGCGTGCCCAGCCCGAGACCCAGCGCCGTGACCCCCGGCAGATTGATCGCGTCGGGATATTTCCAGCGCGCGTCGTATTCGCGGAACCCCGTGGGCGCGATCATCGGATCGCGCAGAAAGGCCCAGGTGTTCGGCGTAACGTCAGTCTGCGGCTTCATTCGGGCCTCCGTCCTTGATGCTCCGCACATACCCTACACGTGAAGCCGGGCAACCCCCGGCTGAACGCGCGAGGCGGCCGGTCGCCCATCCCGAGGCGTCGCCGCCGGTCCACAGCAGGACCGCAGCAGCCTTTGGTGCTGTTGCCCCGCTTGGTCCCTTCCCCTAAGCCGAACGGAATCACAGGCCGGGGGACAGGATGTATCGCGTCTGGAACTTCGTGACGAACTACTCGCTGCTCCTGATCCTCGGCGCGTCCATCGCGCTGATCTGGGCCAATACCGATGCGCACAGCTATCACCTGCTGGTCGAGTATCCGCTCTGGTTCAACGACTTCATCGGCTACACCCACCATCACTGGGTCGAGACGATGGAGCTTCACCATCTCGACGTCGAGATGTTCGGCCATTCCGAGACGCACAAGGTCCTGACGGTCCATTATCTCGTGAACGACATCCTGATGGCCTTCTTCTTCGCCATCGCCGCCAAGGAGGTCTGGGAGGCCGTCATCCTCGAAAATGGTTCGCTGCGCGGCAAGAAGGCGGCGACCCCGCTCTTTGCGACGGCGGGCGGAATGATCGGCCCGGTCGCCGTCTATCTGGGCCTGGCCGCCGTCCTCGGCTCCGATACCTTCAACGCCGTCGCCAATGGCTGGGCCATCCCCACCGCGACCGACATCGCGTTCAGCTATCTGGTCGGCCGCCTCGTCTTCGGCGCCGGTCACCCGGCTGTGCGGTTCCTGCTGCTGCTCGCCATCGCTGACGACGCGGCGGGCCTTATCATCCTTGCCGTCTTCTACCCCGAAGGGGACCTCGCGCCGCTCTGGCTGCTTCTGTCGCTGGCGGCGGCGGTCGGCGTTTTTGTGCTCTTCAACTGGCTGCCCCGCCGCCTCGACCGGGGCGACCAGATCCGGACCAAATCCACCTGGGTCCGCCAGAAGCTGTCGTTCTGGCCTTACCTCATCGCCGGTGCCCTGTCGTGGTACGGCTTCGCTCAGGCGGGCCTGCACCCGGCGCTCGGCCTTCTGCCGATCGTGCCCACCCTGCCCCATGCGGACCGCGCCTTCGGCATCTTCGCCGAGGCCGAGCAATACCTGACCGACCTGCTCAACCACACCGAGCATCTGCTCAAGCACCCGGTCGAGATCGTCCTGTTCTTCTTCGGCCTCCTGAATGCGGGCGTCGAGTTCTCCGCCATCGGAGAGCCGACCTGGCTCGTCCTCGCGGGCCTCATCATCGGCAAGCCGGTCGGTGTCATGCTCTTCGGCTATATCGGCGCGCATACGCTGCGGCTGGGCCTGCCGATGGGGATGCGGACAATTGACCTCTTCGTGATCGGCTGCGTCGCCGCGATCGGCTTCACCGTCTCGCTCTTCGTGGCCTCTGTCGCCTTCGACCCGGGCCCCGTGCAGGATGCGGCGAAGATGGGCGCTCTCTTCAGTTTCGGGGCGGCGATCATATCGATCATCGCTGGCAAGCTGACGCGGGTGCAGAAACAACCTGGATAGGTCGGTCGCCCAGGCCCGTCCGGCGCGACGATCCATCGCCTTCGGCTCCTATTGATGCCGCATTAAGGTATTATCAGGACCCACCGCCTAGCGTATGCAGGATCCGCAGGCCGAAATGTGGTTAGTATAGGGCCGATGCCCCGTTCATGATCGAGTTCGATACCGTCTCCAAGTCCTTCTGGACCGGACAACGCCGCAAGGTGATTCTGCACAATGCGTCCTTCCGGGTGGAAGAGGGGCAATCGCTCGGTATCCTCGCGCCGAACGGCACCGGCAAGACGACGCTGGTGAACATGATGGCCGGTCTCGAAAAGCCCGATGAGGGGTCGATCACCCGAACCTCCCGCGTGTCCTTCCCGCTGGGCTTCATGGGCGGCGTCAATTCCAAGCAATCCGCCAAGGAGAACGCGCGCTACATCGCCACGCTCTACGACCTCGACCCCGACTATCTGGAGGCGTTCTGCCGCTGGCTCTGCGGGATCGAGGAATATTTCGAGATGCCGGTGGCCACATACAGTCAAGGCATGCGCGCCCGGTTCAGCTTTGCCCTTCTGCTCGCGCTCGACTTCGACATCTACCTCATCGACGAGGGGATGCCCGCGACCACCGATGTGGAATTCAACCGCAAGGCGGGCTCACTCCTCCGGGAACGGCTCAAGCGGTCGACCGTTGTGATCGTCAGCCACAAGCCCGAGATCCTGGAACGCTTCGCGCACCGCGCGGCGGTCCTGCGCGACGGGCGGCTATACCACTTCGACAGCCTCGAAGAGGCGCGGAGGCTTTATGACTATGCATCCTAGGGCGCGGGCGTTCCGGACCCGGCCGGGGCAGTCCTTCGCCCCGTCCACCGCCATCGCCGCGGCACCCTCGGCGCCTGCGGTGCAAGACACGTCCGCACCAGCTACGGCGCCCGCGACCGACCCCGATCCCACGACCGAGGCGCTGACCGGCCGGCAATTGCGCATGGCCCGCCGGATCGCGCAAAAGCACGGGATCAAGGCCGCCTCGGACCTCGACGCAGTCCGCCAACTTCGTGAACGCGGCATCGACCCGTTCGAGCGGGCGAACATGCTGCAACTCGTGCCGAACGCCCCGGACGAGGGCGCGGCCGGCGTCCCCGCAGCGCGGCGCGAGGCGCCCGCCCCCGCGATGCCGACCGATGCGCCGCTCGACGATGCCGGCCGCGCGGCCGAGATCATGGAGATCCAGCGCGACATCGTCCGCCGCCGCCGTCGCAGGCTCGCGCTGCTGGGCGTCCGCCTTGCCTTCTTCGTCGGTCTGCCGACCGCGATCGCGGGCTATTACTACAACGTCATCGCGACGCCGATGTACGCGACGAATTCGACCTTCATCATCCAGCAGGCGGATCTGGCGGCGGGGGGCGCGAATCTCGGTGGACTCTTCGCCGGGACGGGGCTGGCGAGCCAGCAGGACAGCATCGCGGTGCAGGATTACCTCCTCTCGCGAGAGGCCTATCGCCGACTCGACGAAGATCTGGGGTTCCGCGCCCATTTCTCGGACCCGGACATCGACCCGCTGCAACGCCTGGATACGGACGCGACGCGGGAACAGGGCTACGAGCTCTACACCGATATGGTCCAGATCGGCTACGACCCCACCGAAGGGGTCGTGAAACTGGAGGTCGTCGCGGCCGATCCGACGGTGTCGGCCCGGTTCAGTCAATCGCTCATCGACTATGCCGAGGAACGCGTCGACCAGCTGACGGCGCGCCTTCGGGGCGACCAGATGGAAGGCGCCTCCGACAGCTTCGAGGAAGCGGAGCGCAAGATGCTCGAAGCGCAATCCCGCGTGGTCCAGTTGCAGGAACAACTCGGCGTCGTCTCTGCCGAGGCGGAGCTGTCGAATGCCTACGGGCAGATCGGCACCATCGAGACCCAGCTCCGGGAGGAGCGACTGCGCCTCGACGAACTCCTCGCCAACCGGAGGCCGAACCAGACCCGGGTCGATATCGCCCGGTCCCGCATCGCCCAACTCGATCAGGAGCTGGCACGCCTGCGCGAAGGGCTGACCGACGCCGGAACCGATGCCGCGTCACTCGCGCGGGTGACCGCCGAACTCGGCGTCGCACAGATGGACCTCCAGACGCGCCAGCTCCTGCTGCAGCAGGCGGCCCAGCAGCTTGAGACCGCCCGGATCGAAGCGAACCGTCAGGTCCGCTACCTTTCGACATCGCGCCCCCCCGTCCCGCCGGACCAGCCGACCTATCCCAAGGCGTTCGAGAACACGGTTCTGGCCTTCCTCATCTTCGGCGCGATCTATCTGATGATCTCGTTGACGGTCGCCATCCTGAGAGAGCAGGTCAGCGGCTGACCCAAGGCCCGCGCGGGCCCGCGGATCCGGGCGTGAATCCGGATCTGCATAGCCGGCCGCCCGCCCGTGAAGCCTGGCAGGCACGCGAGGCGGACAGATCCGAAGACCCGGGCGGACCACAAAGGCCAAAGATCCCAGCCGCCCGACATACGAGGCGCGATCACCCGCCACGCGCCGTCACCAACGCAAACGGGGCGCCCGAAGGCGCCCCGTCCGACAATACATGTGGACCGGCTTACATCATGCCGCCCATGCCGCCCATGTCGGGCATGCCACCGGCACCGGCATTGGCACCCGGCTTCTCGGGCTTGTCGGCGACCATCGCTTCGGTCGTGATCAGCAGACCGGCCACGGACGCGGCGTCCTCCAGCGCGGTGCGGACCACCTTGGCGGGGTCGATGACACCGAACTTGAACAGGTCGCCGTACTCTTCGGTCTGCGCGTTGAAGCCGAAGGTCACGTCGTCGCTCTCGCGGACCTTGCCCGCGACCACGGCCCCGTCGACGCCCGCATTTTCGGCGATCTGGCGCAGCGGCGCCTCGATCGCACGGCGGACGATGGCGATACCGGCATCCTGATCGGCGTTTTCGCCCTTCAGGCCGTCCAGCGACTTGCCGCCTTGGACAAGGGCGACACCGCCGCCCACGACGACGCCTTCCTGGACCGCCGCGCGGGTCGCGTTCAGCGCGTCATCGACACGGTCCTTGCGCTCCTTGACCTCGACCTCGGTCATGCCGCCGACGCGGATGACGGCAACGCCCCCGGCCAGCTTGGCGACCCGCTCCTGCAGCTTCTCGCGGTCGTAGTCCGAGGTCGTCTCCTCGATCTGCTGACGGATCTGGGCCACGCGGGCTTCGATCTCGGCCTTCTCGCCGGCGCCGTCGACGATCGTGGTCTCGTCCTTCGTGATCGAGATGCGCTTGGCGGTGCCCAGCATGTCCATCGTCACATTTTCGAGCTTCATGCCCAGATCTTCCGAGATCACCTGGCCGCCCGTCAGGATCGCGATGTCCTGCAGCATGGCCTTGCGGCGATCGCCGAAGCCCGGCGCCTTGACGGCGGCGATCTTCAGGCCACCGCGCAGCTTGTTGACGACCAGCGTGGCGAGGGCTTCGCCTTCCACGTCCTCTGCGATGATCAGCAGCGGCTTCTGCGACTGGATCACGGACTCGAGCAGCGGGACCATCGGCTGCAGCGACGACAGCTTCTTCTCGTGCAGGAGGATCATGCAATCCTCGAGCTCGGCCGTCATCTTGTCGGCGTTGGTTACGAAATAGGGCGACAGGTACCCGCGGTCGAACTGCATCCCCTCGACCACGTCGGTCTCGGTCTCGAGGCCCTTGTTCTCCTCGACGGTGATGACGCCTTCGTTGCCGACCTTCTGCATCGCGTCGGCGATCTGGCGGCCGATTTCGGCTTCACCGTTAGCCGAAATGGTGCCGACCTGCGCGACTTCATCGCTGTCGGTCACATCGCGGGCGGCAGCCTTGATGGCTTCGACGACCTTGGAGGTGGCCATGTCGATACCGCGCTTGAGGTCCATCGGGTTCATGCCGGCGGCGACGGACTTCATGCCTTCCCTGACGATGGCCTGGGCCAGCACGGTGGCGGTGGTGGTGCCGTCACCCGCTTCGTCGTTGGTGCGGGAAGCGACTTCCTTCACCATCTGAGCGCCCATGTTCTCGAACTTGTCCTCGAGTTCGATCTCCTTGGCGACGGTGACGCCGTCCTTGGTGATCCGGGGCGCGCCGAACGACTTGTCGATGACGACGTTGCGGCCCTTGGGGCCCAGCGTCACCTTTACGGCGTCGGCCAGGATGTTGACGCCCTTCAGCATGCGATTGCGGGCGTCGGTGTCGAATTTCACGTCCTTGGAGGCCATGATATTCTCCTTGAATTCAATTGTTTCGGGTCAGACGTTCAGTCGATCTCGTCTCAGGCGGCCTTGGCGGCGGCCGAACCTTCGATGATGCCCAGAATGTCCGATTCCTTCATGATCAGCAGCTCTTCGCCGTCGATCGTGATTTCGGTGCCCGACCACTTGCCGAACAGAATGCGGTCGCCAGCCTTGACGTCCATGGCGATCCGATCGCCGTCTTCGTCGCGCGCGCCGGCGCCGACGGCGACGACTTCACCCTCGGCGGGCTTTTCCTTGGCGGTGTCGGGGATGATCAGACCACCCTTGGTCTTCTCGTCGGATTCGACGCGGCGGACCAGGACGCGGTCGTGCAGCGGTTTGAAAGCCATCGTCAGCCTCACAGCTTGGTGTTTCTCCCTAGCTGGCACTCTCCGCAAGAAAGTGCCAACGCAGCGCTAGCTAGGAAGACCGCACGGACCTGTCAACGGGGGAACGGGGCTTTTTTGGCAGCCGCCGCGGCAGAGTGCCAAACAACACTTTACCCTTCCTCGCATCCCGCGAACGGAACCGCAACCGGATCGGCCAGCCGGATCCGTTCCAGGCGAAAAACATCGTTTACCCCGTCGATGCTGGCCGATCCTCGTGCCGGCTCTAAACTCATTGAGACCTAGTACGTTAACGAGTCGAGGCACCATGCAACCCGCATCCAACCACCCCGGCCTCTTCTGCTTCGTGGGTCAGGCCATCGCCTCCGATCCCGCCCCCTACCGCACCGGCGCGCGCCACGCATTGCTCGCCTTCACCACCGGCGACGACGCCGATGCGGCGCGCGATCTCTTGGACGAAGCCGCAGAGGCCCATGGCTGGCAGCATCTCCGTATCCTCCAGACCAAACCGCTCCCGAACGGGGCGCGCGGGATCGAGTCCGGCCCCCTCAGGGACGCCGCAGAGACCGCTCTGACCAACGGCGCAAGTCTCGTGGTCTGGCCCGACGAACTTCCGCTCGACGCGTGATCTTCCGGTCGTCCGGACTGGCGCGGGCCGCCTTGCGGCCCTAGCTGGCGGTCATGCCAGACGCCCTGCCTCAACCTGACGCTCCCGTTCCCCATCGCATAGCCGCCTGCCGCCACTGCGCCGATCGCTTCGCCGCCACCCAGACGGCACACCGGCCCGCGCCCGTTGTCTGGTTCCGTCCGGGCGCGCGTGTCCTCATCGCCAGTCAGGCGCCGGGCATGCGCGCCCATCTCTCCGGCAAGCCCTTCGACGATCCGTCGGGCGTGCGGTTGCGGGCATGGATGGGAATCGACGACGATACGTTCTGGGACAGGGACAGGGTCGCCATCGTCCCGATGGGGTTCTGCTTTCCAGGCTATGATGCGAATGGGGGCGATATTCCTCCGCCCCGGGTCTGCGCCGCCATGTGGCGGAATGAGGCGCTGGCCCATGTCGGCGACGTGCCCGTCACGCTCCTGATCGGAGGTTATTCGCAGGACTGGCACCTCGGAAAGGGCCGGGTCACCGACCGGGTTCGGGCCTGGCGCGAGCTCGCGCCCCGGACCTGGTGCCTTCCTCACCCGTCCTGGCGCAACACCGCCTGGCTCAAGAGGCATCCCTGGTTCGAGCAAGAGACGGTCCCCGCCCTCCGCAGTGCAATCAGAGAAGCCCTCGCGTAAGGCAGAGCCTAATTGCATGTCGCGAACATGCATGTCTCATGACATAAACTTGGTGGCTTACCGTCGATCATTCGACGCCTGTCTTCTTTGCTTCTCAAATATCCCCGCCGGAGGCTCGGATCGGACGGGGCTCGACGCCCCGTCCGAT
>NZ_JYFE01000043.1 GCF_000877395.1 Jannaschia aquimarina | reverse complement strand
TCGGGCGCCTTGCTCGCGGCGCCCTTCTCGAACACGCCGGACGCCCCCTCAAGCAGCGCGCTCGCCATCGCCCTCGGACCGTGTATGGATGGCCTCTTGGCAAGAGCTTCGTTTGGGTCTGGCTGTTGGTCGATCGCGGCCATGTATACGGCGTCTGATCTGCGGCATGTCGTGCCGCGCACCCTGATGAAGTCCGCAGGAGCGGTTGGAGCCCGATCAATGGCTCGCGGTCTGCGCCGCACCGGTCCGAACTGGGTGTCGCCATCCGTCCTGTCTCCGCCTCTGCCATCACCTCACGCAGCGTCTCACCGTCTCGGGGCTGCCGGACAGGTCCGGTTGCGATCTTGATCTCAGCCGGGCACGGCCCGGTAGCTCTCGCCGCGGGCGATGAGGGCCCAGACCGTCCGGGCCATGCGCGCGGCCAGCGCGACGGCGACGATCTTCACCGGCTTCCTCGCGAGCATCCGGTCAAGCCAGTCGGGCGCGGCATCGGTCGACGAAGCGCCTCGACCCCGCCTCGCGCTGATGCGGGCCATGGCCCCGAGATAGAGCAACCGCCGCAGGTAGCGGTTCCCCGCCTTCGAGATCCGGCCCAGCCTCTCCTTGCAGCGGGACGAATGGGCCCGTGGCGTCAGCCCGAGCCATGCCGCGTAGTCGCGGGCGGAGCGGAAGGCGGCGACGTCGGGCGTGGTGGCTGCGAAGGCAGACGATGCGATCGGGCCGAGGCCGGGAATGGTGGCCCGCCGTCGCGCCAGCGGGTCCACCTTCTGGGCGGCGGTGACACGTGCCGTCGCCGCGTCAATCCGCTTCTCCAGGTCGCGCAGCTGACCGGCGAGCAGATCGAGCGCCGGGCGCGCCGCCTCCGGCACGTCGCACGCGGCGTCGAGCAGCCGGTCCAGGTTGGGGATGCCCTTCGCGACGACGATCCCGAACTCCGACAGATGCGCGTGGATCGCGGTCGCCGTCTGGGTCCGCCGGCGGGCGAGAAAATCCCGCGCCTTGTGATCCGGGAGCGCCGCCTGCCGCTCGGCGGACTTCACCGGCACGAAGCGCCTGGTGGGCCGGGAGACGGCCTCGCGGATCGCCTCGGCGTCGTTCCGAGGCTTTCGCGGCGCCACTGGCGCCACGGTCCCCTTCACCGTCCGTCTTCCCGCGTTTCACGTAGGGCTTCACCTACGCCGGAGGCATCAGCCGCACCTCATGGCCCAGCCCGGTCAGCTCTCGCGCCCAGTGGTGCGCTCCGGAGGACGCTTACATCCCTACGAGGCACGGCTCCAGCCGCTTGAAGACCCCCAGCACCCGGGACCGACGCAGCTGGCGGCGGACGACGACCCGCCCTTCCCCATTGACGCCGTGAACCCGAAAGACGCTCTTGGCCAGATCGAGGCCGATCGTGACAGGCTGCTCCATGGATGGCTCCCCGTGGTGGAAGGCTTCGCAGCCCCCACCCCGGCACATCGCGATGCCGCAAGCGGGGCCATCCAAACCATCAATGGCGGACAACGGCTCACTCCACTGGTGGATCAGCGTCGAATGCACCTCGAACCGTGCCGCCAGCTCGGCCACCGTCTGCTCGCCGCGCAGTGCCTCGAGCGCGACCTCCGCCTTGACCGCGGCCGCGTACCGCTTTCTCTTCGCCATATCGTCCGTGTCCTTCTCGACAACGAGGATGACCTCAGATCGTAGCTTCCGTCAGTATCCAACGTCCGGGGAGTAGCTCAGTCCACCTGTGAAGTCCCATCCGAACATAGCCGGCGGAGCAGTTGAGAAGGGGACGGACCAGCAGCATGGCTCAGACGATTGAGCCGAGACGGGCACGCCGACGGGTCCCTCGCTAGCGTGGGCCTCGAAGTCGTGTGTGGTTTTTCCGATCCGGATGGTGATTTCACCGTGACAGTCCGACGGTTGCCAATCCCAACCATTAACATGTATCATAGATATATGTAATCGGAACAGATCTAGCTCGGGTCGATGCGTCTGACTGCCTATACGAACCACGCACTCCGGACGCTGCAGCTCGCCGCGCTCCGTGCCCCCGACCTCGTGCGCGTGGACGACGTCGTCGGCGTTCACCGCCTGAAGAAACCCAATATCGTCAAGGCGGTGCACGAGCTCGGGCGCGAGGGCTATCTCGAGACGCAGCGCGGGCGCGGCGGCGGCTTTCGGCTCGCCCGTCCGCCAGAAACAATCACCGTGGGCGAGGTGGTTCGGCTGACCGAGGGCGACCTCGATCTCGTCGAGTGCTTCAACCCCGAGACCAACACCTGCCCGCTGCTGGGCGTCTGCCGCCTGTCGCGCAAGCTGCGCGAGGCGACGGCGGCCTTCATGGCCGTGCTCGATGACCTGACCATCGCCGACATCGCCGCGAACAAGGGCCAGCTCATGGCCCGCATCGACGCCGTGACGACCAAGATCGCCGCTTGATCCAAAGGAGGACAAAAACCATGACCCGCAACGAAGGCACCATCGACCGCGCGCTGCGCGGCATCGCCGGCCTCGTCCTGCTCGCGCTGGCGTTCTTCGCCGGGCTGACCGGGGCGCTCTACTGGATCGCGCTCGTGGTCGGCATCGTGATGCTCGCCACAGCCGTGACCGGTTTCTGCCCCGCCTACCGCTTGCTCGGCCTCAAGACCTGCTCGGATTGCTGAGATGGAGACGGCGTTCACTCCGCTCCCCTCGCTGGGCGGCGGCCTGCTGATCGGCACGGCGGCGGTGCTGCTGATGGCCTTGCTCGGCCGGATCATGGGCGCCACCGGGGTCCTTGGCGGCCTGCTGCTGCCTTCGGACGGATCCGAGTTCGCCTGGCGCGCCGCGCTTGTCGGAGGGATGGTCACTGCGCCCGTGCTGCTGGCATTGACGGGCAACCGCGTTGCCGTCGAAGTGCCGGTGACGCTGCCGATGTTGATTGGCGGAGGTCTGCTGGTCGGCTTCGGGGCAGCGCTTGGCTCAGGCTGCACATCGGGCCATGGCGTCTGCGGAATGGCGCGGCTGAGCCCGCGCTCCATCGCCGCCACCCTGACCTTCATGGCGACGACGGCCGCGACCGTCTTCATCATCCGTCACGTCTTGGGGGCCTGACATGAAACTGATCGTCGCCTACGCCATCGGCCTGGTCTTCGGGCTGGGCATCTCGATCTCGGGCATGGCCAACCCAGCCAAGGTGCTCAACTTTTTCGATTTCGCCGGCACGTGGGACCCCAGCCTCGCCTTCGTCATGGGCGGCGCGCTGCTGGTCGCCTTCTTCGGCTTCCGCGTCGTGCTACGGCGTCCGGCGCCGATGCTGGCCGATGCGTTCCAGGTTCCCGCAATGCGAGAACTGGACAGGCGCCTGATCGGCGGGTCGGCGATCTTCGGCATCGGCTGGGGTATCGCCGGCTTCTGCCCCGGAGGCGCCCTTCCCGCCTTGGGCACCGGTCTGGCCGACGTCTTCGTCTTCGTCGGCGCGACCAGCGTCGGTATACTTGTCGCACGGCTGGGTCCGAGATTGTTGGGGGGCCGCCGCGCGGCTGCCTGACACACACTGGAGGACTGATATGACCTACCCCGTCGACATCAGCATCAGGCCCGACGTCGAAGCCTTCTTCGACCCGGCCACGAACACGATCAGCTATATCGTGAAGGAGCCCGGGAGCGATGTCTGCGCCATCGTCGACTCCGTGATGGACATCGACTATGCCGCCGGCCGAATTACGTATGACAGCGCCGACAGGCTGATCGCGCGCGTTCAGGAGCGCGGGCTCGAGCTTGAGTGGATCCTCGAGACCCACGTCCATGCGGATCACCTGTCGGCCGCGCCCTACATCCAGCAGAAACTGGGTGGGAAGATCGGCATCGGCTCGAAGATCACGGTCGTTCAGGAGACTTTCGGCAAGATCTTCAACGAAGGAACCGAGTTCCAGCGCGATGGCAGCCAGTTCGACGCGCTTTTCGAAGACGGAGACACCTTCGCGATCGGCGGGATGAATGCGTTCGCCATGCACACGCCGGGACATACGCCGGCTTGCATGGTCTACGTGATCGGCGATGCGGCTTTCGTCGGGGACACCTTGTTCATGCCGGATGGTGGCAGCGCGCGCGCCGACTTCCCGGGCGGTGATGCGGGTCAGCTATACGACTCGATCCAGAAGGTCTTGGCTCTTCCCGACGAAACCCGGCTCTTCATGTGCCACGATTACGGGCCCAACGGTCGCGACATCCAGTGGGAGACGACCGTGGCAGACGAGAAGGCGCACAACATTCACGTCGGCGGCGGCAAGACCCGCGAGGAATTCGTGAAGTTCCGCACCGAGCGCGACGCGCAACTGGCGGTCCCCAGTCTCATCATCCCCTCGCTGCAGGTCAACATGCGCGCGGGCGAAGTGCCTCGCGACAAGGACGGCAATCCGATGATGAAGGTGCCGGTCAACGGTCTCTGAAAGACCGATCGGCAAGGCGGCCACGAGCATGGTCGTCAGGAACATCACCGACTGCCCGTTGGTTGGCGGGGCCAATAGACGTGACGAAGCTGAAGCGAATGGATTTCCGCGCCATTACGCCGAACCGGTCGGATGGCGAGTGTTCTGACCAGAGGCCCTTGGCGGATGCCGAGACCGCGCAATGAAATGAAGCCTTTGGACGCGGGATAGGCCCGATGCCGGCCCCGTCTCGGACAATGACATGCGTGAGCAAGCGCTCGTAATGGTCGAAAAACCGGTCATCGACATGGGTGGCTAGTCGCCAAGGGGACAACGCGCCTGCCACCGCACCCACCGGCTGACGGTCGAGCGCGGCAGGATCATTCTGGCCGAGTTTGGCTATGGCGGCACGCTGGCCGGCCTGCCGCCCGAGGCCGGGATCTATGCCTCGATCGCACCGATACTCTTCTATGCGGCATTCGGGACGTCGGGCAGCCTCGCGGTAGGACCCGTCGCGGCGATGTCCCTTTTGACGGCCTCTGCCGCAGGTGACGTGGCGGCGTAGGGCACGGGGGATACATTATAGCCGCTCTGACACTGGCGTGCCTGTCGGGAGTGGTCATCGTTCTGCCGGGCGTCTTGCCTCCGCGCTTCATCGGGAACTTCCTCAGCTACCCGGTCGTCGCCCGCTCGTCGGGTCGAGGGCAGCCTCTCCTTCCCGAAGGCACGCTCCCTGAAAGATCTCATAGAGGCCCGTGGCACCGACGGCTGCGGCATCACCGACGGCGTTCCGATGATAAGCCGCGTCAACGAGATCGGGCGAACGACGTGCCTCATACTCCGATCCGCTGCAGGCTCCTGCATCTTTCCTCCCCTGTCGCGCTCTTTACTTCCCTTGCGGAGAGACGGACGCGCCGTCCCCGTCAGGCCGCAGTTCCATCTTCAAAAAAATGCCTTCACCAGGACTTTACTTCGCAAGCCGCCGCGGACCCGCTAGCCGAATTCCATGAACCTCCGGCGACACCTCCTCATCATCGGCACGGCGGCCGCGATCTTCGGGAGCTGGATGTGGTCGTCCGCCGACCGCTTCGATGGCGACGCGCTCGATCCCCAGGCCGTGCATAAGGCCGCAGCAGTTGGCAGCATTCTGCTGATCGACATCCGCCGACCCGACGAGTGGGCGACGACCGGCCTGCCGGAGCACGGACACGGCATCGACATGCGCCGCGACGACTTTCAGGAAGCGCTGCTTGCTCTCGCCGGCACCACGGAACGGCCGATCGCCCTGATCTGCGCGCGCGGGGTCCGGTCCGATCGGTTGAGCGCGCGCCTGACGCAAGCCGGCTTCACCCGGATCATCGACGTCCCGGAAGGGATGCTCGGCTCGTCCGCCGGGCCCGGATGGCTAGCGCGAGATCTCCCGGTGAGCCGCCCGTGAGGCGTGCTGCACTGGCCCTCACCCTGCTGTCGACGCCTGTCGCTGCGGATTGCGTGCGCGATGCCGATCCGTGCGAGATCGCAACGGGGACCTATCGCATCGCTCTGCCCGACAACGCCGACATTCCGGTTCCCGCGATCCTGTTCCTGCACGGGTTCGGCGGCACCGGAAACGGGACGTTGGGCATGACCGCCACCGTAGAGGCGATCACCGCCCGTGGTTACGCGATGATTGCACCGGATGGGACCGAGATGGATGGCCGCGGCGGACGGCGATGGTCATTCCTGTCCGCACGTCCCGCGGATCGGGACGAACCCGCTTTCCTGGCCGACGTCGTGACGGATGCAGCGTCGCGCCACGGCATCGACCCGGACCGGGTGCTTCTGGCTGGGTTTTCCGCCGGAGGGTTCATGGTGACCTATCTGGCCTGCGCAGCCCCGGAAGCGTTTCCGGCCTACGCGCCCATCTCGGGGGGGTTCTGGCGGCCGCATCCCGACGAATGTGCCGGACCGGTCAAGCTGTTACAGACACATGGGTTTCGCGACTCGACCGTTCCGCTGGAGGGACGGCCGCTGCGTGGCGGAGACTTCGTCCAAGGCGACATCTTCGAGGGTCTGAGCATCTGGCGCGATGCCAACGGGTGCGCCTGGGACGATCCCGACGCATATTCCCAGAGCGGGCAGTTCGACCGCCGCCGCTGGGATTGCGTCGAGGGATCGGCGCTGGAATTCGCACTGTTTCCGGGTGGCCACCGCGTCCCCGAGGGATGGGCCGATATGGCGATCGACTGGTTCGAAGCCGTTACCGCGGACTGATCACTCGGCCGCCACGGGTGCCACTGCAGCGCGCAACTCCTCTCGCCAGCGGCGTGCGCGCGAGGCCACAAGGGGTGGACGAACCTCTTGCGGCGTGGGCAGCAGCCGAGGCAGCGGCATGGACGAGATTACCGAAAGCGGCACGGCCAGCAGCAGGCTGATCATGATCGGACTGAGCCACGGCGAAACGTAGCCCGTCGCCATACCTGCTGCGAGAAGGCCACCGATCCCGGTCTCGACCCAGTGGAACCGCGCGATATCACCCAGTGGCCGGCGCGTCCCTTCGGATTTCGGAGTCCAGTCCTGACGCAGGCCCAGCAGCGCGGCGAGCACGGCTTTCGATTGCTGCACCATGAGGATCGGCGCGTAAGCCACTGACAACACGATCTCTAGGGCCAGGGACGCGACGAAGCGCCCTGCCCCGCCGAGCCGTGCGACGGGCGTTCCTGCCGCCACCAGCGCGACCGCGCCGATGAGCTTTGGCGCGAGCAACAGCCCGTAGAGCACAAGCATCAGCCAGACGTGATCGACGGGCGACATTTCCGGCCAGTTCGGCATAGTCGGGTTTTCGGGCGAGAAGTAATTGATGACCGATTTCTCGGCGCTCACCCCGGTGACCGCCCACAGCGTCAGAAGCGTAAGCCAAAGCGGTGAAAGGAGATAGCCGACCGCCCCGTGAAAGAGGTGAAATCGGCTGAGCGCGTGGAAGCCTCGCGTACCCAGAAGCCCCAGATGCTGCATGTTGCCCCGGCACCAGCGGCGATCCCGCAGGCAATGGTCGATGAGCGACGGCGGCGTTTCTTCAAAGCTGCCCCGGATGCGCGGCAGGAAGCGGACGGTCCAGCCTGCCCGCCTCAGGAGGCCCGCTTCGACGAAGTCGTGGCTGAGGATCAACGATCCACGAAGATGCGGCAACCCGGCCGAAGACGCGAAGGCACGGATGCGGATGATAGCGTTATGGCCCCAGTAGTTGCCTTCCCCCCCGGTCCAGCGAGCCAAACCCTCCGCCAGGGCGGCACCGTAGATCGCATTCGAGAATTGCTGGGCGCGGGCGAACAGGGTCTGGGCGCCGATCAGCCGGGGTGCGGATTGGATCAGTCCTGCCGACGGATCCCGCGACATCGCATCGGCTAGGTCGCCGATGGCGCCGGGCCCCATGAGGCTATCTGCATCGAGGAGGACCATCGCCTCGTGCGCGCCGCCCCACCGGGTCAACCAGTCGGCGATGTTGCCGACCTTGCGGTCCGTGTTCGTTGCGCGGCGGCGGTAGAAGACGCGGCGGCCCGGCAGGCGCTCTCGCAGGGTGACAAAGGCGGCTTCCTCGTCGGCGATGGATCGCGGGCCGCGGCTGTCGGAGATCAGATAGAGACTATAGGAATGGCCGCGAGGCTGCCGTTCGAGGGCCTCGAGCATGGCGGCGGCGTTGCCGAAGACGTCCCATGCCGCCTCCTCATGGACCGGGACGACGAGTGCGATGTCCAGCGGCCGGACCGGAGCGCCGGCAGCGGGGGCCTTGAACTGCATCGAAAGGGCGCCGCCCAGGACGGTCGTGAAGGTCAGGGCAATCCAGAAGAACCCCAGGCCGATCAGTGCGGCCAGCACGGCCTCTGCCCAGGTGGTCCCATCGGTCGCGAACCAGGTGAGGAAGCCCCAGAGCAAGAGAACCGTGGCACAGGCGGCCGGAACGAAGGCCGCGGCCCGCCAGAGCATGACCGACAGGTCGATCCGGCCAGTGCCGGGGGCCGTGGTGTCGGTGAAACCCCGGCCCAGATCCTGGCGGGGATGCGCCAGCGGCGCCTCGGGGGGCATCCAGCCGGTCATGCGCGCGTCCAGCGGTAGAGCCAGACCTCCGAGGCGGCCCGATCGTCACGGGTGAGTTGTGCGCGTAGCTCGACGGCATCGGCATCGGCGGGGTCGAAACTGAACGACAGGCGCGCGCCGCCCGTCTCCGGGTTGTGCTGGAGAATGCCGTCGGAGACCGCGCCGCTGTTCGAGGCGGTGAAGATGCGGATATCGGAAAGATCGCCCTCGAGCAGAGCGTGGGGCTCGAACTCGATGGCGGCCACTTGCCGGTCGCGCGAGAAGTTGTCTCCGATCAGCGTCTCGGTCACGCGGGGCACGTCGCGGCGGGGCGGGGCCGCGCCGTTCGTTTCCGTGCCCCAGGTCATGCGGTAGGCAAAGCTGTGCTCGGAGCCCGCGGCCAAGGGCTCTCGCGGTCGCCAGTAAGCGACGATGTTGTCGTAGATCTCCTCGTCCGACGGGATCTCGACAAGCCGAACGACCCCTCTGCCCCAATCACCCGACGGTTCGATCCAGAGGCACGGGCGGCGTTCGTAATGCGCCTCCAGGTCTGCGAAATCGGACAGGCGGTCCGCACGCTGCATGAGGCCGAAGCCGCGCGGGTTATCGTCCACGAACGAACTGACCTGGAGCGTCGTCGGATTGGCGAGGGGTCGCCATATCATCTCTCCGGCGCCGTTCCAGATCAGAAGGCCATCGCTGTCGTGGATCGCCGGGCGGAAGTCGCGGAACCTCCACCGGTTCGTGCCGTCATAGAGAAACATCGACGTGAGCGGTGCGAGGCCGACATGATCCAGATCGACGCGCGGGAAGAGCGTCGCTTCGACCTCCATCACGCATGCCGGGCCCGGCTGGATCGTAAAGCGGTAGGCCCCCGCCACCGAGGGCGAGTCGAGCAGTGCGTGCATAACGATACTGTCGTCACCGGGCACGGGCTCTTCGACCCAGAAGTGGGTGAAATCCGGAAACTCCTCGCCCTCCGCATCGCCCGTGCGCAACGCGAGGCCGCGCGCGGACAGACCGTAGACCTGTCCTTCGGCGATGGCGCGGAAGTAGCTGGCCCCCTGGAAGACCGCGAATTCACGGAAGATGCCGGGCGTGTCGAACTCTGTCCGCAGCCGGAGGCCGGAATAGCCCATCGTTTCGTCAATCGGCAGGTCGGGCGCGCGGTCGGTCCGGTCGAAGAGGTCGTAGTCGAAGGCCAGGCGGTGCGCGGTGTCATCCTGCACCACATCGACCTCGACCGCGCGGGGGAAATAGAGGCCGGGGTGGAACAGGTCCATTCGGAAAGGCGCATCGGTCCCCTGCCAGACGGCCTTTGAGGTGTTGAACCAGATCGTGCGGTATTCGTCGTAGGTAAGGTCGCGCCAGGGCCGCGGCACGCTGGGGCGCAACTCGAAGGGACGTGAGGCAAGATCGCGCGCCATTTCCCGCACCGTGTCAGCGCCGAAGGGTTCGGATGACAGAAAGCGTGGCATCTCCGCGCGCACGGGCGCGCCCGCCATAAGGGCGAGCGCCGAGAGACCGCCCAACAATCCCCGCCGGGTCATCGCTTGACCCTCCACGGTTGGGATTTGAACCATGCGGCACTGTGCGCGCAGGCGACCAGAAGGCCGAAACCGGTCAGGTTGATCAGCGTCCAGGTGAAGGCGTCACGACCGATGACGTCGAGCAGGTAGCCATTCACCCGTGCCAGGACCATCGAGAAGATGAAGACGGCGAGGCTTTGCTGGCCGACCTTTGTGATCACTGCGATCAGTTCGTCGTAGATCCGTGCCACAAGGCCGCGCCCGGCAGAGATCAGTCGGTGCCCCCCCTCGCCCGCTGCAGCCCAGGCGAGGTAGGCCAGAGCGAGAAAATGGATGTAGTGCAGCGGCCCGAAATCGGTCTTGTCGAACCATGGCCGATTGGCCTGACGCCAGTCGTAGACGGGGTTGCAGCGCCCGAAGCCGGTCTCGGTGCATCCAGTCATCGCCGTGTAAGCATCCTTGACCGCCTCGATCTGGAAGAAGCGGAAGCCGACGGACGATAGCACCATACTGACCAGTACCACCGCCAGCGCCAGACCGATCAGCCAGGCGGTGACGGGCGGGCGTGGGATCCAGCCGCGCATGAAGGCGAAGCCGGTGAAGAAGATCAGCTGCCAGCCGAAGGGGTTGAAGAACCAGTTCCGGTCCGACCAGGGCTCGGCGGGGAAGGCGAGATGAAGCTGCGGCACGCCGGCCCAGACAAGGAAGGCCTCTTGCGCGAAGATCCAGACCGTCAGTGAACAGGCGGCCAACAAGGGCAGCGAGATGCGCGCCAGCAGGACCACGACAGGCATCATGACGAGCACGATCATGTACATGGGTAGGATGTCGAAATAATTCGGCACGTAGGTCAGGGTCAGCAGCGCCGGAAGCTGCGTCGCCGGATCCTCGAAGAACCTCACGAGATTGAGGCCGCCGACATAGCTCTTGTCCGGATGCCAGCCCGTCGCGTCGATCGCGGCCAGCATCGCGGCAAGGGCCACGAAGAGGCAGATATGCGCCCAGTAGATCTGCCAGACCCGGTAGGCCACGCGCCCGGTGCCCAACACCCAGCCCGCACGGTCGAACGTGCGTCCGAAGGCGATGGCCGAGGCCATGCCCGAGCAGAAGACGAAGATCTCGGTCGCATCCGAAAAGCCCCAACGCGCCGGGATCCAGAGCGTCCAGGCATTGCCCGGCGTGTGGGCCAGCAGGATGATGAACATCGCCAGCCCGCGGAACACGTCCAGACGTGGATCGCGGATCGCCTTGCCCGCCGTGGCAGTCGTGACCGGCGTCGCGCCAGCATAGGCTGTATCGGGGGTCGTGGTGGCCATGCGCGTCTTTCGAGGTCGGGCCAGTACTACGCCCTCGCCTCCTGCGGGCAAGCGAATTGCTGCGCTTGCGCGATCATCCGCTGCCGCGCCGCAGCGTAGCCGTCTTCATGGCCGCGCCGGTGGGTCCGGTCGACCAACAGCGCACGCGCATCATCCAGGCGGCCGGCCCGCAGGCCAGCATCTATGGTCATGCGTTCGAACACGTCGCGCTGGGCGTGGCTTCCGCCGGCGGCCTGCATGTGCGGGCGGGCGGCCTTGAGATGGACGAAGGCTTCGGCCCATTGACCGTCGCCGAACGCTTCGAGGCCCTTGGCCGCCGAAAGCCCCGGCTTGGCCACCCGTGCCTCGACCTCGCTTGTGCCATCGGCGTCGCGGGCGATCCGGGCGAGCATTCTCGTGGTGGCATTCTCTCGACCCTCGTGGGTGAGAGCCATCAGGTAATGCAGGTCGGCAAAGATCAGGCAGCCGTCCTCCGTGCGCGTCTCGGAGAAGTCGGCCAACTCCTGCCAGCGATCGCCCACGTCCATGCCTTCGAGTTCGAGCCGCAACAGGAGCGACGTCGCATTGGAGATGTCGCGATAATCGTCGGTCTTCTCTGCCCGGACGTGGTCGTCATAGAGAGCGAGCGCCTCGTCGAGGCGGCCGAGATCGAGCAGCATCAAAGCCTTGTGCCACCAGACGTGGAAGCGAAAATTGTTGCAATGAGCCCAGGCCGCCTCTCGCCCGGTAAGCCAGGTCAGTCCCCCTTGGGCATCGCCGGTCATGTCATGGACATGGGCCACGGCATGCAGACCCCAGGCGTCATCGGGCGCGAGCGTCAGAGCCGCGCGGCCCGCGAGTTGGGCGGCGGCGTAGTCGCCCGTCTCTTCCAGCGCGAAGGCGTGGCAGCCCAGAAGGTAGCCGCGGCCCGGATGGTCGCCGGCATAGCTGTGCATGACCGTTTCGATGGATGCCCTCATGCCATGAGAGTCGCCGATGACGAAGCGAAGCGCGTGCGAGAGCTTCATCAGGAGCGTATCGGTGGGTGCACGGGTCAGAACGCCTTCGAGCACGGCGATCCCCTGGGAAGGGTTGCCTGCAAGGACGTGGGCCAGACAGGTGGCAAGCGCCCGTTCCCGCTCCGTCTCGCCGCCGCCGAGACCTTGCGCGCGACCGAGGGCGGCGCGGGCGTCCTCCATGAGCTCCCTGCGCCCGAGAAGCGCGTAGAACAGGCCCTTTAGCGCGTGTGCCCCTGCGAAGTCGGGCGCGAGGTCCAGCAAGCGGCCGAGATGGACCGGGGTGGATGCGCCGTGCGCAAGGAACGCGAGGCACGTCGCGTTCCACTCCTCCAGCGCCTCGCGGGATAGCGGGACCGGCTGGTCGAAGGCGTCGGTGAGGGTCATGGCGGCTCCGCGGATTCTTGTGCTCTGCCCGATCCGGCTTAGACGGCATTCCGTCTTGCGCACAGGCCCGCCCCCCTCGCATGACGCGCTTGTGAGCGGCCGTGTGCCGACACGAGGTGCGGAATGTCGCGAATTGCCGCGAATTCCGGCGCCTTTGCGCGCTCAGACGTCGCCGAAGGGATCGTCGTCGTCCAGGCGCGCGGTATGCGCCCCGAACCGGGGCGGCGGGTTGCGGTAGGTCACCGGCGTGGCGGAGAAGTGTAGCGGATTGCCGATCAATGGCAGCGTCAGCGGGCCGTCCTCGCTGGACGCCTCCATGTCCAGCGCGAGGCCCCTCGCCTCTACCTGATCCGAGGCGAAGACCTGCGGCAGCGTCTGGACGGGACCGACGGGAACGCCGACCGCTTCGAGCCCCGCGATCACCTCTGCCGTGCTGTGGCGCGCGACGGCCGGTTCGAGAATTTCGGCAAGCGCCTCGCGATTGCTGATGCGCGCCGGGTTGGTCGCAAAGAGAGCATCAGCCGACAGATCATCGAGATCAAGAAAGCCGCAGAACCGCTTGAACTGACGGTCATTTCCGACGGCGACGATGACATGCCCGTCGGCGGTCGCGTAGACGCCATACGGCACGATCGAGGGGTGATCGTTGCCACGCCGGACGGGCGTGCGACCGGTCAGCCTGGTCGCTACGCCTTCGTTGATTGTCCAGGCGACCTGAGTGTCCACCAGCGCGACGTCGAGACGTTGCCCCTCGCCCGTCCGCTCCGCGTGACGCAGCGCCGCCAAGAGGCCGACACAGGCATACATCCCGCACATGACATCGGCGATGCCGACGCCGACCTTCATCGGCAGACCCTCCGGCTCTCCGGTCAGGCTCATCATGCCGCCGTAGCCCTGGGCCATCAGGTCATAACCCGGCTTCGAGGCGTTCGGCCCGGTCTGCCCAAAGCCGGAAATCGATCCGTAGACGAGACGGCGATTGATGCCGCGCAGGCTCTCCCAGTCGAGGCCGTACTTCGCGAGGCCACCGGGCTTGAAGTTCTCGATGAAGATGTCGGCCAGTTCCGCCAAACGCCGAACCTGAGCCTGGCCGTCCTCGGTCGCGATATCTATGGCAACCGACAGCTTGTTGCGGTTGGCAGACATGAAATACGCCGAAAGATCAGTATCCTGTCCGCCATCCTTGACGTAGGGCGGCCCCCATTGCCGGGTATCGTCGCCAGCGGTCGCCGGATTCTCGACCTTGAGGACGGTCGCCCCCAAATCGCCCAGAAGCTGGGTGCAGGTCGGCCCGGCGAGAATCCGGCTGAGGTCGAGAACCTTGATGCCGTGCAGCGGACCCCGCGGCTCAGATGCGTCCGTCATAGGCCTTCCTGTCGATCTCGGCGGCGATCAGAGTAAATCCGGGATGGGCGAGGGCGTCCTCCATCGCGCCACGCAACGCATCGGCGTCAGCCACCCTCACGCCGCGCCCGCCAAACGCCCGCGCGACCGCCGCATGATCCAGCCTGTCGAAATCCACCCCGGCATTCGAAAGCTGCCGCTGCCGCTGCTTCATCTCGATCAGCGCCAGCGATGCATCGACGAAGACGACGGCGACGACGGGGACCTTTAAGGCGACGGCCGACGCCAATTCTCCGGCGACCATCAGAAAACCTCCATCGCCCATGAAGGCCACCACAGGCGTATCCGGCGCGGCCCGTTTCGCTCCCAAAGCAAGCGGAAGCGCGCAGCCCATCGTGCAGAGTCCGGTAGATTGCAGCAGCAGGCCCGGCGCCTCACATTCCCACATTTGCGACAGGAGGATCCGGTGCGCACCCGAGTCGACCGTCGCGATGGTGCCCGGGGGGCAGACGTCCCGGCAGGTGGCGATCACGGCATCGGGGCCCCATTCCCTGGCACTGAATGCCTCCCGCAAGGCGAGGCGCGCCATTGCCGGAGCATCGTCGGGCCAGGTCTCCTGCCCCGTCACCCCATCGGAGAGGCGAGAGAGCGTGTCGCCGACCGGAGCAACCACTTCGAGCGATGCGGCATGCATTCCATGGGTGTTCGGCGCATCGCAGATATCGATGACGCGCTGTGTTCCGGCATCCCACACGTTGCGCCAGCCGACCCGCATCTCGATCGGATCGTAGCCCGCAAGAATTACAAGGTCCGCGTCCCGAAAGAGCGGCAGAAGATGCCGGTCCGCAAGCGGAGAGAGCCCTGCCCCGCCAAGGCAAAGCGAATGGCCTTCGGGCATAAGGCCTTTGCCCTTGTATGTCGTGACAAGCGGCACGGAATGCGTCTCACAGAAGGCGCGTATCGTCGGCCCGGCCCGGTCGCGCACCGCGTCCAGCCCGGCGAGCATGATCGGGCGCTCGGCCTGCTCAAGCCACTCCCGGGCCTGTCTCAGCGCGTCCGCTCCGATGGCTCCGGGTGCCGTCGGCGGCAGCGCAATCGAATCATCCTCGACCGGCGCATCGGCGACAGAGATCGGGACATCCACCAAGACGGGACCGGCCCGTGGCGCCATCGCGATACGCACCGCCTTGTCGGCCTGCACCGCAGCCGCTCCGGGTGTCAGCGTGAAGGTGGCCTTGGTGATCGGGTCGAGAACCGCGCGATGATCGAGCAGCTGATGCGTATAGGTCTCGGCCTCGTCCGCGTCTATGCAGCCCGACAGGACGATCAAAGGCACGCGATCCTGTTCGGCATTTGCCACGACATTGACGGCGTTCATGACGCCGGGACCCACCGTGGCGACGAGGATCGCCGGAGCGCCGTCGACATGGTGGCCGCCTTCGGACATGAAGCCCCCCGCATTCTCGTGATGGCAGAGGATGAACTCGATCCCCGCTTTGCAGAGCGCGTCCACGATCGTCAGAACCTCCCCCCCTGGCATGCCGAAGGCACGGCGGCACCCCGCCTGGTGAAGGCGGCGGGCGAGAAGATCGGCGGCGCGTATGGTCATGATCGGCGGAGTATCAGGGCTGAGCCGTCGCGCAAGGGCCGCTACCGGACCGCCGCCCGGCCAAGCGCCGAGAACGCGGCGTCGAGTTCCACGCCTATCGCACGCAATGCATCCGGGTCGGCGCTGTCTTCCGCGTAGGGTTCGAGGACGCGAGACGGCAGCTTGTAAGCCAGCGTCGCCGTTCCGTCGGCATCCTCGGTGACGTAGATGCGCATCGGCGCTTCGATCATCGCGGGCGTGGACAGGCGCAGCAGGCGAACGGCGAAATCGTTGTTGAAGAGGCCGATGACGCGGTTGCCCGGGATTTCTATCCCACGCCGTGCGGCGGCTCCGGTCGGTCCCGCTTGCGTGACGACATTAAGCCCCGCGCCCCCGGCCGAAGAGCGGACGGCCTCGACAAGGTCATCGAAGGCCGCCTCGGACGGGAGCACGGCCCATCCTTCCCGGCTCGCCATGTCGGCGACGTCCTGAGCGGCGGCCTGCCCCGCAAGGAGGAACGCGAGGAATGCTGTTTTCATGCGCTTCTGCTAGCGTGCCGGGGCCGCGACGGAAAATCACGTTCCCGAGACGCCCCGAGCCGTCGGCCCTTGCACCACTTGCGCCTCCTGCGTAAACCCGCCGGCGGACAGGTGGCCGAGTGGTCGAAGGCGCGCGCCTGGAAAGTGCGTAGGCGGGAAACCGTCTCGAGGGTTCGAATCCCTTCCTGTCCGCCACTTACCCCGAACAAGCATTTGTTTCGCTTTGATTTTCTGACTGCGTTGTGCAGAATTGACCCCATTTCTTCCCCCAGGACGTTTTGGTCTGGATTGCCTGCGTGGTCACACGTCTCGTGGAATTGGAGATGCTTCATGGGCGGCTCACCGGTCTTCGCGGTTCATCTCAGTTGGGGTCATGTGATCACGACAGTATGGTCTGCCCGCTGAGACACGGTCCTCCCGGAGCTTGGCTTCCGGGCCATGCGGAGGATCACGGAATACTCCGGGAGAAGCACAGACCTGTGGAGATCGGCGCAAGGCTGTGGCCAGTCCGTGACATCGGTTCGCAAGGCTAGCGTGTGGCCGAGGCGATGCGACTCAACGGGGTAATACATTCGGCCTCCTTTGTAACGTTCACGCTGACGGACGCGGAGATGACGAAAGTTGCTCGGATGCGCGTGGACAAGGCCGCACGCAGCGAGCGCGCCAGCCCCGCCCCGCGAAGAGAAGCATGGAGGAAAGTGCCAGGGTTCAGGCCGCATCGGAGGGCCGGCTCGACGACGCGGAGCCGCAGGCTTGGATATTGGCGGATTTCTCGGACTGCGGTGATCCCGGCGGCCCCCTCGCCCCGAGCATTCGCATTCATCATCCGCCGGAGCGGCGCTGATCGTGCGGCAACGCATGTCGCGCCGGGCGAGCACGGCGTTGCAGCGATCTGGCTGCTTGGCCCGCGCGGAGATGCAGCCTACCTCATCGCCTCAGGCACCCGGCCCGACCGCCGCGGCATACCCCAGAAACGGGGCGGCCGGAACGATGCTGGCAATTCATCCGGCGTTCCGGCTGGACGGACTTGCGGCTGCATTGAATCGCCTTACGGATATCCTTCGCCTGTGGAATGCTGAATGACCTTCGAGACGATCGCTCTGTTCGCCCTGACCGAGTTCCTGCTGTCGCTTACGCCGGGGCCGGCCGTGCTGCTCGTGATCGGCCTGTCCATGCGGCAAGGCTGCCGCATCGGCTTCATGGCGACGCTCGGCATCCTATCGACCAACGCCGTGTTCTTCACTTTGTCCGCCCTTGGTGTGGGCGCGCTGATACCGGCCAGCGCAACCCTCTTCACGATCCTCAAATGGGTGGGCGCGGCGACCTCGCGGCACTGGCGGAGATGCCAGAGCGGCGCTTCGTCGAGGCACTGAAGGCCGCGCGGGGCGCGACGCCCCATCAATACGTCCTCGCCCGCCGCATCGGACGTGCGCGCGACCTGCTGGGCAGCAGCGACCTGCCGCTGGCGGAGATCGCCTACGTGAAGCGCGGGAAGACGGATGGTGAAGGGGACCGTGGCGCCAGTGGCGCCTCGAAAGCCCCGGAACGACGCCGAGGCGATCTGCGAGGCCGTCTCCCGGCCCACCAGGCGCTTCGTGCCGGTGAAGTCCGCCGAGCGGCAGGCGGCGCTCCCGGATCACAAGGCGCGGGATTTTCTCGCCCGCCGGCGGACCCAGACGGCGACCGCGATCCACGCGCATCTGTCGGAGTTCGGGATCGTCGTCGCGAAGGGCATCCCCAACCTGGACCGGCTGCTCGACGCCGCGTGCGACGTGCCGGAGGCGGCGCGCCCGGCGCTCGATCTGCTCGCCGGTCAGCTGCGCGACCTGGAGAAGCGGATTGACGCGGCGACGGCACGTGTCACCGCCGCCCAGAAGGTGGACCCGCTGGCGCGACGGCGGGCCACCATTCCCGGCCTTGGCCCGATCGCATCGTCTGCCTTCGCCGGCCACGCCCGACGTCGCCGCCAAGACCTGTCATGCACTAAGACAGAAGCCGGACCACTTCGTTGGGGCAGGTCATCTTGGACTAACCTGTCGTGAAGACAAACATGCTTCAGCTTCAGTCCTACGAGAGCGCCGGCGCGGATTCCGGTGAGGGCGAGGACGGCGAGCAACGCCCAGTCGCGTTTCTGTTCGGATGTCGTGTGCGGCATCGCAAAAACGGCTGCACTGACGTCGGAGAGGGTTGGCGCCTCTCTTGCGTCGTCAATTCGGATTGGATGTGATAATCCGTTGCCCGTTCACCCGTCGCACGTGGAAGTTAGGCTCCAATCCTGCTTTCGACGCGGTTCGCCAATTGACCGCGGGTCTCTCACCGACTCCCGAAACGTTGAGATGAGTATTCAGGCCGCTTTCGCGTTCCTGCGTTACCCTGATGCGTCTTTTAGCCATGTACGGCTAGGTCACGGACGATTCTGCGGGATAAACCTGTGGGCGGACAGACGCGCCATTGATCCCCATGGCGTTCTCTGGTCCCAGAGGACCATCGACCCGCGAGGGCCGACATGGATCTTCTCGCGACGCGCGTGATGCGTGCGGGAAAGCCGGGGCGGGATGCGCCAACATCCCGCCCCGACCCAATCTTTTCAGCTACACCCGGACGTGGAGCCGCAGGTGTTGCACTTCATGCAGGTCCCGTTGCGCACCAGCGTGTAGTTGCCGCATTCGCCACAGGCCTCGCCCTCGTAGCCCTGCATCTTGGCCTTTGTCCGCGCGTCCATCGCCACCGCAGCGACGGTCGTCGTCTCGGCCGCGACAGCGGTCGCCCCTCCGCTCTGGGCAGCCACCGCGACGGCCGTCTCGGCGATCTGCGCGGCGACACGGTCGACCCCGCCCCGCAGAGCCACCAGATCGGCGGGCAGACGCTTGCGCAGATACCCGGTCGAGGTGACCTGCCGGATCGCGTCCAGCGGGCTTTCTCCGCCATCGCCTTCCGGCGCGCCCTCTGCGACGTCCGAATGCAGGCTGTCGAAGGTCTCGCCCTGCGGTTTCACATGCGCCAGATCCGTCCGGTCCAGATAGGACACGGCCAGTTCGCGGAAGATGTAGTCCAGCACGCTGGTCGCGTTCTTGATCGAGTCGTTGCCCTGCACCATCCCGGCCGGTTCGAACTTGGTGAAGGTGAAGGCGTCGACGAACTCCTCCAGCGGCACGCCGTATTGCAGCCCGACCGACACGGCGATGGCGAAGTTGTTCATCATCGCCCGGAAGCCCGCGCCTTCCTTGTGCATGTCGATGAAGATCTCGCCCAGCGAGCCGTCGGAATACTCGCCCGTGCGCAAATAGACCTTGTGGCCCCCGACCACCGCCTTCTGGGTGTAGCCCTTGCGGCGGTCCGGCATCTTCTCGCGACCGCGCGCGACTTCCTGGACGATGATCTTCTCGACGATCTTCTCGGCCAGGACTTCGGCCTTCTGCTGTGGGGTGCCCGTTTCCAACACCTCGGCGGCCTCGTCGTCATCCTCGACCAGCGATGCGGCGAGCGGCTGGCTCAGCTTGGACCCGTCCCGATAGAGCGCGTTGGCCTTCACGCCCAGCGACCACGAAAGCTCGTAGGCTTTCTGGCAATCCTCGATCGTCGCGTTGTTGGGCATGTTGATCGTCTTGGAGATCGCACCCGAGATGAACGACTGTGCGGCCGCCATCATGTGGATGTGGCTCTCGACCGACAGGAAGCGCTTGCCCTTCTTGCCGCAGGGATTTGCGCAGTCGAAGACCGGCAGATGCCCGTCCTTCAGGCCCGGCGCGCCTTCCAGCGTCATGGTCCCGCAGACATGGTCGTTCGCCGCCTCGATGTCCTTCTTCGAGAAGCCCAGATGACGCAGCAGGTCGAAGCTCGGATCGGATAGCTTGTCCTTCGGGACGCCCAGCGTGCCGGTCAGGAAATCCTCGCCCAGCGTCCACTGGTTGAAGACGAAACGGATGTCGAAAGCCGAAGGCAGCGCCGCCTCGATCTTCTCGATCTCGGCCTTCCCGAAGCCGTGGCCGATCAGCGCCGTGTGGTTGATCCCCGGCGCCTGCCCCAGCGAGCCATGGCCGACGGCGTAGCTGACGATCTCGGCGATCTCGCTTTCGCGGTAGCCCAGGGTGCGCAGGGCGGCGGGGACCGACTGGTTGATGATCTTGAAGTAGCCGCCACCGGCCAGCTTCTTGAACTTCACAAGCGCGAAGTCCGGCTCGATCCCGGTCGTGTCGCAATCCATGACCAGCCCGATCGTGCCGGTGGGCGCGATCACGGTGGCCTGCGCGTTGCGGTAGCCGTTCGCCTCGCCCAGCGTGACCGCCTCGTCCCAGACCTGACCAGCCAACTTGGCGAGGCCGGCATCAGGACATCCAGCGATATCAAGGACAACCGGCTTGACGTTCACGTCCTCGTAGCTGTCCGAGGCATGGGCCGCGGCACGGTGATTGCGCATCACCCGCAGCATGTGATCGCGGTTCTTGGCAAAGCCCGGGAACGCGCCCAGCTCACCGGCCATTTCGGCGGAGGTCTTGTAGCTGGTCCCGGTCATCACCGCCGTCAGCGCGCCGCACAGCGCCCGCCCCTCGCGGGAATCGTAGCCATAGCCGAGGTTCATCAGCAGGCCACCGATATTGGCATAGCCCAGCCCCAGCGTACGGAACTCGTAGCTGCGCTGCGCGATCTCCTTCGACGGGAACTGCGCCATCATCACGCTGATCTCCAGCGTGATCGTCCAGAGCCGGGAGGCATGGACGTAGAGATCCGCGTCGAATTGCCCATTCTCAAGGAACTTCAGCAGGTTCATCGACGCCAGATTGCAGGCCGTGTCGTCCAGGAACATGTATTCCGAGCACGGGTTCGAGCCGCGGATCGGGCCGTCCTCAGGGCAGGTATGCCAAGCGTTCACGGTGTCGTGGAACTGGATGCCCGGATCGGCACAGGCCCATGCGGCGTGGCCCACCTTCTCCCAAAGGTCCCGCGCCTTGATCGTCTTGGCGATGCCGCCATCGACGCGGTTCTTCAGCTCCCAGTCGGCATCCTTCTCCACGGCGTAGAGGAAGGCATCCGTCACCCGGACCGAGTTGTTCGAGTTCTGGCCCGCGACGGTGTTGTAGGCCTCGCTGTCCCAATCGGTGTCGTAGGTCGGGAACTCGATGCTGTCATAGCCCTGACGGGCATATTGCAGCACGCGCATGACGTAGGCTTCGGGAACCATGGCCTTCTTGGCGGTACGGATGGCAGCCTTCAGGCCCTCGTTCTTGGCTGGATCAACGGCATCATCCAACGCCCCGTCCCAAGCCTTCACGGCGGCCATGACCTTGTTCAGCTCGGCCTGCGTCGCCTTCGAACCGGCGACGAGCGCCGCGACCTTCTGCTCCTCGATGACCTTCCAGTCGATGAACTGCTCGATATCGGGGTGATCCATGTCGACGATCACCATCTTGGCCGCCCGCCGCGTGGTGCCGCCCGACTTGATCGCTCCGGCCGCCCGGTCGCCGATCTTGAGGAAGCCCATCAGGCCCGACGATTTGCCGCCGCCCGACAGCTTCTCGCCCTCGCCGCGCAGGTGGCTGAAATTCGTGCCCGTGCCCGAGCCGTACTTGAACAGCCGCGCCTCGCGAACCCAAAGATCCATGATGCCGCCGTCGTTCACCAGATCGTCGTCGACGGACTGGATGAAGCAGGCATGGGGCTGCGGATGCTCGTAGGAGGATTTCGATTTCACCAGCTTGTGGGTGAACGGATCGACATAGTGGTGCCCCTGGGCGGGGCCGTCGATGCCGTAGGCCCAGTGCAGTCCGGTGTTGAACCATTGCGGCGAGTTCGGCGCGGCCATCTGGCGGGCCAGCATCGCGCGCATCTCATCGAAATAGGCGCGCGCATCCTCTTCGGTGGTGAAGTAGCCGCCCTTCCAGCCCCAGTAGGCCCAGGCGCCGGCCAGACGATCGAAGACCTGACGGCTGGAGGTCTCACCGCCGAAGCGCTCCTCCTCCGGCAGTTCCTCCAGCGCCTTCTCGTCGGGAACGGAGCGCCACAGGAACTCGGGCACGTCCTTCTCGCGCACCTTCTTGAGCCGCGCGGCGACGCCCGCCTTGCGGAAATACTTCTGTGCGATCACGTCCGAGGCGACCTGCGACCAATCCTCGGGCACCTCGACCGCGTCCAGCCGGAAGACGACCGTCCCGTCGGGATTGCGGATCTCCGACGTCGTGGTGGTGAAGGCGATGGCCGCATAGGCGTCCCCGCCCGCCGAAGTGAGCTTGCGTTCGATCCGCATCTGGTGGTCTCCTGCCGAAATCCCGTTACCCTGCCGGACGCGCGCACCTTCCCAACCCGCGCCCGCTGCGCCGGTGGGCCCCTGTCGCCGGGGCCGATGCCTTGGTCCATCTTCGTCGGGCAGGCACCAGATTTGGTGGTCATACCCAACAGGACCGCAAATTAGAGTGCGGTTTTGGATCGCGTCAACGATTCGAAAAGAAAATCTTCTGAGCGGAACTGAGGGGAAGTTGTGGATGGATCGCGGCGCGGGCCCGCCCGATCTCCACAGCGGTGGAAAACCCGGCGATCGGCCCGCGCATCAACGGCTTGCCGCACCTGCAGCCTGTGCATTCATCCGGGACAGCCATCGCCGAACCGCGAGGCCGCGTCACATTTTCGCCACGATCCGGGGCGCGCCGTGACGGCGCTCGGGTAACGTTATGTTTCCGAAAAAGGGTGTCGCGGCCCGGACGCCTCTGGGCCGCGACGCGGCGTGATCGGCTCCCTCAGCCGCCATTCACGCCGTAATCGTGCTTGGAGAACTCGACATACATGTGGACGAGCTTCTCCAGCTTATACATCTTGTCGTTCAGACGCGTGTAGAGGTCGGACTTGTCGGCTTCGCCGATCTCTCCGGCCTTAACCAGCGCCAAGTGCCCGCGCACGATTTCCCAGTCGGACAACACATCTTCCAGGGCGTAGCGGATGCCCGGCGTCGGCGCCGGCTTGATCCCCAGCTCGGGCATCCCGTCGTGCAGCGCCCGGATGCCCAGCTCGAACATGTCCGTCGAGGCATAGAGCGCATCGACCCGTTCGGGCGTATGGGTACCGGTCCAGACCTCGCAAGCCTCCTTGGCGATCTTCTGCGTCAGCATCGCCTGCCGGCCGACAATATCCATGAGGATCGCATCGGATTGCAGCAGGTCCATGGGGTTGGAGTATTCGCCGCTCAGGACCGAAAGCAGATGATAGGACGTCTCGAAAAGCTCCTCGCTGGCGGCCTTGACGATACGCAGCGCGTCTGCGTCCTGCGGCGACTCCATCAGCGTTTCGAGGGCGGCCTGCACAGGCGCCCAGGTCGCGTCGAACTTGTCGAGATCCGCGAGGATCGCCCGGTCCGTCTCTTCGCCGAGGATGTTCCAGCCGGCGTCGCCATGGCGGAGCGCGGCCGAGATGCGGATGACGTCCCGCTTTGTCTCGATCATCAGCTTCCGGCTCTGGTCGGGTTCCACCCCGCCGGCCATATGGCAGGCCGCCGAGGCGACCTCGTGGGACAGCGTGCGCAGGCGGTCCGCCGCCTCCAGGCGTTCGGCCGCGCCAGGGTCGGCGGCGTAGCGGACGCTCAGAAGCAGATCCGCCTGTGCCGGCATCGCGGCGGTCACGAAGGCGGCGGTCAGGACACCCCGAACGGGCAATCCAAAGTCGAAAGTCGAGATTCGTCGCGCCATGCACGGTCTCCCTTTGGCTTACGGCTTTTCCGTCTCCGGTACGCGGGAGACTCGTCAGACTGCGGCAGGATCATCCGATATTCGTGATGACCTTAGGTCAACAAAGTGGCAAATTCGCGAAAGTCGGCCCGCGCGCGGCAACAGTCAGTTCACGGGACATCGGCGCGTGTCGCGCTAGGGCGGCCGCTTCGATCTGCGTGGATCCGGCCGTCTCACGAAGAAGGAGATCGGATATGGCTCCGAAATTCGAGGGTGGAAAGAACATCGCGATGAAGGTTCCGGCCCACCAATATGACCGGACAGTCGCGTTCTACCGCGATGTTCTCGGCCTTGACCCGGTCGGCGGACCGACCGGTGACGCGGTCGGGTTCAGGTTCGGGGCGAACAATCTCTGGATCGACAAGGTCGCCGCCATGAGCCAGGCGGAGCTCTGGCTCGAAGTCGTCACGGACGACACCGAAGCCGCCGCCAAGACCCTGCAGGAGGCCGGCATCGCGCGGTGCGACGACATCGAACGGCTTGGCGACGATTTCGACGGGTACTGGATCTCCAGCCCCGCCTCCATCATCCACCTTGTCGACGCTCGCGGCGAGTCGTGGGCCTAGGGCCATCAGGCGACGCGGGAACGCGAACCGTCCCGCCCCTCGCGATCATGGACTGCCGCGCCATACGCGCGCACGCGCTGGATCACTGACTGCGCCAAGTCATCCGATCGGAAGCAGGCCGCTCGACGGTTCTCATCAGAAGGATGGTCGGAGCGAGAGGATTCGAACCTCCGACCCCCTGTACCCAAAACAGGTGCGCTACCAGGCTGCGCCACGCTCCGACCGTGGGGCGCAGATAGCAGCGTCGTTCAGCCTTGGGAAGCGGTCTCGTCGCAGGGCCACGCCGCACCGTCCTGCGGCAGGGCCGGGCTGCGGATCACGTCGCCGGGCCCGATCCCCA
This sequence comes from Jannaschia aquimarina, assembly GCF_000877395.1. Classification (GTDB taxonomy): domain Bacteria; phylum Pseudomonadota; class Alphaproteobacteria; order Rhodobacterales; family Rhodobacteraceae; genus Jannaschia; species Jannaschia aquimarina. Next base: position 4,544 of record NZ_JYFE01000043.1, on the reverse strand, counting down.
GCCGCTCGGCCAAGCCTCCGTTGATCTCGAGCACAGACAGCGCATCGCCTTCCGAGCGGATCACCGTCTCGTCGCCGGGCCGGGCTTCCGCGTGGACCTTGATCACGGTCCCGGTCTCGTCGGCAAAGATCATGTCAAGCGGGATCAGGGTATTGCGCATCCAGAAGCCAAGCTCCGTCGCGCGCGGATAGACGAACAGCATCCCGCCCATGCGCGGAAGGCTTTCGCGGAACATCAGGCCCCGTGCCTGATCCGTCGGGTTCAGCGCGAGTTCGACGGTGAATTGCGCGGTGCCCCACGGCCCGCGCACATCGACCTTGTCGGAGCGGCATTCCGCAGCGACCGCCGACCCGGCAAACGCAAGGGCCGCGGCGACCCCTAGGACGAGACGATGAATTCCCACGGGCGCACCTCGACGGCCAACTTTCCACGCTGCCCTTCGGTGGCGCGCAGGCAGATCGCCTCTCCGGGTCCCAAATCGGCCAGGCCGAACCGGCGCAGCACCTCGGCATGGATGAAGACATCCTCGGGGCGTCCGAACACGTTGGCGAAGCCGAAGCCTTTGCCCTTGTCGAACCATTTCACGCGCGCCGGCTCGAACGGGACATCGTCGGGGATCGGCTGAAGGTATTCGGGCGCATCGCTACCGCCCTCGGCCGGATCATGCTCCGGCGCCGAAACCGACAGGACTTCGGATGCCTGAAAGCCCCGGGGCGACTTGGTGACGACGAGGTCCACCACCGCGCCCTCCGCGATCGAGCTTTGGCCATAGGCGCGCAGCACGTTCGCATGAAGCAGGATGTCCTTGTCCATGTCCGGAGAAGTGACGAAGCCGAAACCCCTCACCGCATCGAACCATTTGACTGTCCCCGTCATCTGACGAAGTGCTGAACTTGCCATATCCGTCACGGCACCAGTTTCCCCTGAGCCGACCGGATGGCCGACTGTTTCTTCCCAGGCGCAACATGGATTGGGATCGTGGCTACGGCAAGGCAAACCTGTACTTTTCGGCAGGTTCCGGCCGAGAACCCGACGGAAAGCTCAGGGATTCAACCTGCGAATGTCCCAACCAGCCTCAGGGTTGCGCGACCAGAGAAAACGATCGTGCAATCGGGCCGCACCGTTGGCCCAGAATTCGATCTCCACCGGCCGGATTCGAAACCCGCCCCAATGCGGCGGCCGCTCCGGATCGGGGCCCTTCTCGGCCGCCACGCGCGCGACCTCCGCCTCCAGCGCCGCCCGGCTCTCAAGCGGCTGAGATTGGCGCGAGGCCCAGGCCCCGTGACGCGACGCGAGATCGCGGGTGGCATAATAGGCATCCGATTGCGCTGCCTCGATCCGCTCGACCGGACCACGGACACGGATCTGACGGCCCAGCGACTTCCAGTAGAGGAGGAACGCCGCCTTCGGCTGCGCGGTCAATTCGCGCCCCTTGGCGCCCTCGTAATTGGTGTAGAAGACGAACACGTCCGCCTCGATCTCCTTCAGCAGGACGACCCGGACGTTCGGCATCCCATCCGCATCCACTGTCGCCAGCGAGATCGCGTTCGCGTCCGCCGGTTCGGTCCGCTCCGCCTCGGCAAGCCAAGCCCGGACCAGCGCGATCGGGTCGTCGCCCGCGAAGATACCGTTCCTGTCGTCCATCGGCTGCCCCCTGCCCCTGCGTCAGTGCCGTCTTGTCGCATTGGGGGCTTTCGCCTAACAGGGCCCGCGACGCAAGCGGAGGGGTCACGATGGCAGGTTTGATGGAGGGGAAGCGCGGGCTCATCATGGGCCTGGCCAACGACAAGTCCATCGCCTGGGGCATCGCCAAGGCCTGCGCCGACCAGGGCGCGCACCTTGCCTTCTCCTACCAGGGCGAAGCGCTGAAGAAGCGGGTCGGGCCCCTGGCCGAAAGCGTCGGATCCGACATCCTGATCGAGTGCGACGTCTCGGACGGTGCCTCCATCGACGCCGCCTTCGACGCGCTTGGCCAAAGGTGGGACGGCCTCGACTTCATCGTCCACGCCATCGGCTTCTCCGACAAGTCCGAGTTGCGGGGCCGCTACCTCGACACCTCGCTCGACAACTTCCTGATGACGATGAACGTGTCGGTCTATTCCTTCACCGCCGTCATGCAGCGCGCCGAAAAGATGATGGGCCCCGGCTCCAGCGCCCTCACGCTCAGCTATTACGGCGCCGAGAAGGTGATGCCGCACTACAACGTCATGGGCCTCGCGAAGTCGGCGCTCGAGATCAGCGTGAAGTACCTGGCCGAGGATCTGGGCAAGGACGGCATCCGCGTGAACGCCATCAGCGCGGGCACGATCAAGACGCTGGCCGCCAGCGGCATCGGCGACTTCCGCTACATCCTCAAGTGGAACGAGTACAACTCGCCCCTGCGCCGCACCGTCACGCAGGAAGAGGTGGGGCAATCGGCGATGTACCTGCTCTCCGATCTCGCCAGCGCCGTCACCGGCGAGATCCATCACGTCGATGCCGGCTATAACGTCGTCGGCATGAAGAACGTCGAGGCGCCCGACCTCACGCTGGAGAAGAAGGAGTGAGCGAGGGCCTGACGCTCGCCCAGCTCGCCGCCTTCAACGTCGCGCTCTTTTTCGCCGTGGCGGCCCCCGGGCCGGCCTTCCTGCTTTGCACGCAAGCCGCGCTTCGGGGCGGCCGGGCCGAAGGCGCCGCGGTCGGCGCGGGCCTCGCCGTCATGGCGGGCCTCTGGACGCTGGCCGCCCTCGCCGGGCTGGAGGCGCTCTTCGATCTCTTCCCCGCGCTCTATTTCGGCATGAAGCTGGGCGGCGCGCTCCTGGTCCTGTTCTTCGCGGTCCAGATCTGGCGCACGGCCCGCGATCCGGTCGCGGCCGCGCCACCCGTTTCTGGCGGGCGAGCCTTCCTTCGGGGGTTCGCGCTGAACCTGGCCAATCCGAAGTCGATCATCTTCTCTGCCGGCGTCCTCTTGGTGATCTTTCCGCCCAACCTGTCGGTTCCCGAAATGGCGCTCATCACGGCGAACCACATCCTGCTCGAAGTCGTGGTCTATTCCGCCCTCGCCGCGATCCTGACGCGCCCCGCGATCCGCGCCCGCTATCTCGCCTTCAAACCGACCCTCAGCCGGATCATGGCGGTCGTCCTGGGCGGCCTCGGCCTGCGCCTTCTGGTGTCGTCGTGACCCCGCTCGCCTTCGCCGCCATCGCGATGGTGCACCTGCTGGCCGCGATCTCGCCGGGCCCGTCCTTCGTGCTGGCTGTCCGCACCGCAGCGGGAGAGGGCCTGCGTCCGGCGCTCGCTCTCGCGGCGGGCTTCGGGCTTGGTGCGGCCCTCTGGGCGCTCGCCGCGATCACGGGTCTCGCGATCCTGTTCGACCTGGTGCCGCTCGCCTTCACGATCCTCAAGGTGCTGGGGGGTCTCTTCCTCGTCTGGCTCGCCATCTCGATGTGGCGCGACGCCCCCAACCCGATGCCCCGCGCCGCCCCGGGCACACCGCCCCGCTCCGCGCTGGCCGCATTCCGGCTCGGCCTCGTCAGCTTTCTGGCCAATCCCAAGCCCGCGGTCTTCTTCGGCGCGGTCTTCGTCGGCCTCGTGCCGGGCGATGCGCCGCTCTGGTCCCTCGCCCTGGTCGTGGCGAACGTCGCCCTGGTCGAGACGATCTGGTACGCCGCCGTCGCGCGCGCCTTCTCGCTGCCCCGCGCTCGCGCCGCCTATGCCCGCTTCAAGACCGCGATGGACCGGATGCTCGGGGTGGGCCTCGGCCTGCTCGGCATCCGCATCGCCCTGCCCTAGGAGACCTCCCATGGCCGCACCGCAACTCCCCCACGAAAAGGGCTTCCACATCAGCTGGGACCAGATCCACCGCGACAGCCGCGCGCTGGCGTGGCGTCTCGACGGCCGCGGCCCGGGCCAGGACGGGACGTGGAAGGCCATCGTCGCCATCACCCGCGGCGGCATGGCCCCCGCCATGATCATCGCCCGCGAGTTGGGCGTTCGGCTGGTCGACACGATCAGCGTCAAGTCCTACGACCACCAGACCCAGGGCGAGGCGCAGGTCCTCTCCAAGCCGGATCCGGAGATGGTGGGCGACGGCACCGGGGTCCTGGTGATCGACGACCTCGTGGATACCGGAAAGACGCTGGAGGTCGTCCGCGGCCTCTATCCCCAGGCCCATTTTGCCACCGTCTACGCCAAACCCAAAGGCGAACCGCTGGTCGACACTTTCATCACCGGCGTCAGCCAGGACACCTGGATCTTCTTCCCCTGGGACATGGCGCTCCAATACGTGGAGCCCTATCGCGGCAAGGACTGATCCGCGGCGCTCTGGACCCGCGCCATACTCTCGGCCCGTGTCTTGCAGTTACGCCGCGCCAGCCGAGGCCTCCACGCTCCATCGAGCCCGGACTTCCCCCGTCTTCCGGCACGGTGCGGCAACTCTTTGCGCCGGCCGCACATTTGCTCCCGGATCTCGACCGCCTGCCGTCGGTAAGCACCGCTTCACCACCCGCTTCTCTGCTTCCGAAATATCCCCGCCGGAGGCCCGGATCGGACGGGGCTCGATGCCC
>NZ_JYFE01000042.1 GCF_000877395.1 Jannaschia aquimarina | reverse complement strand
AGGATGACCTCAGACCGTAGCTTCCGTCAGTGTCCAATTTCCGGGGAGCACCTCAGGATGCCAATGATCTGCGCTTCGCTGAAACGGCTTCTCCTCATCTCCTGTCTCCTCAGTTGGAGAACAGCCTAACCTCAAATCGAGGACGTTTCAGGGGAGCAGGTCAGCCAAGTGTAGGCGTGCTGTCGGATGCGGTCGGCGAGCCCCCATGAGATCGACGGGTTTCAAAACGCACTTCCAATCACGGCGCATTGCGCACCGGGATCAGTTGAATCCATGGGTTTCGTAGGGTTTTTGCGCGTCGTCGGGGTTGTTTACGTTTGAAATCTTGACCTCCGACCCGTCATCAGTCGGAACCGTTGGAAACCGATCCCAACTCAACTTCGCGTACCGGCCATCAGGCGTGAAAACAATAATGATCCACCCGTCTGTCTCAATGCCCAAAACCTCGGCCATGTTTGTATCGATTTCGCATTCATAGGATGTTTCTCCCGGAAAGGGGTCAATCGGGCCGCCCTTAAACGGGGTAACGTATCGGTCATGTATCCCTTCTAGATCGACAGCATCCAAGTCGCGCATGAGTTTGCTCGGACCCCAGGTGTAAGCGTGCTGGCGGATACGATCGGCGAGCCGAACAAGATCATCAGACTTCATGGTCAATTTCCAAACAGTCCCTGCCAGAGCGCCCGTTCCTGACCCGACAGAGCAGGTTGGTTCGTCGCTGCACGGTATGCATCCACATCGGCCAGGCGCGCGGCAGAGGGAAGGCTCATTTCGCTTGATCCTAGGCCCGCTTGGCGGCCCACACGACGGATATAGTTGGTCGCGTGCCCCCTCTGGGCAGCATTCATGCCGATCTCGTCGCCATTTCGCATGAGGTTATCGTATACGTAGCGTTCGCGCAGGTAACGCTGCATCTTCCGGTCCCCGTTTCCAAGCGCGCGGTAGGCATCCGGCCCGATCTCGTGCATGTGCCGGGCGTGAAGCAATTCGTGTGATGCTTCGTAATAGGTCGCATTCTCTCGCAGAAGGATGGTGTTCGTCTGGTTGTTGAAGGCCGCGTTCACATCACGACCATAAATTCGGTCAAATTGGGAATTCGACAGGCGCCGCACCGACGTCCCGTATTCCGCCGCTTCCTGGGCGATCCGACGGCTTTGGGCAGCGGTCATGCGGCCGGCGCCCAGCATCATCATGCGGCGTTTGGCACGTGTCGCCAACTCGGCCATGTTGTCGAGCGTGCGCGACCGCAAGAGCACCCGGCGCAGCTCGCTCAGGTCGCTGCCCTCGCGGATCAACATCTTCGCGCCGCCGACCGTCATCTCCAGCCCGCGGCCTGACGGAGTTGGAAGGATGCGGGCTATCTGACCGAAGCGATTGAGCGGGTAGTTGCGGACGGCGATGCTCTGCAGCTCCATCTGGCGCGGTGCATTCTGCAGCACCTCGCCGACGATCCCGTTGGCCTGCACCCCCGTCACCGGAGCGCGGGCCACGCGGGCCATCTGGATCGTCCCCCCCAGGCTGACAAGCAACTGGACCACCATATAGGCTCGATCGGCGGTGGCCGCCCCGCTTTCGCCCCCGGCACTGCGGCCGATATTGTTGATGATGGCGCCGATCGGGCCGTAGTGATCGGCTGGATCGGGGGAGATCAGCATCGCGGTGCCCTGGGCGATCTGGTCGGCGCCGAACGCCGTCAGCGCCAGCCCTCCGCCCACGGTGGCCACGGTGCCAAGCCCGCCCGTGGCCACCGTGCCGCCTGTTGCGAGAGTAACGCCGGCGAAGATGTCGACTGCCCCGAAGACCACCAGCCCCGTGCCCATAGCGACACGGCCGGTGGTCTGCCAAAACGTCTCCTCACCGTTGAAATGCTGCCCGATCAGATCCCGCAGCCGGTCGGCCGCGTCCTGATTGGTCAGTTCGCGTTCTTGCCAAAGATCACCGAAGACGTCGCCTTCGGCCCAGCTATAGATATGCAGTTCTTTCGTGGCGTCGTCGAAGCGCCAGTCGTTGAGGCCATCTTCGCGTCTCCGGCGCAGCGCGTTGATCTCGGCGCTGCGGTCGCGATTGTTGCGCCGATTGTTGGGCATGCCGGCATATCGCGCCCGGACCGCGTCCATCTGGCCGCCGATGGCATCGTATTCGGACTGCGAGTCGTGGAACACCAGGCGGTATCCCAGCCCACCTCCCTTGCCTGCTGGCCCGAGAATATAGAGAAGCTGCCACGCTTCCTCCGGATAGGTCCGCGCAAATACGTCCAGCATTCCCTGTTCAGAGACTGGAGCGCTGGCGCTGTACCGGGGCAGGACGTCCTCGCTCAATGGCATTGCGTCGGGATCGGCGCCGACCAGCTTGTCAAGCTCGCCGTCGCCGGGAACAAAGGGCACGCAAGTCCCGAGCTGCGCGCAGGGGCAGACGGTTGGGTCGGCCTCGCCCACGATTTCGTATTCGCGACCGCGCTCCTGCGCACGGGCCTTGCTGATCTCGGCCGAGATGGCACGCGCCGTCATCGCCGCAAGCGGGGAAGCGATAGGGACCGCTCCACCAAGCGCACGCGCGGCGATCTGTTGTCCGGCCCCTGCCAGGAGTTGACCGGGATCGGGCGCCCTGCCCGTCGCCGCAACGGACAGCGCCAGCGATGCCGCTTGCTGCGCATAAGGCGGAAGGGACGTGGCGCCAGCGATCTGCTGTGCCAGGACAGGAAGGGTGGAACGGGCCTGCCCGGCAGGTTCGGTCATTTGGTCGGGCCTTTGCCGGCAGCTTCCAGTTTATCCATCCGTTCGATGATGGCAGAGAGTCGCTCGCGTCCGGAAGCGTCCGATGTGCAAATGCGCGCAATCTCGCCGCTTGGATCCAGGGACTCGAATGGCGCGCCTAGAAGCACATCCCACCCGGCCAGTACTTCCATATCTCCGGGCCGGTCAAAACCGTATCCCGCCAGCCGTACCAACGCCGCCGCCACCGTTTCGCAGACCTCTGAAGGCGATCGCCCGTCCAGCGCGTTCGGGAAGCTGCGCCGCAGCCGAGCTTCGATTTCGACGGCTTGTCGTTCATAGATCATCAGACGGAAATCCAGCCGTTCCTCGTTCAAGAGGATGACCGGCGTCCGCGCCGGAGGCGGGCCGTCCCAAGCGAAAACTTGGGCGGTTGCCCTAGATCGACAGATGACGCGTCGCACAATCCCGTCCGCGAAGACCTGTGCGCGACACGTTCCGTGCGCGGCTGGCCCATCAAGATATCGAGCCAGCGTCGCCGGATCTGCCAGCCGAAGGAAAAACCACGCGCCGTCCTCGGTCCTCACGCGGGTCAGCCGCCGCAAGACGCTCCGTATAGCCCCCAACCCTCCGTGACCGCGCAAGAAAACGCCTGCGGGCTTGGACCAGAGATGCCACGATGCCGCCTCGCCTTCGGTGAACGCGTATCGCATGAGAGCGCCATCCGGCTGCACTCGGGCGAGCCAAGGGGCTGCGTCCCCGAGTTCCTCCGCGGCTTCGTCTTGGAAGAGCGACTGAAAGCAATCGGTCGTACTCTGTAGCAGGTCCGAAAGATACGGAACTGCCGCTGCATCTAGCAGGAAGTAGGTCTCGCCCTCAGCCTCGGGGCAGTCAAAGAGCACGTCGGTCAGCGACTGCGGAACCCACGGCCCAGACCGGCCCGGTCCAGACGGAACGGGTTCAAGGCCATCGATCCACGTCGTCGCTATCCGGCCGCCGGTCTCCATCGACGTCGCGGGCGAAAGGTCGGTCCAATAATTATCGTCTTCGTCCAGGGTCGAACTCTCAGGGTAGGGGATGCTTGTAAGCCCTCACCGCGGACTCCTAACCAAATCCGAGGGTAAGAGTGAACAGCTGGCCTCGGTCCGGGCGGCGCACCTGGTAAAGGCCGGACTCAGGATCCATCGAGTGGTTGGGAAGGGCGTCATTCATTGTCCGAAGACGGGAGGTGAAATGTCTGATTTTTTGGCTGAGTGATGCTTGGTTGGCGCGTCTAGAGACCCAGCGTTCCAAGATCCATGGCCGTCCTTGCGTCGATGACCGGCGCGTCCTGAGTGGGATTGTCATGATAAATCGCAGTGGGTTGCGCTGGCGCGGCGCGCCAAATGAGTATGACACCTACACCACGCTTCATAACCGCCGGAAGCGTTGGAGCGACAGCGGGATCTTTGCGAGGATGATGGCCGGACTGGCTGCCGAACACGGAGGGAGAAGGATCGCAATGATCGCTGCCACCTACTTGAAGGCACCGCACGACGTCCAGCCTGGTCGTCAAAGAGGGAAAACGGGCGCCTGATCGGACGGGCCAAGGACGGCGTGAATACGAAGCCGCCCGCCTTCTGCGACAGTCAAGGACGCCCTATCAGCCTGTTCGTGACCGCAGCCCTTGGCCACGGTCCGCGCCTCGATCAGACCGTAGAAGATCTCGCCTTCGAACAACTCATTCTTTGAGCTTCGCATTGAAGCTTTCGCACTAGCCAGTCTCCCACGGGCTGCCCGGCTCGATGTAAGACGCGTCCGGGCGCCGACCGCGGCGATCCATCCCGGAGCCGCGGTGGCCACAGACCACGGGCCGTTGTCCACTGCCCGACAGGATCATTCGCAGCATGATCCCGACAGGGGCGCTTCCGCCATCATGCTCAGCTCAATTCCCGATGGTCCAGACGAGCCAGATCCAAGGGAGCCGAATTCCGAGATCGGCTGGAGCGAGACCCTTGGTCATGCTTGTGGCCGAAGGGACTTCTCCTCTAGCGGGACATGGACGGTCGTCCCGCGTCTTTAGGGGGTAGGGCGCAGATTGTCCTGCAGGATCCGGAATAGGTTACCCGCTCATTCCGAAGGACAGCATTGATCGCGATCCTTCCGATCGCGCCGGTCACACGAATTAGATCGGTGAGGGCGCACGACCTCGGGCGAAAGGATCTCAGCGCCTGATCCGCATCTCGAAAGGTGGCGCGTCGTCCTTGGAGACGCGAATGGTGTCGGGGCCTATGGAAAGGATGCTCCAGGGGCCGAAGGTGGTTCCCGCCGCCAGTCTGTAGAGTGTCGGCGCGTTCGACAGGCGCACGAGCGCCATCCGACTGTCGGCGTCCGACAGAACACCGACAAGGATCAGGGTAGGGGCCGGAGGAGGCGGAGCCGGCGTGGATGCCTGCTCCGGCCGGCGACTGGCCTGGAAAAGCGGGCGCTCGGCGGCGTGCCTGGCGAGCTCGGCCAAGCGCGTCTCGGCTTGCCGGACGTCGTATGAGAGGTCGGTCACAGGTCCATCCAAGTCAACCGGAGCGGGACCCGACTTCGGCAACCAGATCGCAGCGGCGGTGAGACCGAAGCCGACGACAATCGCCTTGGGGACGAGTGCAGAGATCGTCTTCATCGCGGCAGCAACCCATAGAGCTTCATCGTCATCGCCACCCTCCGGTCGGATCCCGACCGGCTTGCCCGCGCGCGTCGCAGGCTGAGATCCTCGACGACGAGGATCGGCTCGCGTCCGGAGACTGATTGCAGGAAGCCGCCAAGCTCCGCTTCGGGCACGACGGCGGTCATCGTCAGGTTCAGACGCACCATCCCGTCCATTTGCTCGATCTCGTCCGCGCGCATCACTTCGACGGCGATGTCATGGGCTTCCGCCAGGGTTTGCAGATCGGTCTGCAACGCTGCCTGAGCCAGCTGCGGCGTGGTGCCTTTATAGAAATGCTCACTCGTCTCGCCGCTCGGCTGGGCCGGCGCGGTGCGGGCTTCCGCCCGCGCGATGGTATGGCGCATGTCGGCGATCGCATCCGCTTTGCCATTCGCGACCGACAAGGTGAGGCCGGTAGCCCCGACCCCGAAGAGGACGAAGCCCGCAAACAGGACGGTCAGGACCTGCCTCGGCAGCTTGGGGCGGGAAAAATGAAAGTCGCTCATTCGACCGGTCCGGAGAGCGTGGCGAGGATCCTGAAGCGTTCCAGCCCCTGGCTGTTGTCGCGCGTGACCGGCGAGCCGAACCGGATATCGGTGATCTGGGGCAAGCTTGTCAGCAGCCGTGTAACTTCGGCGGCGGAGGGCCCGAACCCGACCAGCGTGACGGTCACATCCTCGATCAGAAGCTGATCGAGCCAGACGCCGTCGGGCAGGAGGTCTGCCAGAACGCCGGTCAGCGCCAGACGCTCTGTCGACATGGCCCGCGCGTCACCGAGCGCGCGCAGGGTCGCCGTGGCTTGCGCCGTGCGGGACAGTTCGAGCCGGGCCTTGTCCGCTTGTTGGCTGACAGCGGAATGCCGGAACGTGGTCTGCGCGAGGAGAAGCATCGCGGAGAGATTTAGCATCGCGACGCCGATCACGGTCGCTTTCCAGACGGGCGACAGACCGCGAAGCGCGGCTTTCCAGCCCATTTCCTTTCCCTCGGTGCGCTCTTGCGTCCAGTCGGGCCGGGCAGCGAAGGTCTTGGTGCCGCCGTTCCACCGGACGGTCCCCACGGCAAGGCCGTGGCGGGCAAGCCGCGCGACAAGGTCCATGGTCGGCGCGCGAAGGGTGACGGCGGCGGTGATGCGCCAGCGGCCGTCAGGCTTTTCTTCTGCGGTCCAGAACGAGACGCTCGCATCCGCCGAGAAGGGCGAGCGGTACTGGATTTCGCTCTCGATCATGGCGCGCAGCTCGTGCAGCGGCGCATCGGGAAGCCCGAACGAGATTTCGAGACAGCTCTCTCCGGCGAAGACCAGATCGACGTCGCGGATCCCGGCTGCCGAGAGGTCGGCCAGCGCTCCGTCATCCAGCGGGGGCGAGATATCGGACTGGGCGTCCCGAAGACGCGGACCGTGGTCCGCGATCTCGATGTAGATCTCGCTGAGCGGACGATCATCGGACGGAGCGTCATGCGCAAGGATCAGCCCCTGCGTGATCAGGTTGCGCAGTCGCGTCAGCCAACGCCGCGGTGAGCCGGGTACGTCAAGGACCCGGCTCCCGGCTGTTCCTGCACTGTCTGTCACGCCCATCCTCTCCCGGACCCGAACCCCTCAGCTGTGGAGAGTGCCGTCAGGCCATGGCAGCCATAAGGCGATGATCGGTAAAGGTGTGGCCCGGAAACACGGTCGAGATGAGTTGTTCGGACATTCCCATGTGACGGACCATGATTTCGCCCACGATGTCGCGATAGCTGATGACGGTGGGCAGCCAGTTCCGCTCCACCACGCTGTCATCGATGGTCGTCACGTCGGGGGCGATCGTCCGTTGGACCGGGCCGCCGAAGGCGAACCAGGCGCCGCCTTCGCCATGGTCGGTCCCGACGGAGCCATTCTGCTTCTTCGTGCGCCCGAACTCGCTGCCGACGAGGACCACCACATCCTGCATGGCGGGACCCATGTCGCGGAAGAAGGTCAGGAAGTCGTTGGCCCCGCGCGCCATGTTGCGATGGTAGCCCTTCTCCTGATCGGTGAAGCGGTTGGTCCCGTCTGCGATCTGGTTCGAATGAGTGTCCCAGCCGATATTCCAATCCACCGCGGCGACTTCCAGCGGGACCCCCGCCTTCAGCATCTGCGCGCACATCCGCAGGCCACGGCCCAGATCGGTGTTGTTGTAGGTCAGCCCACCGGCATCCGGCGTATAGTCGACGCCGGCTGCCTGCACCTCGGCGATGGCATCCAGCATGATCAGCTGCGTCTCGCGGATCGCGCCTTCGACGGCCGCGACGTCGACGTCGTGCGAGGAGATCTCGCGCATGATCTCGGTAAGCTGGTTGTCAGCGCAGCCTTGCCCCTCGCACAGGTCGTCGTTCTGCAGCGAGAACCCGTTATTGTCCTGGATCGCCGGGACCTTGACGGCCCCTCGGATCTCCGTGCTGATCGAGGTCTTGCCTGCGACCATGCCGCGCAGCGGGTGCTCGATGCCCACGACGTTTTGCATGTAGCGGTTCAGGTAGCCGTCGATCAGGTTGTTTCTTGCGCCCGTCCCGATCCAGCGCTGGCAGTCGAAATGCGACCGGTTCGCGCCCGCGAAGGACGTGGCGGGCGCGACCATCATGTTCCCCGCATCCCAGATCTCCATCAGGAGCTCGAGGTTAGGGTTCATGCCACGTTCGGGCATCCCGAGATCGAGTGCCGAGTTGATATCGTTGCTGGGCGGCTCGATCCCGATATCGGGACGGTAGGCGTAATAGGCGGGGTCGTTGTATTTCGGGAAGAGGTGCAGCCCGTCGGCTCCGCCACGCATGAAGACCTTGATCAGGGTCTTTCCGCCAACGCTCTGCGCAAACGAGAATTTCGGGGCACCGGCGACGCCGGCGGCCGTGGCCGCCGCGGCAAGTGAGGTGAGGAATTCACGGCGATTGGTCATCTTGAATACCCTTTCGTTCGAAATCCGGTGGCAGCCGGTCACTGAAGCTGGAAGCTGGGGGCGACGACCATCAGGCCGAGCGCACGTTCGACGGCTCGCGCCTCATCGGTCCGACGGGGGTCGAAGATCCCGTCTTCACCCTTGAGGACGGAGACGATGGCCTCGAACTCTTCCAGCGTGAAATGATCGGCGGTGGCGACGGTCAGCAGGTAGGCGGCGGCTTCTTCAGCGGTCTCGAGACCGGCGGCCTCCAGGTCGGCGAGGATGTCGATGCCGTAATTGCCGGGCCTCTCGGCGACTTCCGTCATCTGGCGGTACATCGCGATCATCGTGGCCGAGTTGACCCAGGCCGCGGACGCTTCCGGCAGGCCGGTCGGGACGGGAAACCGCAGGATGTTCTGGCCCGCCTGTTCGAACGTATCCCGAAAGCGGCGGTAGAAGTTGCCTTCTTCACCCGGGTTCGGCCGCGCGCCGAAGGCACGGATGGCCGAGACGGCGTATTCGAAGGGGGTCTTCGCCTTGTTCCGGGCGAACTCGACACTCGTCGCGTAGCTCGGTTCCGTCAGGATTGCGCGCACGATCTCGCGAATCTCCCCGCCTGTCGCCTGCCAGGACTGGACGCAGATATCCACGAAGGCCTGTGGCGGCGTATCGGCGACCAGAAGCTGGACCAGCTTCCCGCAGACATAGGACTGGGTGTTGGAGTTCTGTGCGAGGATCGCGATCAATTCCTCGCCTTCCTGCACCCCGGCCTCTCCGGAACGCCCGGCTATCGTGGTGCCGAGGAACGGGATCACCTTGTCTTCCTCGTCGTGCCGGCCGGGATCGAAGACGAACTGGTACTCGCGCGCCACGTCCTCGGCATCGGGATTGGTCCGCTCGTAGCGCCAGCCGGTGAAGACCCGCGAGACGGCGATCACATCTTCCGGGCCGTAGCCCGCATTCACGCCGACGGTCGAAAGCTCGAGGATCTCGCGGCCGTAGTTCTCGTTGATGTTGCCCCGGCGGTTCTGATCGTTGTCGAGGAACTGCGACATCAACGGGCTCCGCGCGGAGTAGAGCAGCAGATCCTCGAAGTTCCCGAACGCATTATCGCGGAAGAATTGCCGATCCGTGATGTTCTGCTGCCGGATATCGGTGCCCTTGGTCGAGGCGTGGAAGTGGTTGGCCCAGAAATGGCCCAGCACGTCCTGCAACTGCCGTTCGCTGTAGGCGGCGTTGGCAAGGTCGTAGTTCATCAAGGACTGGAACATCTGCGACTCCGACGTGGTCGTCGGGTTCAGCAGGTCTTCCGGGTTCATTGCCTCGAAGGCACGGTCATCAATGCTCTCGGGGTTGAGTTGCTCCTCGACGAAAGCCGCGAAGCCGATCGCCCTGAGACGGGCGTAGAGCTCGGGCGTCGGCCCCCAGGTGAGACGGCTGAGCGCCTGGGTTATCCCTGGCGTGGAAGCGACGCCGTTGACCGTATAGGTGACCGGCGTCGCCTCGACTTCGTCGGAGGCAGAGGATGCCCCCGTCAGCGTGACCGTGACCGGCTCGCCCGATGCGAAATCTTCGGCGAACAGACGGACTGCGAATTGCCCCGTCTCGGCCCCGACATCCACTCGCGTCGTCCGGCTCGAGGGCCCGATTGCAACGTCGACGACGTCGAACATCGAGTTGTCCATCACCGCGCCGAACAGGGTGGTTCCGGTTGCGGGCACGTTCCCTTCGGCATCGCCGGCGACCGTCAGTTGGACGGCCTGCGTCACGACCGGGTTCGCCGGCGGAGAGAGCGGGCTGGGAAGCGCCGCGCCGGGCGCGGGATCCGGAGTACCGGTCGGTGGGGGTGTGGGTGTCGGTGTTGGCGTGGGTGTGGGGGTAGGGGTCGGCGTTGGGGTGCCCCCCGGTGCGGTAGGCGTGCCGCCCGGGGCGGTGGGTGTGCCGCCGGGCGTCGTCGGGGTCCCACCCGTCCCGCCGCCGGTCGTGCCTCCGCCAGTTGATGGTGCCGCTGCAAAGGTCGTGGTGCCCCCGCCGGATCCACCGGAGGAACGGCCTGACGAGGAGCCACCGGACGACATCCGGTCCGTGTCGGCGCGGGCCATCTGCATCTGGCCGCTTCCTCCGGACCCAGCCGTTCCGCCCCCCGACGCGGCCGACATACCGCCAACTCCACCGACTGCACGGGACGATCCGCCACCAAGGAGGAAAGTGCCGCGGACCAGCCCGTTGCCCGCGGGCGTTACGGGCCGTGTGCCGCTCGCGAATGACGTCGAAGCGATGGAGCCGATCGCCGCGCGAGAACTCGCGATCTGATGCGCTTCCATGAGTTCGATGGGAACCGTCGCGTCAAGGATGCCGATCGGTTGTGTCCCGACAGCCGAGGCGGAGATGGAGCGCCACGTTCCTTCCCCTTCTTCGATCCCCTGCACCTCGATGACATGGTCCCCGGCGTCGAGGCGGGTCAGCGCGGTGATATCCTCGCCCAGATCGGCGCGCCGCTGACCCGTCGCGTCCAGCAGCAGCTTGCCGTTCACGAGCAGACGGACGCCGCTGTTGGCGGGGGCGCGCACCGCATACATGCCAGCGACCGGGACGGTGAGCTTGCGGTAGAACGAGGTGCCCACGACCGCAGAGGATCCGGCATCGGGGGCCGGAACGAGCTGATCTTCGGCAGCAGCCGCCACCTTCTGAGGTGCTGCCGCGTCACCCGTCATCTGCTGTGCAAAGGCTGGCAACGCGAGCGCTGTCATCGCGGCTGCGGCCAGCGGCGAAAACGCAAGTCTGAAATCGTTCATCCATCTCTCCCGGGACGCAATCAATGTCTCGATGAGGCGTTTTTGTCCCAAACTTGTGGCAGGGAGGCGGCGAAAGATGTGCGCGAATTTGACGTCAAATTTTAACCAGAATCGCGGGGTCTAACCGCTCCTGCTTTCCCGTCATCCAAGGCAATCCCCGGCGATGCTGACTATTGGATACCGTATCGGTCGTAATGCGTTGCCCGCCCTCTCGGCTGACTTGGCGGCATCAGCGGCGAATCGGGCGATTGAGCGGCGCGACGTTTCCAAGTCGGCTTTGGTCTGACGGGATGAGTCGAGTCGTCACGGTCCATCTTGAGGATGTCGAGATCCCTCAACGTCTGCTGGCGGAAGGCCGTCTGACGCCAGCGGATGTGGCGAAAGTCAGGCATCTCAGTTCCTCCAGCGGCCAGCCCGTACGCCTTGTTCTGGATCGGCTCGGGCTCGTCTCCCAGACAGACTGGGCGGGCATCATGGCGCAGGATCATGACCTGCCGCTGCTTGCCCTCGACGACTTCCCCGTACGGCTGCCGAAAGATGATCGGTTGTCCTCGGAATATATGCGGCGCAACGGGATCGCACTGCTCGAAGCGGCTGCCGATGGCGCGGCCCCGCTCATTGCCATTGCGAACCCTCTGGCGCGCCGCGTGAGGCAGGCTCTCGCGATGATCTACGGGCCGGGTATCCGCTACGCCGTGGCGACGGACCGCGACATCGAGACGGCGCTCGACCGAAGCGCCTCGGCGGAGGAGGCCGCGCCCGAAGAAGTCCTGTCGATCGCCCTGTCCGACGGCGACCTCGACGCGGATCGGCTGACGGAACTGGCGAACAACGCGCCAACCGTAAGGTACCTGGACCGGCTCTTCGCGCAGGCTGTCGAAGCGGGAGCGACGGACATCCATCTCGAAATGCTCGAAGGCGGCCCGCGCATTCGCCTGCGGCTCGATGGCATCCTGTCCGAGACGGCCGCGATGGAGAGGCATCTCTATGAAGGCGTCGTCTCGCGTCTAAAGATTCTCGCGGGGATGGACATCTCGGAACGGCGCCTGCCGCAGGACGGTCGCATCCGCCAGCAAATCGCGGGCCGACGGATCGATATCCGTGTCGCCAGCGCGCCGACCGTGCTGGGCGAAACACTCGTGCTTCGCCTGCTGGACAATGCGCAGAAGCGCGCCAGCCTCGGCGGGCTGCACTTGCCCGGCGCCGTCGCCGCTCGCTTGAGACAGGCCCTCCGCCAGCCCAATGGCCTGATCCTGATGACCGGCCCGACCGGCAGCGGCAAGACGACGACCCTGCACGCCGCCCTGGCCGAATTGAACGAGATCGGCCGGAAGATCGTGACGATCGAGAACCCGGTCGAGATCCAGACCGCCGGTCTCGTGCAGATCGAAGTGAAGGCGGAGCTCGGCTGGACCTTCGCGGCTGCCCTGCGCACGGTCCTGCGCCATGACCCCGACGTCATCATGGTCGGTGAAATCCGGGACGCCGAGACGGCCGAGCTGGCGGTTCGTGCGGCACTGACCGGACATCTCGTCCTGTCGACGCTGCATACCAATCGCGCAACCGAAGCGGTGATGCGGCTGACCGATATGGGCGTGCCGGACTACCTGCTGACCTCCGTTCTGCGTGTCGTGGGTGCTCAACGGCTCGTTCGGACTCTCTGCGATTGTGCCGCGCCTGTCGATCTTGCCCGGCGGCCCCGGCTCCGCACGTTGCTCGCCAAGTTCGCGGCGGTCGATCCGTCGCTCGGTCCTGTCGAAAGATGGTCGCCCCGCCTGCCTACCGGCTGCCCTCGCTGCAATCGGACGGGATATGCAGGCCGTGCGGCGCTGTTCGAGGTGGCGACCGAAGACGGGGCAGGCGTCCAGGGCGGTCGGACGCTCGGGCTCGAGGGTCTTGCGCTGCTCGCAAGCGGTCGCACGACCCTGGAGGAACTGGTCCGCGTCCTGGGCGCCGGCCGGTTCTGGATCTGACGGATGAGCGACCTTTCCGCCTTTCGCTACAAGGCCCGCGATGCCGAGGGGAGGCGCCGGGACGGGACGGTAGCCGCCGTAGACGAGGTCGATGCCCTCCGCCGTCTGCGCGCCGATGGGCTGTTGCCGGTGGACCTGATCGCCAACCCCCAGGCGACGACGCGGACGACCCGGCGCACGCCGTGGGGCCGCAGAACTGCGATGTCTGCGCGCGCGCGCGCGGATTTCGTCACCCGACTGGGAAAACTGACCGACAGCCGCATCGACCTCGACCGGGCGCTCACGATCATGTCCGAGGGACGCAGTGGCCCGATCCAGAAGGCTGCCGTCGGACTGCGGACGCATATGCGTGAAGGCGGCACGTTGCTCGATGGGCTGCGCGATCACGCGAAGATCGACGACCCTGCGACGCTCGCGCTGGTTCGGGGGGCAGAGGCGTCTGGCGACCTGCCCGGCGCGCTGACGACCGCGGGGTCATTGCTGACGCAGAGGCTTGCGCTTCGCAGGAAGGTCGTCACCGGACTGCTCTATCCATCGCTCCTGCTTGTCGTCGCAATGATCGCCGTCGGCGTGATCATGGTCGCGATCATCCCCCAGTTCCGGCCGTTGATCGAGGACCGGATGGACGCGATCCCGCCGCTGGGTCGGCTGATCTTCGCGTTGTCCGCCATGGTCAGCGGCCTCTGGCGTCTCTTGCTGTTCGGCGTGGCCGCCATGCTTGGCGTCTTCATGTGGCTCCACGGAAAGGGCCAGGCCGGTGCGCTCCTGCGCCGTGCGACTGCCCGACTGCCGCTGCTCCGCGATGTCGTCGGGCGGGGGCAGGTGACCATCACGCTTCACGTCCTCGGTGCGCTTCTGACCCGCGAGGTCACCCTTTCCGAAGCTCTGCGGACTGTGACCGAGGGCCTCCCGGACGGCCCTGTGCGCAGCGCACTCGAGGCGGCACGGCGCGAGGTCGAGGGCGGCGCAGCCCTTTCGGCCTCGCTTCGCGATATGACCGCGCTCGCGCCTAGCGCCGTCGAGATGATCCGGATCGGAGAGGAGACCGGCGACCTTGCCGGAATGCTCGGCCGCGCCGCTGCCGAAATGCGCGAGGCGTCGGATCGCGGCCTCGAACGTTTTCTCGCCCTGTTTCAGCCGGCCCTGATCGTCGGGGTCGGCCTCATTGTCGGAGTCAGCCTTTATGCGCTCTTTTCTGCCATCGTCGCGGTCAACTCGATCGCGCTCTAGACGTCGCCGCGGCGCTCGCGGGTTCTCGCTGGTCGAGATGCTCGTCGCGGTTGCGATCGTCGGGCTACTCGTGGGCCTGATCGGACCCGCCGCGATGCGGCAACTGCAATCGTCACGGGTCAAGACGACCGAGGCGCAGATCGCCCAGATCCGGGCGGCCATCGACATCTACCAGATCGACACGGGTCGATTGCCTCCAGCAGGCACCGGGCTTGGCGCATTGGTTTCAGATCCCGGCGCGACCCCCGGCTGGAACGGCCCGTATCTGCGGGACGGCAAGATGCCTGTCGATGCGTGGGGCGGGACGTTCCAGTACAGGCTGGAGCAGGGCAGGCCCCGCCTCGTCTCCCTCGGATCGGATGGGCAACCCGGCGGAACCGGCGATGCTGCGGACATCGAAGGCTAGACGCCGCACCACCCGCGGCTTCGCGACCGTCGAGGTCCTCGTCGCGGTGGCGGTCGTCATGTTTGTCGGGACCATCGCGCTCCTGACCTTCGGGGGCGGTGACCGGTCCCGGGTCGAGGCCGAAGCCGCGCAGGTCGCGCTGTTTCTCCAGCAGGCCCGGCTTCGCGCCCTGGAGAGTGGCCGCGCGGTCGAGGTCGCATTCGTCGACGGCGCACTTGTTGCCGGTCCGGCAAGGCACAGCCCGGGAAACGGCACCCGGATCGACGCCCTGCGCGGCGGTACGGTGATCCGTCCGTCGGGCGCATCGGACGGCCTGACACTGACCGTGAGGCGGGGCGAAGCGAGCCGGGTGGTCACGCTCGACTGGCTGACCGGTCGTGTGGAAACGAAATGAAGCGCAGCAAGAGCCAGAGAGGTTTCACGCTTATCGAGTCGCTGGTGGCACTTGCTATCGCGGCGATCGTTCTCAATGGCTTCTACGCCGCGCTGTCCACCGGAGGATTGCTGGAGCGGCGCGCCGAGACACAGGCCGGGCGGATGCTCGTTGCGGCAACCGTCCTGGACAGGGTGGGGGTTGATATCCCGTTGCGGCCGGGCACGCGCCTGAACGACCGTCTGGACGGTCACGATTGGGATCTTGTCATCGGCACGATTCCGGCGGTCGACATGCAGCTTGGCCCGGTCCGCGACGGTGAATTGCTGTTCGTTTCCGTCTCCGTTGCCGTGCCGGGCGGTCCGCCGGTAACATTGCGCGCCATCCGCTACGCCGAGGCGCCGATATGAGACGGCGCCCGGTTCGCCGCCGCGGCCCCGCGCGCGGCTTCGCTCTGGCAGAGGCGCTTGTCGCGCTCGCGGTCGCTGCGATGACGCTCGCCCTTCTGACCGGCGCCACGTGGGGATTGCGGCAAGCGGCCGAGCGGCGCGATCTGGCGCAGCAGACAGGTCCGGCCGATTGGCTCGCCACGCGCCGCGCCGTCTCTGCCTGGGCGGCGGGGCTCAGCACCAGTGGGGCGCAGGGGGCACAAGGACGCCTGATCGGGACGGCGACGACGGCCCGTATGGTCGTCGAAGGTGGCTCCCGCTATGTGGCGGAGTTGCGTGTGGAGCGTCGTGGCGCGGACGCCTTCGCCCTCGTGGCGGCACGCTATCCCGGTCGCCGCGACGTTCGGGTCGTGCCGGAGGCCGGCCAGGTGTCAGAACTCGTCCGAAGTTCGCGCCCCATCAGGTTGCTGTACCTCCACGACAGGCCGGGAAACCCCGATCCGGTCTGGGTCTACGAGACGGGGGACGACCTCCCGGCAGCGATCGCCGTCGAGGTCGGGGACACGCGTCGTCTGACCGCCGCGATCCACCCCACGGTCAGTGGCGAATGCCTCGCTGCCGGCGGCCTCGCAGCGTTGGAGGATACGACATGCGGCCTTCGTTGACACGCCGCACATCCGCGACCCGTGGCTATGTCATGATCACGGTGCTCTGGATCGGGATCGCGCTTTCCCTCTCGGTCGCGGCCTATCTGTCCGGCGCGCGCGAGCAGGCGCTGGTGGCGCGGGCCGAGGTCAACACGCTCCGGGCGGCGGAACTTGCGCGAGCCGGGCTGAACGTCGCCTTGGCCGATCTCGGCCGCGTCGGTGCGGATCAGCCTCGGACGCCCCGCGACGGAACCATGGCGACCCTGCGCATGGCCGAAGGGATCGTGACCTACCGGATCCGGGACGAGGGGGGGAAGGTCGATATAAGTCATGCGCCGTCCGAGTTGATTGCCCCGATCCTGAACCGGATCGGCGAGGTCGAGGGGATGGATGCCTTCGATGCCGTCAACGTCGCCCAGGCCCTGGCGGCGGATGCGGCGCCCGGTGCGGATGTTCGGCAGATCCTGCGGGCAGCCGGTCTGGACAGCCGAACCGCGGATATCGGCGCCCGCTACCTGACGACCTATGGCTTCGACGCTCAGATCAATCCCGCGACCGCGCCGCTCCCGGTTCTGGAGGCCGTTCCGGGCCTCGGTCCGGCAGCGGCGGCGGATATCGTGGCCCGTCGCGAGAGTGGGCGTCCGTTGCCGCGGCTCGGCAGTGCCGCCGCCTGGCTCGTTGAACGGGCCGGTCCCGCCTACACGATCGAGGCCGAAGCCCGGTTGGACACGGGTGCGACGGCACGCATTCGGGCGCTGGTCGTCGCGCGCGGCCTCGGGTTCCGCAGTGGTCGAATGCGCTACGAGATCCTCTCCGTCGAGAAGGAGCTTTGATTGGACGCCGCGCAGACATTGATCGCGCTCGCTGTCGTCGCGGTGGCATTCTGGCTGGGGCCGACCCGGATCGCCGTTCGCGCTGTGACCTGCTTCTTCGGCGGTCGACCGGCCATGGTCAGGTGGCAGGGCCCGGCTCATCTCGGCCTGATTGCAGGCGGACTGTCTGCGATCGCCATGGCTGGCCACCTGTCGGGCGGTCATGGGGCTCTTCAGGCCGCGCTTCTCGTCCTGCTTCTGATTCTCGCGGTGATCGACTTGAAATGGCATTGGCTGCCTATGGAATGGACGGTTCCGGTCCTTTTTATCAGTCTTATTTCCGCCCTATTCGCGGCCGATCTCGCCCCATCTGTGATTGGCGCATTTTTAGGCGGCGGCGCGCTCTGGCTCTTGCAGACGCTTTTCAGAGCCGTTCGCGGCATTGAAGGTCTGGGGACCGGCGATGTCGTGCTCATGGCCGGTATTGGGGCCGCAGTCGGGGCGGACGCAATATCTTGGGTCTTGGCCCTCGCCTCGGGGACCGGTCTGCTGCATTGGTTGTGGCTTTCCCTGCACGGGTCGAACACTGCATCGCGCCCGATCGCCGTGGCTTTCGGGGCACATCTCTGCGCGGTCACTCCGTTTCTTCTGTCGTGAATTTCTAGGGACGATCCCCGCCTGCTGATAGCGACTGTTTCGAACGATCGAACAAAAGAAGTCGGTCGGCATTCGTTGAGGCAGGATATGAATAAGTTGATCGCAGGCGCCGCCCTTATTGCGCTTCTCTCTGGCTGCAACGCTCTCGTGCAGCGGGATGACCCATCGCGCGACGGTTTGGAGAGTTGGCGCGCAAAGACCATTCTCGGCGGCGGGGATGGGCAGTCATCGCGCCGGTCCGAGGGTCGCGTCGTCAGCGGCCGCATGGTCGAAGCTGGCAATGGGACGATCTACCCGGGCCGCCAGCCGCTCTTCCGCAGCAGCGACATGCGTGACAGTTCCGGGCAGCGCACCGTATCACTGAACCTCGTGGACGTCTCGATCTCGGATGCCGCCGCCGCCATCCTGGGCGAATTGCTCAACATCAACTACGTGCTCGACCCCGCGGTGCAGGGCACGGTCAATATCCGCTCGACCGAGCCGATCAGCCGGACCACCGCGATCGAAGTCTTCGAACTGGCGCTCAAGCAGAACAACGCGGCCCTCGTGCGGCGTGGCGACACCTTCGCCATCGTTCCGCTGTCGTCCGATCTGTCCATCGGCGCCTCGGTCGGTCGGGACGTGCCCATCGGCTACTCGCTGCGGGTCATTCCCCTGCGGAACATCGGTGCCCAGGAGATGGCGACCATCCTCCAGCCCTTCGCAGGCAGCGGGATCGTGGGCATCGACGCCCAGCGGAACATCGTGGTCCTGGCCGGAACGTCGGGCGACCAGCGCGCCTGGCAGGACGTCATCCAGAGCTTCGACGTCGATTGGCTGGCGAACAAGTCGGTCGGCATCTTCCCAATCCGGGGCCGCTCTGCGCAATCCATCGTCGAGGGCCTCAACCTGATCGTCGAAACCGAAGCCGGGTTCGAGCCCCTCGTCGTGTTCGAGACGATCCCGGAGAACAACTCGATCCTCGCCGTCGCCAAGACGCCGTCGGCGCTCAAGAACGTCTCGACCTGGATCCAGCGCCTGACGCGTGAAGGGGCCAATGACGCGCAGGTCTATTCCTACGACATGAAATACGCACGTGCCTCCGACATCGCGCCGACCTTGGCGTCAATCCTGGGCGCGGGAGTCGAGGCCGATGTCGTCAACGCCGCCTCCGAAGAGGATCTGATGGTGGAAGCCGGGCTCGTCGCCGACCCGAATGCGACCCGCATCGTCGCGAGCGAGGGCACAAATACGCTGCTCGTCCATGCCACCCACAGCGAATACCAGCGCATCCTCGGCATGCTGCACCGCCTTGACGTTCCGCCCCGCCAGGTTCTGGTCGAGGCCACCATCGTCGAGGTCTCGCTGACCGACGAGTTGCGCTACGGGACGCAGTATTTCTTCGAGGACGGCAACGACCAGTTCGCGCTATCCCGCAATGGGGGCGCGCCTTCTGCGACGCCACCGCCCGGCTTCAGCGCCGCCTTCAACGTCCCGGGACCAGAGATCGTGGTGGATGCGCTCGACGAGGTTACGGACGTGAAGGTCGTGTCTTCGCCCAATCTCATGATCCTGAACAACGAATCCGCACGCCTCGCGGTCGGCGACCAGATCCCGATCTCGGTTCGCACGGCGGCCGACGCTGACGAGAACGACGACGAGACGATCTTTGTTTCCGATGTCGAGTTCCGCGACACCGGCGTGATCTTCGAGGTGACCCCGCGCATCAATTCCTCGGGCGCCGTCATCCTCGACATCGAGCAGGAGGTGAGCACGGTGGCCGGCACCGATGCCAGCACGGGCAACCCGATCATCTCGCAACGCACCTTCTCGAGCTCCGTGGCCATCGATAGCGGCGAGACCATTGCGCTGGGTGGCCTGTTCGAGGACCGGAAGACCCGCGGGTCCGCGGGGATCCCGGTTCTCAACCGCGCGCCCATCGTCGGCGGGCTGTTCGGCAACAAGAACCGCCGGAACCAGCAGACCGAGCTTCTGGTGCTGATCACCCCGCGGATCGTCAACTCGAAGATGGATGCACGACGCGTCACCTCTTCGCTGCGGGATCGCATGCAGCGGATCCGGCTGGACGACGCGACCCTGTCCACGAATGTCGGTGTGCCCAGCATCGGCGGCAGCGGAAGTCTTGCGGACGAGATCACGTCGATCGAGAATACGGCCGCCCCGGCAACCCGTTCAGCGATCCAGCCGGCGGCCATCGAGACCCGGCCCATCGAGCCTGCCGCGACCGGTCCCGCCACGCATCTGACCTATCTCGGCATGTTCGGCAGCGAACGGGCGGCGAAGCGGCATTGGGCCAGACTGAGCCGGGACCACGACGATGTCCTGGGGGGGCTTCAGCCGCGCCTCACGACGGAACGGGGGCGGGTCGAACTGGTTGTCGGTCCCTTCACCGCAGCACGTGCGAACGGCATCTGCGGCAAGGTCCGGTCGGACTGCTACACGCAAATGGTGAACTGAGAAGTTGATGGGAGGGCCTGGCCCTCCCGTTTGCTTTCGCGGCGGCGGTATCTTGCGGGCGGGGGCGTCCTGCACTGGTCGGGCCTCGTGGAATTCCCTCGTCCGGTTTCCTACCGGTTTGTACCTGCCGTCCAATCGAAAGCGCATGAGGCCTTGCGGACGCGGTGCACTCGATCCTCGCCCCCAGAGCCTGTTCCTCGGTCAATTTCGCACAGGCCGAAAGAGGGCCCTATCCCGCCATCTCCTTGAGAACCGCCTGCATGTCGGACTTCTCCTCCGGTTCGGCGCGCGCGATGGCCGGAGTCTCCCGGATGTGGAGATCCTCCTCTGCGCAACGGAGCATGAAATGGGCGAGGTCGCCGGTGCGGGTGCGGATCAGATCTTGGGGAATGACGTCGGCAAAGACGCCGTAATCCTCGGTCGGATCCTCGTCGAGCAGCCAGCCCGGGCGGATGGCCGTCCAGCGGAGGTCACTCTGCTGGGCGAGGATCTTCTCCATCAGCGCCATGTCATCGAAGATCGCGCGCAAGCCGACACTCGCCGCCGCGCGGAAGGCGATGGGCCCCCGCTCGAGCGTCTCCACGAAGGTGGCCGAGATCGTGATGAGCCGGTCCACGCCGGTGGCACGCATCGCGGACAGGATGTTCCGCGTGCCCTGTGAATGCAGCGGCGGAGGCGCGACCGCCGTGACGGGCCCCGCATCTATCCCGACCGCGTTGAGCACGGCGTCGATGCCTTCCATGTCCCGGTCCAGTTGTTCTGCTGCCAGAATGTCCGACGTCACCCATTGCAGCTGATCGTGGCCGCGCTCGGATCCATCCAGCGACCGGACCGATGCCCGCACTTTGTGCCCGCGTGCCAGCGCCTGTCCGACGAGGCGTCCCCCCGTCACTCCATCCGCGCCGTAGATCAGAAGATGCATCGTTCGTAACCCTCTTGCGATATCGATTCATGCTAGGGCTCGAAATGGTCCTTGCCACGAAAACGGAGCGGCCCGAGCCGCGACGCATCGTCCGACGAAGGCCGCGGCTTTGCCTTTGCATGAATGCTGCCGTTGGAAGCTTCACTCCCCTCGGGTGGCGATGGCATGGCCGCCTTTGACGGCCAGCTTTCCGGCGCCGATCCCCGTCTTCACGACGGTTTTGCCGGTCCAGAACGTCGTATCGACGGTGTTGTCGACGACCTGCTCGGTCGAGCACGCAGCGACGAAGGTCAGCAGGGTCGCGGCGAGGGTGAGGCGTAGTTTCATTGCGACATCTCCAAGATGCACCGGTCGTTCCCGGTGGCTTGGCTCGGATCTAGCCGCAGGAGATCATCATGAAAAACGAATAAGAATTGCAGTTGAAACGAGTTTCGGTAAGGTAACCGAAATGGATATTGCCCTCATCCGGACGTTTCTCGCGGTTGCCGAAACAGGCAGCTTCGTCGCCGCGTCGGGGCGCCTCTTCGTCACGCAATCGGCGGTCTCCCTTCGTATCCAGCGCCTGGAGGATGCCCTGGGGCGTCCGGTGTTCGAAAGATCGAAGGCCGGTGCGACCTTGACCCCTGCTGGCGTTGCGTTCGAACGCTATGCGCTGTCGCTCCTGAAGATCTGGGAGGAGGCGCGTCAACAGATCGCCGTGCCCGAGGGGTTCAGCCGCGCCCTGACGATCGGCGCGCAATACTCGCTCTGGCCACAGCTCGGATTCCGTTGGCTCGACGCGCTCCGGGACCGGATGCCGGACCTCTCGCTCCGTGCCGAGTTGGGGATGCCGGATCGTCTGACACGGTTCCTGATCGAAGGAACCTGTCAGGTCGCGCTGACCTATACGCCGCAATCCCGGCCGGGCCTGACCGTGGAACCGGCGCTGGAGGACGAGCTGATCCTGATCGCCGCGTGGAGCGGTGTGACGGGCCCCGACGACCCCGACCTGAAATCGGCCTACATCTTTTCGGATTGGGGGCCTGAATTCGGTCACGCGCATTCCGTCGCGCTCCCGGATCTTGCGCTTGGAGGCCTGACACTGTCTCTCGGCGCCTTGGGGGCCGATTATCTGATCGGACGACATGCGGCCTGCTACATGCCCGCACGCGCCGTGCGGTCGCATCTTCAGGCAGGACGGTTGCATCTGGTGCCTGATGCGCCGCGCTTCCCATACCCGGCCTGGGCCGTCTTTCGCGACGACCTCGACCCGGACGTGTCGGAGGCCGCGCGCCACTGCCTCGGAACCGTCGTGTCGCAGGCCGAGGATGCGCAGGAGGCGATCCTCGCCGATCTGGAGCGGATCAGCAGAGGCGATGTGGAGGTCATGTCCGGTTGAGGCGTCGGAAACGTTGCTTCCGAGCGAGCGCGAGGGCTCGGAGCCTCTCTAGACCTTTGCGTCCAGCGTCACGTGGGCATCGCCCGCGCGCATCTCCCCATCGGTGCGATCGTAGCGCAGATGGGCCAGCGCCCTGTCGCCGGAAACCGTGTGCAGCCGGCCGATGGTCCGCCCGTCGGCGGTAATGTCCGACCCCTCAGGCGCGGCGCCATCGAGGGTGACACGGGCAAGCCCCTTCCGCAGTTCGGTCTTGTGCTTCATCCGGGCCGTCACCTCCTGGCCGACGTAGCACCCTTTCCGGAAATCGACCCCGCCGAGCCGTTCGAAGCCTATCTCCAGGATGTAGCTGTCGTTGGGGATCAGTTCGCGACCGGTCTCGGGGATCAGGTTCTCGACCCGGACCCGATCCCAGTCGACATCCCGGTCAGCGCCGGCGTTGTAGAGGCGCCATCCCATGCCGGGCCGTGGATCCGCCATCGCGGCATCCGGCGGATCGCCAAGGCCCCTTGCCACGTCCGCCTCGGATGCTTCCAGCGAGACGTCGGCGCGCAACTTGTACATGGCCAGCCGCTGCATCGTGACAGTCGCGATCTCCGGGTCGATATCCAGCACGATGACGTCGCCGTCACGGAAGGTCAGGAAATCTGCGAGATACTTGCCCTGCGGTGTCAGCAGGGCTGCATATCCGAGGCCCGTCTCCGGTACGTCCCGTGTGAGCAGGCCTTGCAGGAACTTGTCCCGGTCTGAGCCGGAGACGTGGATCAACGTGCGTCGCATAGGCCGGACATAAGGATGGCTGATGACGGCGCCAAGTCGCGTTGACCGGGAGGCCCGGCGGGCGTAGCCGTCGACCGGCACGAAGGGGGCGAAGATGCGCGACGATACCACGAAAAGCGCCGCTGGTTTGGGGTACGGGCCGCACACGCTTGCAATCCCCGGCCCGTCGATCGTTCCGGACCGCGTGTTGCGGGCGATGCACCGGCCCAGCCCGAACATCTATCACGGTGAGCTGGTCGACCTGACACATTCCCTGATCCCCGACCTCAAGCGCGTCGCCCGGACCGAGCACAATGCGACGATCTATATCGGAAATGGCCATGCGACATGGGAAGCCTGTCTGGCGAACACCCATGCGCGCGGGGATCTTGTGCTGATCCCGCGGACCGGGACCTTCGCCGACGGATGGGGAGAGATGGCCCGCGGCCTCGGTCTCCGGGTCGAGTATCTCGATTTTGGCAATCGCGACGCGATGGACGCCGCTGCGATCGGCGCGCGCCTTCGGGAAGACAAGGCGCATGAGATCCGCTCCGTCCTCGCCGTCCATGTGGACACGTCGTCGAGCGTGCGGTCCGACATTGCGGCGATCCGATCCGAAATGGACGCTGCCGGCCACCCCGCATTGCTCCAAGCGGATTGCATGGCATCGATGGGATGCGACGTCTTCGAGATGGACGAATGGGGCGTCGATGTCGCCATCGCAGGGTGCCAGAAGGGTCTCATGACGCCTGCCGGGATGGGTTTCGTCTTCTACAACGACAAGGCGGCGCGTGCCCGCGCGCGCGCCGATTGCGTGACCGGCTACTGGGATTGGGTCCCGCGGACCGAGCCGGAGATCTATTTCCGCTATTTCTACGGGACCGGCCCGACCCATCACCTCTACGGGCTACGCGAAGCGCTGGACATGCTGGTCCACGAAGAAGGCGTGGAGCAGGCGTGGGAACGTCACGGACGCCTGGCGCGCGCACTTTGGGCGGCTTTCGAACGCTGGGAAGCGCCGGGCGGCCTCGAGCTCAACGTGCGGGACCGCGCGGCGCGGTCACACGCGGTGACGAGCGTCCGGCTGCCGGAACGTGGGACGGCCCTGCGCGAGTGGTCCGAACAGGAATTCGGGCTGACCCTCGGCATCGGTCTGGGGATGGCCCCCTTGGGCAGCGAGGAGTGGCACGGTTTCTTCCGCGTCGGTCACATGGGCCATCTCTCGGGGCATTCGATGATGGGGACGCTCGGGGGAATCGACGCGGCGCTGAAGGCGCTTGCGATCCCTCATGGCGACGGAGGGCTCGAGGCTGCGACCCGTGCCCTCGTCGCGGACTGACGCCGCTCGTTATCGCCGGTCGGTCCGGTCGCGTCCGAAAGGCGTCCGGGACCTGCGCAGCCGCACCTCAGACTGACACCTCGTCCCGTGTCGGTGGGTTTGCGCCGGCCCGAGAGACGGTCACGGCGGCTGCGGCGACGCCCAGTTCGAGAGCCGCGCGGAGCGTGTCGGCGTTGGGGGCCCTCTCGTTGAGATCGGCCAGCGCTCCCGCCTCGTAGAGACCGGTCAGCACGCCGGCATTGAACGTGTCGCCCGCGCCGACCGTGTCCACCACGTCCGCCTCGACCGCGGGAACGCTCACGCGCCCGTCGGCGGTGATGGCCGTCGCCCCCTTGTCGCCCTCCGTCAGACAGACGACCTTGACCCCGCGGGACAGGACCGATTCCGGAGTGACTCCGATCCAGTCCATGTCCTCGTCCGAGAGCTTGACGATGTCCGCCGCCGTCAGGAGGCGGTCCAGACGGGCACGGAACAAGGTTTCGTCCGGGATGAAGCTGGGCCGGATATTCGGGTCCATGATCAGCGGAAGATGACGGTTTCCGAGCGCGATGGCTTCGTAGGCTTGCGCGCAGGGCTCGACGGCAAGCGAAATTCCTCCGAGGAAGACTGCGGTGACCCCCTTGGTATCCGGGGCATTGGCCGGCGACAGCATCCGGCCCGCCGTTCCCTCGTCATAGAAGGCGTATTCTGCCTGACCGTTGGACAGCGTCACGAAGGCCAGCGTGGTCGGACGATCCGAACGGTAGCTCCGATCCACGACCCCGGACGCGGTCAGGGCCTCGGACAGGCGCTGTCCGAACAGGTCCGTCGAGAGGCCCGTGAACATGCCCACCGGCGCGCCCAGACGCCCCAACGCGATCGCCGTGTTGAAAACCGCTCCGCCGGGGACGGGAAGGAACACGGTTCCCTCCTCGGTCTCGCGGGGCAGCATGTCGATCAGGGCTTCTCCGGCGCAGAGGATCATCGCGGCTCCATCATTCTATTGGGCGCCCGCATAGATGGCGGCGGCGATGGCCGCAACGATCAGAGCGGCGATCACTGCGGCAGCGATCTTCCACGTGGACCAGGGCCGCTCGCCGCGGACGCGTCCCGTCTGGCCGTTCACGACGAAGCGGAACGACTTGCCGCGGTAGCGATAGGCGGCGATCCAGACCGGCAGCAGCACGTGCTTGAAGGTCACGTCGGACATCTGCGTCTTGGCCGACGTGATCTGTTGCCGGTCGCCGCCGATATCCATCCGGATGTCCCGGGCGATCACCGTGTCCATGATCTGCCGCGCCTCCGCGAGACCATCCTCTAGGTCGACGCGGTAAGCCTCGGCGCGGAAGCCGGCGAGGTATTGCGGCGCGTAGGGCGCGAGTCCGGACAGATCCCATGGCTGGAGCGCGTCGGTGTGCGACTTCGGCAGAGAGGTAGAGGCGAGGACGAGCACATCGTCGAAGAAACGTCGCACGCGTCCGCGACGAGGGGACCATCGGATCTTCGGGACGTGCACCTGCACACGCTTGCCGTCCCGGACAACCGTCTGTGTCTCGTAATAGGTATCGCCGCGCTGACCCGTATAGGCGGTGTCGGTCTGCGCGTCGAAGGTCCAGAACGGAACGTAG
The DNA here is from genome assembly GCF_000877395.1 of Jannaschia aquimarina. GTDB lineage: Bacteria > Pseudomonadota > Alphaproteobacteria > Rhodobacterales > Rhodobacteraceae > Jannaschia > Jannaschia aquimarina. The sequence goes on along the minus strand of NZ_JYFE01000042.1, from coordinate 40,981 downwards.
ATCCCCTGCATCCGCTGCCCCTTGCGGGCGTATTTCTGCAAGCCGTTCGGCGCGAACCAGAGATTGCCGAGCCAGTCCGTCATCGCCTGCCGGGCCTGCGCTTCTTCGAGCGCGAAAGGGACCAGGGCTGCCGGTTTGATGTGCCGGTCGGTCCCGGTATCGATCACCACCGGCGTCGCGCAGAAAGGGCATTCGGCGGCATGGATCGCCGGGTCGAATTCGAACCGGGCGCCGCAATTCGGGCAGTCGGTGACCCGCGTCTCTTCCGTCTCGGCCCCGCCGGCATCGAGGCCCCGCTCGATCGCGATCTCAGCGATTTGCGACCAGGGCGCCGCCCGCAGCGCTTCGATATGTCCGCAATGGTCGCATACCAATCGGTCATCGCCGGGATCGAAGCGCATGTCGCCCCCGCAACTGTCGCATGGGAAACGGTGTTCCGCGGTGGCGGGGATCTCGGGCGGGCGGTCGGGTTCGGTCTGTATCACAGGAAGCGGTGTAGCGCCTTCGGGGCCATGATGCGAAGCGCATTGTCGCGAAGCCGGACATGGCGCCAGATGTGGAAGCCCGCATGAAACGCGGCGACGGCGCCGAGGGCGTAGAATTCGACCGAGTGGACAAGGCCGACCCAGTCGTTTGCCGCCGGAAGGCCGAGCGGCGGCGCGATCGGCAGGATCGTTCCCGCGAAGAGCAGCCGTGAGGACGTCAGTCCCAGAAGGAAGCCCGTCAGCGCGACGCCGAACAACCCCCAGATCAGGATAAGGTGCAGCGGCCTATGGATCGCTCGCAGCCAGCCGCGCAGCTTCGGCCCCGGTTGCGAGGCGAGACCCCGCCACAGCAGGTCGCCCGTCCAGATCAGCGCGCCGGTCACGAAGATCAGACCGAAGACGGAATGGAGATCGACCCAGAACGGCCCCCAGCGGCCGACGTCCCTAGGCTGGACCGTCAGGAACCAGACGAAGAGCGGCAGCATCGTCCAGTGCAGCGCCTTGAGCCAGCTTCGGCGGGTCAGCGGCACGGGTCGGGGGCTGGCGAGCCAGCCTTCTCGCTCTTCCCGGGAGCAAAGCTGCCGAGAGGAAGGCAAGTTCTGGCGACCGAGACCAAGTCGGCTACCACAGCGCCTTCGGGAGCATCCTGCGGAATGCCCCGTCGCCCAGGACCGACGCGCGCCAGATGTTGAACATGCCGTGAAGAACGCCCACAGCGATGGTCGCCATCAGGATCGAACCGGCCGCGACCAGCCCCATCAGCGCCGTGACCGCGCCCACGACATAGAGCGCGAGCAGAGCTGCCTGTCCCAGCCACGCAAGTTTGCGCCATGGATCTGGTAGCGCAGGCGAAGGGCCGCCGCGCAATCCCCATGCGATGGAGATGCCGGCCCAAGCGAAGGCGTGCAAGGCAAGCGCCCATGTCGGCAGGACACCGGCCAGCCAAGCCACGATGGCGATCAGCGCCGTCCAGTGCAGTGCCATGACGACGCCGCCCAGAGCGGCCGGGCCGCGCGGCGCCACGGATCAGGCACCCGGCGGAGGGGGCGGGGGCATCACGGTGAAGAGTTGCGCCAGCTCGTCCACATCCTCGGCTTTCTGCCAGCCGTCCTGGCCCTGCGTCCAGACATAGGTCTCGCGGGTGACTTCGCCCTCGGTGACCATCCGGCCGAGGCGCGCTTTCGAGAACGGCCCCTTGGTCTGGCCGCCTTCCGCGACGTGCCAGACATGCTCGACCGGTGGGGGCGGGGGTGCAGCGGGTGCGGCTTGCGGTTGCCCGCCCCACGGGCCCTGCTGCGCCATCTGGTTGGCCATTCCGAAGCCCATGCCCATCCCGATGCCGGCGCCCATGCCGGAATTCGTCGTGCCGGCTGCGGTCTGCATCGCTTCGGCGGTGGCATATTGCTGATACTTGGACAGATCGCCCAGCACGCCCATCGACGTGCGCTTGTCGAGTGCCTCCTCCACCGCGGGCGGCAGAGAAATGTTCTCGAAGTAGAGCTCCGGAACGCTGAGACCGTATTCCTTGGTCGTCTCGCTGATCTGCTCGGCGACGATCTTGCCAAGCTGATCGGTCGCCGCCGCCATGTCGAGGACCGGGATCTTCGATCCGGCCAGTGCCCGAGACGCCGACTGAACGATGATGTTCCGGATCTGATAGCTGATCTCGTCCTGGGTGAACTGACCGTCGGTGCCGACGATCTCCTGCAGGAACAGCCCGGGGTCGGCGACCTTGATGGAATAGGTCCCGAAAGCCCGCAGGCGGACGGGGCCGAACTCCGGATCGCGCAGGGTGATCGGATTCTTGGTGCCCCATTTGAGATCGGTGAACCTGCGGGTCGCGACGAAGTAGATCTCCGACTTGAAGGGCGACTTGAAGCCGTGATCCCAGTGCTGGAGGTTCGTCATGATCGGCATGTTGTTGGTCTCGAGCATGTAGAGACCCGGCAGGAACACGTCCGCCAGCTGGCCCTCATGCACGAAAACCGCGGCCTGGCCTTCGCGGACGGTCAGTTTCGCCCCGTACTTGATCTCATGTCCGTAGCGCTCGAACCGATGGACGAGCGTGTCCCGCGTATCATCCGTCCATTCGATGACGTCGATGAACTGGCCCTTGATGAAGTCCATGATGGGCATGGCTGTCTCCGTGAACGCTCGTCTTGAAGTCTATGAAACCGACTTAGGGACATTTTGCCGGATTTGCGAGGTCCGGTTGGATGCAGACCGTTCCGTCCGCGGCAGATGGAAGACGGTTTTGTATATGGGAAGCACGACGCGGATGTGGCGGCAGCGCGACCCGAACTCACCGGTTCCGGTCATTCGATACTGCGTAGGGCTTCGACGACCTCCGCCCGTCTTTCCTCGCGATCGAACGAGACGACGTCGGGCATCGAGATGATGGTGGCCAGCCTTTCCATTGTGAGACGTGCCATCGCCTCGGCGACATTTTCTTCGATTGCCGGCGCGATATATTTCATCAGGTCCGGTGCCCGTGACTCGAGGAGCTGTGCCACATCCTCGTCCAGAAGGTCGGGGCGAATCGGAATTCCCGCTGCGATCAAGCTCCTGATCTCTGGCGTTCGATAGTAATCCGCGATCCTGCCCAGTTCGTCGGCATCGAACACCGCGACGTAGGCTCGGATGGCGGCGCGGCCGGTGTCCGCGCGAAGCCGATCCGGGAGGTCCCCGAAGAGTTCCGTCCTGAAGCGGCCAGGGTCGGCGATCGTGGCTCCGAGATCTTCCAGATGGCGTGCAACGGATCGCTGGATGCCCATGACCACGGTGTCGGCCTTGAGCGTCATCTCGACCGCCGTGCTATTCAGTTCGACAATGTAGGTGGCATCGTCCAATGGATCGGCCAATACCGGGACCGGTAGGAGCGAAAAGCCGAGGGTGACGAGAAGGACGCGAACCATGCGGACAGACGCCATCTTCAGCTGGCGAAAGTGTGACGAAAATGGAGGGCGGGCCGACGTTCTCCGTCCCGCGCACGTCAGACCGGTCCGCCGCCAGCCCGTTCTTCTGCAAGACGGCGGATGATCGGGGCGGCCTGCTCGGCGGTCATGCCGATGCGCAGGCGACTGTCGTAGAGCATCCCGAGCAGTTCTTCGTCGTGACGGGTCAGCAGCGCGAATTCCTCGTCATCGTTGAAGATGGACGGTCGCGCGACAGGGCTGTCATTCGCGAGCCCGAGGCCCTGGGCGATCTCTTCGTGATAACAGCTCAATCGCATGAGGTCGGGATGCTCAGACCGGATCAGGGCGATGGCCGAGACATAGGCGTTCGGCCTGTCCGACGTGGAGGATGCGTAGACCGCGCAATAGGTGTTCCGGCCGAGCGACGTGATCTCGCGGATGGTGGTCCGGCTCAGGCCCGGCTCGACGCGACTGATCTGCGGGCCGAGTTCGCGCTGCTCGTCCAGCGACGCGACGAAGACGTGGTAGTTGCCTCCTTCGTCGACCAGTCGGATCGGGTGGTTCGTTGCCCGCCTCAGGCGCGCCAGATAGGATTCGACGCGCAGACGGTCGGTGCGGCGGGTCGCGGGATCGACGCTTTCCCCGAAATGGAGCTGCACGCGGACGGGCCCGGGCCACCGCCGCAACTTGGCGCGGCTCTGCTGGGCGACGTAGCGCCCGCCGATCTGGGTATACTCGGAGAAAAGCGCGATCCGTTCGAAATTGCGGGCAAGTTGTGCCGCACCGAACGGCGCGTCGGGCGCAAGACCATCGCGGCGCAGGCGTCCATCCGCCAGGAGCCGCGACTCGATCCGGCGATAATACCCGGACAGCGCGCGGCTTTCCCCCGACGGACCGGCCTCGGGACGCGGCGGCGGAGGTGGCGACGCGTCCGGGGCGGACGTCGTTGTGGGCTGGCAGCCGGTCAGGAACGCGCCGAACACCACGCTGAGAAGCGCACGTTTCGTCATCACCGAGAGGCCGCCTCCTGCGTGCCGCCATCACGGATCTGCCCGGCCGAAGCGGCGGCAAGCGTCTCGCGCAATTCCTTCTCCATTCCCTCCAACTCCTTCTCGGCCTCGGCACGCCGGGCCTTGCCCTCGTCGGCGATCTGAAGGCTTTCGGTGATGGTGGCAATGAGGTTTTCGTTCGCCTCGCGCACGGCGGCGATATCGAAGACGCCGCGTTCCATCTCCTCGCGAACCACCTTGTTGGCTTCGCGGAGGTTCTGTGCGTTCGACTTCAGCAACTGGTTGGTCAGGTCATTGGCATCGCGCACGGCCTCGGCAGCCTCGCGGGAACGTTGGATCGTCACGGCCTGCGCCAACTGCGTCTCCCAAAGGGGGACCGTATTCACGAGGGTCGAGTTGATCTTGGTCACCAGGCTCTTATCGTTCTCCTGGACCAGCCGGATCGAGGGCAGGGATTGCATCGTCACTTGCCGCGTCAGCTTGAGGTCATGGACGCGCCGTTCCAGATCGTCGCGAGCGGCGCGCAGGTCGCGCATCTCCTGGCTTCCCAGCATCTTGTCGTCTTCCGGCAGGGCGGCGATCTCGGCCTCCTTGGCGGGGATTGTCGTGCTGTCCAGCTCGCCCAGCTTCGCTTCGCCTGCGGTGATGTAGAGGCCCAGCTCTTCGTAGAAGTCGAGCGTCTTCTCATAGAGCTTGTCGAGCGATTTGATGTCCTTGAGGAGCGTGTGCTCGTGCTTGAGCAACGTGTCCGTGATGCGGTCGATCTGATCCTGCACGTCCTCGTAGCGGGCAACGAACTTGGCGAATGGCGCCGCGCGCCCGGTGATCCGTTCCCAGAAGGAGCGCTTGCGGCGGACGTCCAGCTCGCTGACCGAGAAGCCGCGGATCGTCGAGACCATTCCACGCAAGCTCTCGCCAGCCGGGCCGACATCCTTGTTCTTCACGTCCGCCAACATGGCCTGACTGATCTGCTGCAATTCGGCCTGAGCGGAGGATCCGAACTCGATGATCGACTGGGTGTCGGTGATGTCGATCTGATCCATGCGCTGACGGATCGCGGCGGCCTGCTCGGGCGGGGCCTGCTCCAGGGGAACGAGTTCGCCACCGGGCTCCGGCAGCGTGATCGCGGTCTTCTCGATCTCTGCGGTCAGCGCTTCGGCTTCGGCGCGGGTCTTAGTATCCATTCGTCTATTCCCCCATTGGCAGGCCGTCCCGTTTCAGACGGTCCCGCAAAACCTCGATCTCGACCTCGAGATCGGTACGGTCGGTAATAAGCAATGTCTCGCGCTTCGCATCGAAGCCGCGCTCCAACTCGTCAAGCAATTCGAAGAAGTCCGCCTTGGCCTTGGCGTCCCGCGTCTGGGCGTAGAGGTCGGCGAACTTGGCCGCCGCATCGCGTGCCGCCATGAGATAGACGCCCAGATACTTGCGCGCGGCCGACAGGTCGCGGGGATCGTCCTCGACGGTGCGGAACATGGCCCGGGCCTTCGCGGCGAGCCGTTCGACCCGCGTCTCCGCTTCGCGGTCGCGGGCGCGCAGGACGGCATCCTCCATTGCAGAGAGATGGGCCTCGGCTTCCTCGATCGTGCGGGCCACGCGATCCGTCTGCCAGGTGTCGATCCCTTCTATCCCCTTGTCGCGCATCGGGTCCGACCCGAAGGCCGCCACATGCAGGCCGGCGGCCACCAGCCCATAGACGATGGCCGGGAACAGCCCCGAGAGACCCGACATCGTGGCGAACCCGACACCGAAGCCCATGATCCCTGCGCCCAGCAGCTTGCGGGGAAGGGCGGGTCGACGCGCGATCTTGCGCTCGGCCCAGGCGGCTTCGGCCTTGAGGCCTTCGCGGGTCAGGACCGCGGCGCCGAAGATCGCGGCGGCCGAGATCAGGTTGATCGCCAGCGGAACAGCCCCGCCCGACCAGAGCGCAGAGATGACGGGCACGACCGAAAGCGCCATGAGGATCTGGACGCGCGCGCGTCCCGGCATCGGGGAGCGCAACGCGGGGGGCGGCGTCGGATCCGCGTCGCCCCGCGCCCCTCCCGGGCTAAACCGACCTCCATAGCGGCGCGCCATCGCTCAGAGCGCCCCGCCGTCCAGAACGCCGGCACCGGCCAGGGCAATCAGCACCGCAAGCGCGACGAATGCGACTTTCTGAACTCCGGTCGTCTTCACGATTCCCCCGATATCCTCGTGACCGTGGACAGGAACATATGAATGCCGGCGCCGCGACGCCAGCGCCAAGCCGCCGATCCGTGCGGAGGCTTGCCGAGCGTGGCAGCTTTGCGGCGCTCGGATTGCGGCATGGTCGCGGATCATCCTTTCGCAAAGAGCCCGGACCGGGCCGTGCTGCCCGGATCCGCGGGTCGCAGATCGGCGTGCAGCGCACGGCCCGCTCGCACGCCCGGTCGCGCGGCAACCCGGTCGAGCCAGGCCCGCATATGGGGCTTGTCGGACAGATCCTGCTGCTGGCCCTCCCACAGCGAGGCCCATGGCCAGATCGCCATGTCCGCGATCGAAAAGGAGTCCCCGGCGATGTAGGGCCGATCGGCAAGCCGTTGGTCGAGAACGCCGTAGAGGCGTCCGACCTCGGTTCTGTAGCGCTCCTTGGCATAGGGCAGATCCTGCGGCGGATCCATCGCGGGGGCGTACTTCAGAAAATGGTGCGCTTGCCCGGCCATAGGCCCGACACCGCCCATCTGCCACATCAGCCACTGGTCGATTTCGATCCGCTCGCGTTCCGTCTTGCCGCAGAAGCGGCCCGTCTTGCGGGCGAGATACTGCAGGATCGCGCCGCTTTCGAAGACGGAGATCGGATCGCCATCCGGTCCATCGGGATCCACGATGGCGGGCATCCTGCCGTTGGGCGACAGCCTCAGGAACTCTGCGGTCTTCTGGTCGCCCTTTCGGATGTCGACCAGTCTCACCTCGTAGGGCAGGCCCATCTCCTCCAGGGCGATGGACACCTTCCACCCGTTCGGTGTGGGCCAGTAGTGAAGCTGGATCATTGGTGGGCCTCCTTCGAGGCACCGTCCTAGGCCGCGGCCATGATGGCAAGCCCTCCTGCCGGTCCGGAGGGCGCGACGTCAGGCCGCTTGACCGCCTTGGCGGGGGGCGCTACTGCGACAGGATCGAGGGGATTTGTCTCCGGCTTGCGGCCCTCGCTAAACATACCGCTAAAGAGGGTGGGGCCCGGCCTGACAGGCGGCCCCGGCTTCCCGGCACTGCTATTCGGCCTGCAAGGAGGCCCGCCATGAAGGACACACCGTCCCGCCGTCCCCTGTCCAAACGCACCCGCGCCGTCCATGCCGGCACACGCCGCAGCCAATATGGCGAGCTGTCCGAAGCAATGTTCCTTACCCAGGGCTTCGTCTATCCGGATTCCGCTACGGCCGAGCGACGGTTCCTCAAGTCCGGGGACGATGAATTCATCTATGCGCGATACGGCAACCCGACCGTCGCCATGTTCGAAGACCGCATCGCCGCCCTGGAGGGGACCGAAGACGCCTTCGCCACGGCCAGTGGTATGGCCGCCGTCAACGGTGCCCTCTGCGCGATGCTGTCGTCGGGGGACCACGTCGTCGCCGGGCGCGCGCTCTTCGGGTCCTGCCTCTACATTCTGCAGGACGTCCTGCCGCGCTGGGGCGTCGAGGTGACTCTGGTCGACGGCACCGATCTCGACGCCTGGCGGCAAGCGATCCGGCCAGACACGAAGGCCGTCTTCTTCGAGAGTGTCTCCAATCCCGCGCTTGAGGTGATCGACATCGCCGGCGTCGCGGATATCGCACATACCGTCGGTGCCACTGTGGTGATCGACAACGTCTTCTCGACCCCCGTCTTCAGCCGCGCGGTCGAGCTTGGGGCCGATGTGGTGATCTACTCCACGACGAAGCATGTCGACGGGCAGGGACGGTGCCTTGGCGGTGTGATCTGCGGCTCTCGCGACTTCGTGCGTGGTACGGTCGAGCCCTACCTAAAGCACACGGGCGGTGCGCTGAGCCCGTTCAACGCGTGGGTCATGTTGAAAGGCCTCGAGCACATGGATCTTCGCGTCCGTGCCCAGGCCGAGACGGCGCTGCGGATCGCGCAGGCGCTGCGCGGGCATCCCAAGCTGGCGCGCGTGATCCATCCGCACCTGCCCGACCATCCTCAGCACGCCGTCGCCGTCTCGCAGATGGAGCAGGGAGGTACTATACTCTCGATCGACATCGCCGATGGCAAGGAGGCTGCATTCCGGTTCCTCGATGCGCTGGAGATCTTCCTGATTTCCAATAACCTCGGCGATGCCAAGTCGATCGCCACGCATCCGGCGACCACGACGCATCAGCGCCTCCCCGACGAGACGAAGGCAATGCTCGGGATAACGCCGGGCTTGGTCCGGCTGTCCTGCGGCCTCGAGGACCCGGACGACCTGCTCGACGATCTGACGCGCGCGCTCGACCATGCTTGAGCTCCGCGCGGGTCTGGAGGAGGATTTCGCCGCGCTGGCGGAGATCTTCTGGCGCAGCGTCCATGAAGGCGCCGCGCCTCGTTACGATGCGGCTCAGAGACGGGCCTGGTTGCCGAGACGGCCGACCCCAGCGCAGTTCGCCCAGAGGATCGACGGGCAGGTTCTGCGTGTCGCGGCGAGGGACTGGATCCCGGTCGGATTCATGACCATGACAACCAGCGGATACGTCGATCTCGCCTTCGTCCTGCCGGAAGAGCGGGGGCGCGGGACGGCCGATGCCCTGCTCGCGATGCTTTTGAACCATGCCCGCGCGACCGGCCTTGCCCGGTTGACGGTGCGGGCGAGCGAGATGGCGCGGCCTTTCTTCCGGCGGCATGGATGGCAGGCCCTCGCCCCCGCGCCGGTGGAGCGGAACGGGGTCACCCTGCTCTCGACGGAGATGGCGTTCGATCTGACCCCTCCTGTCCTGGCCGCGGAATGATCTGACGGGTGATCCGCTCCGGCGCGCTGTGCGTAGATGTGTCTGAAGGCTGGTAGAGGAGGCAACCGGCCCATACCTCATCCGCACAGCGCGAACCGAAGGGAGGGACGCATGAACGTCCACGCACCGGATATTGACCGCCCCGTCACTGAAGACGAAGCACAGGCCGCTCTGGCGTTGCTGAACCGCTATGCCGGTCAGTCAGGCGCCGCGCCGATGCCGTACCCCGTTCTGGCCGCGCTCTATGACGACGCGCATGTGGCCGACGAGGGCTATCGCACGACGCTGCCGGACCTTCAGAATGGCCCTGCCAGTCTGATCCGCGGTGCAGACCGGCGGATCCAGCATGTGGGAATTTCGAACTTCCGGCTTCCGCTGTCGGTCCCGACCCGCGAGGGGCCGCATCGAGTCGACGCTTCGGTGACCGGAACCGTCAGCCTGGAGGCCGGCTCCAAGGGTATCAACATGAGCCGCATCATGCGGTCGTTCTACCGTCATTCGGGCGACACGATGGGCTTCGACACGGTCGAGGCCGCGCTGGACGACTATCTTGTCGATCTGGGCGCGTTCGATGCGCGCCTCCTGCTGCGCTTCCAACTGCCTCTCGAAGTCACCGCTCTTCGGTCCGGGCTGAAGGGCTGGCAGTATTACGATTGCGCCATCGAGATGATCCAGAAGGACGGCGTCCGAACCCGGATCCTGCATCTGGACTACGTCTATTCGTCGACCTGCCCCTGTTCGCTGGAACTGTCCGAACATGCGAGACGCGAGCGTGGCCGGTTGGCAACGCCTCACTCCCAGCGCTCGGTCGCGCGGTTGTCCGTCGAGGTGACGGGCGCCCTGACCCACGAAGACATCGTGGATGCGTGTCGCAGGGTGGTGCCGACCGAGACGCAGGTGATGGTCAAGCGTGAGGACGAACAGGCTTTCGCGGAACTCAATGCCGCCAACCCGATCTTCGTCGAAGATGCCGCGCGTCTCTTCGCAGAGGCGTTGGAGGCGGAGGCCGGCGCCGGCGCGTTCCGCGTCGTCTGTTCGCATCAGGAGAGCCTGCACAGCCACGATGCGGTCTCGGTCCTGACCGCGGGCGACCTCTTCGACGTGGAAACGCTGGAGCCGCGCCTGTTCGGCACGCTCGTCCATCCCGGCTGACACGGAACCTTCGCTTTTCAGGTCCGGGCCGTCGCTCTACGGGTAGCTGACGAGGGGCTTGTTGCGACGATCCCGCGTTGGTTCCGGAGGAGGACGCGTTTTGGCCGGTCAGGTTCGGGTGCGCAGACCGTGATGGGCGAGATCCCAGTCCTGGGCCGCGCATGACGCCCTGGCCAGAGATGTGGCGTGCCTTCGGTCGGATCGGTCTTCTGTCCTTCGGCGGTCCCGCGGCGCAGATCGCGATCATGCAGGAAGAGCTGGTCGACCGGCGGGGCTGGCTGGACCGGGACACGTTTCTTCGGGGGCTCGGCTTTTGCACGCTCCTGCCGGGGCCCGAGGCGATGCAATTGGCGACTTTCGCGGGCTGGCGCCTGCGTGGAACGGCCGGGGGTCTTCTGGCAGGGCTCCTGTTCGTCATGCCGGGCGCTCTGGTGATGATGGGGCTCGCCTGGGCCTATCTGGCCTTCGGGCGGCTGGCGCCGGTCGAGGCGGCTTTCGCGGGCGTGAAAGCGGCCGTGCTCGCCATCGTGCTTTCGGCTCTGTGGAAGCTGCGCTCGAAGGTGGAAGGCGACAGACTGGCGGTGCCGGTGGCCCTCGCGGCCTTCGTCGCGCTCTTCGTCCTGGGCCTGCCGTTCTGGGCGGTGATCGGCGGAGCCTTGATCCTCGGTCTCATGCGAGGCGGAGATGGCACATTCGCCATACCCGCGCAGTCGACCGGCGGAGCGGCGAAGGCGGTGCGGACCATCGTCGTCTGGCTGATCGTGTGGTGGGCACCGCTGATCCCGCTGATCCTGATCTTTCCGGGCACGGCGCCCGCAGAGGCGGCGGTCTTCTTTTCGTGGCTCGCGACGGTCAGTTTCGGCGGCGCCTATGCGCTTCTGGCTGCGCTAGCTCAGACAGCGGTGGAAGGCTACGGCTGGCTGACATCGGCGCAGATGATCGACGGCCTGGGTCTGGCCGAGACGACACCCGGGCCCTTGGTGCTGGTCACGGTCTTCGCCGCTTGGTTGGGAGGGGCGGGCGATGGAGGCCTCCCCTCGGCGATCCTTACGGCCTGTGTCGCGCTCTGGGCCACGTTCGTGCCGTGCTTCCTGTGGATCTTTGCCGGCGCACCGCATCTGGAGATGCTGTCATCGCGGCCCCGCGTCGGCGCAGCCTTGCAAACCGTGACGGCCGCCGTCGCAGGGGTCATCGCCAATCTGGCTGTCGTGTTCGGACTTGCGGTCCTCTGGCCAGACGGCCCGGACCTGCAGGCCTTGTCCCTTGCCGCGCTCGCGGCCGGACTCCTCTGGTCGGGCCGGGCGGGGCTGCTCGCGACGCTTGCGATCTGCGCGACCGTGGCGCTTCTGCTGCATGTGATTTGACCCCTCGTCACGTGGGGGCTGGCCTGAAGCGCCCCGATTCGCTATTTTGAATGCACAGACCCGGAAAACCGGGCGGGGCAGAACAGGCGGATCTGAACATGACCGAGATCGCTCATGGCGCGGTCGTCGTCCTTCCGGGCGAGGCTATCCTGTCGCGGTGGTGGCGCACGGTGGACAAGGTCGTACTGGGCTGTCTGGTCACGCTCTTCGCTATCGGCATCCTCCTCGGGCTGGCCGCTTCGGTCCCTCTGGCCGAGCGGAACGGCCTGCCGCAATTCCATTACGTCGAACGGCAACTCGTCTTCGGGATCCTCGCCTTTGCGGTGATGCTCGTCGCGTCGATGCTGCAACCGCACGTCCTGCGCCGGCTCGGTGTGATCGCATTCGGGATCACCCTTCTGGCCGTCATGGCACTGCCCATCGCAGGCACGGATTTCGGCAAGGGCGCGACGCGCTGGTATTCGCTGGGCTTCGCATCCGTGCAGCCGTCCGAGTTCCTGAAGCCCTGCTTCGTCGTGGTCACGGCCTGGCTGATGGCCGCCGCGCACGAGCCGAATGGCCCCCCCGGCAAGTCGATCTCTGCCTGTCTGACCCTCGTCATCCTGGGATTCCTGGTGACGCAGCCAGATTTCGGGCAGGCCATGCTGACGGTCATCGCGTGGTCTTCGATCTACTTCGTGGCGGGGGCGCCCATCGCGGTCCTGACCGGCGTTGTCGGCGCCATCGCGCTGACCGGCATGGTCGCCTACCAGAATTCCGAGCATTTCGCGCGCCGCATCGACGGCTTCCTCAATCCGGAAATCGACCCCAGGACGCAGCTTGGCTACGCGACCAACGCGATCCGCGAAGGCGGCTTCTTCGGCACCGGTGTGAACGAAGGCCGGGTGAAGTGGACGCTGCCGGATGCGCATACGGATTTCATCATCGCGGTCGCGGCCGAGGAATACGGCCTCATTATGGTGCTGTTCATCGTCGCCCTCTTCGCGACGATCACGGTGCGCTGCCTGATCCGCCTCACGCGCGAGCGGGACATGTTCATCCGTCTCGCCGGGACCGGCCTGACCGTCCTGTTTGCTGCGCAAGCCTTCATCAACCTCGGCGTCGCCGTCCGGTTGCTGCCCGCCAAGGGGATGACGCTGCCATTCGTCAGCTACGGGGGGTCGTCCCTTATCGCGATGGGAGGGCTGGCCGGCATGCTGCTCTGCTTCACGCGTACGCGGCCGCAGAACGAGATGCGCGATCACCTGCTTGGCGGACGGGAATGAGCCCCCTGCTGGTCATCGCGGCAGGCGGGACGGGGGGGCACATGTTCCCTGCCCAGAGCCTCGCGGAAGAGATGCTCTCCCGCGGCTGGCGTGTCACGCTGTCGACCGATCAGCGCGGCGCACGGTATTCCGGCGGGTTCCCCGAAGACGTGCCGGTCGAGGTCGTTCCGGCCGCAACCTTCGCCCGCGGCGGTCCCCTGGCCAAGGCGGCCGTCCCCCTGCGTCTTACGCAAGGCACCTTTCGGGCGATGCAGGCGTTTCGCCGCGACCGGCCGGCCCTTGTCGCAGGCTTCGGGGGCTATCCCTCGATCCCGGCTTTGGCCGGCGCGACGCTTCTGAAGCTGCCGCGCCTCATTCACGAGCAGAACGGCGTTCTGGGCCGTGTGAACCAGATCTTCGCGACCCGCGTCGATGCCGTGGCCTGCGGAACCTGGCCCACCGAATTGCCCGACGGGGTGGACGGCAAGCATGTGGGCAATCCGGTCCGTGCCGCGATCCGTGCCCGCGAAGCCGCGCCCTACATCGCCCCCGGCGACCACCCGATGAGCGTTCTCGTCACCGGCGGAAGCCAAGGGGCGCGCATCCTTTCGGACGTGGTGCCCGAGGCGCTCTCCCGCCTGCCTGTCGACCTGCGCGCGCATCTGCGGGTCGCCCATCAGGCGAGGCCGGAAGACATCGACCGCGTCACCGCCGCCTATGCTCACACGGGTCTCCGGGCCGAGGTCCTGCCGTTCTTCGACGACATGCCCAACCGGATGGCCGATGCGCAGCTCGTCATCGCGCGATCGGGCGCCTCGACTGTTGCCGATTTGTCGGTGATCGGACGCCCCTCCATCTTGGTGCCTCTTGCATCGGCCTTGCGCGACGAGCAGACGGCCAACGCACGCGGGCTGGTGGAGGCGAACGCGGCGATCCTGATCCCGGAACGGAAGCTGACCCCCGACACGCTGGCCCAGCAGGCCGAATTGATCTTGACCAACCCCGATGGCGCGTCCCGCATGGCCCGTGCCGCCAACTCGATTGCAATCCCGGATGCGGCCAGCCGTCTGGCCGATCTCTGCGAAAGCCTGAGGACGCCCGCATGAACGCCACGAAGATGTCCACCTCGACCGGCCCCATCCATTTCGTCGGGATCGGCGGCATCGGCATGTCCGGCATCGCCGAGGTCTTGCTGAGCCAGGGCTTCACGGTTCAGGGCTCGGACATGAAGTCATCCGAGATCACCCGGCGGCTGGAAAAGCTGGGGGCGCGGATCTTCACCGGACAGCAGCCGCAGAACCTGGAGGGCGCGGAGGTCGTGGTGATCTCGTCCGCGATCAAGCCCGGCAATCCCGAACTGGATGCGGCGCGCGCGCGGGGCCTTCCGGTGGTCCGCCGGGCGGAGATGCTGGCCGAGTTGATGCGCCTCAAGTCGAATGTCGCCGTCGCCGGGACGCATGGCAAGACGACCACGACCACGATGGTCAGCGCGCTGCTGGATGCGGGCAAGCTGGACCCCACAGTCATCAATGGCGGGATCATCCACGCCTACGGCTCGAACGCGCGGCAGGGCACCGGCGAATGGATGGTGGTCGAAGCCGACGAAAGCGACGGCACGTTCAACCGCCTGCCGGCCACCATCGCGATCGTGACGAATATCGACCCGGAGCACATGGAGCATTGGGGCACGATCGAGAAGCTGCACGAGGGCTTCACCGACTTCGTCTCGAACATCCCGTTCTACGGGCTGGCCGTGCTTTGCACCGATCACGCCGAGGTTCGCGCGCTGGTCGGACGCGTCACCGACCGGCGGGTCGTCACCTACGGCTTCAACGCGCAGGCCGATATCCGCGCGATCAATCTGCGCTACGAGGCGGGCGTGGCGCATTTCGACGTCGCGCTGCAGGCCGAAGAGCAGGTGATCGAGGGCTGCACCCTGCCGATGCCGGGCGATCACAACGTGTCGAACGCGTTGGCCGCCGTCGCGGTCGCGCGCGAACTGGGCGTGCCCAAGGACGTGATCCGCGACGCGCTGGCCAGCTTCGGCGGCGTGAACCGCCGCTTCACCCGCGTGGGCGAGTGGCACGGCATTCCCATCATCGACGATTACGGCCACCATCCCGTGGAGATCGCCGCCGTCCTCAAGGCCGCGCGTCAGGCCATCGGGGACGAGGGCCGGGTCATCGCCGTTCACCAGCCGCACCGGTATTCGCGGCTGCACAGCCTGTTCGACGATTTCTGCGGCTGCTTTGCGGATGCCGATGTCGTGGGCATCGCCGAGGTCTACGCCGCAGGCGAGGATCCGATCGAGGGCGCCAGCCGCGACGATCTTGTCGCGGGCCTGATCCGAACCGGGCACCGCCATGCCCGCTCCGTTCACGACGAGGCCGATCTGGCCCGCCTGGTGAAGGAGCAGGCCCGCCCCGGCGATATCGTCGTCTGCCTTGGTGCCGGCACGATCTCGACCTGGGCCCGCGGTCTGCCGGAAGCTCTGAACGGGGCGGCAGCGTGACGTGTGCAAAGCCCTTTCCGGTCAGGATCGGGCGGCCTCTGGAGTCACGGGACTTCGACGCGATCAACGATCCTGCCGGCGGTGAATGGGCGTCGTGAAGCAAGGCATCCCGGCTTCCGTCGCAATGCTGTTCGACGCGCCTCTCGCGGCCTTGTGGACAAGTCGGCTGGCAGCGATCCCCGTCGTGGGTCGAGGCGGCCGCTCCGGGGCGCCATATGGTTCTCTTGGCGGGCGCCTCGTCCCCTGTGAATGGACCGACCGTTCGGATGGCGCGCACCAAGCCCATGGCCATCACGGCGGGGTGCTGGAATTCGTGGCCATCCCGGTCGGTCTTCGGACCAGATGCTCCGAAAGGGGAATGCGGTGGCCCTGATCGCGCTTTGCCTCTGGGTGGTCTTGGCCTGGATCCTGCAGACCGTCCTGACGGCCAGGCAATCTTGGCCGGCGGCCTATGGCCTGATCGCGGTCGGCCTGCCGCTCCTGATCTGGATCGGCATCAGTGAGGGCTGGGGCTGGGCGGCGCTCGGTCTTGCCGTGATGGCTCTCGTCCTGCGCTGGCCGGTCATTTATCTGGGCCGGTGGCTTCGGCGGCTCATGGGGCGATCGGGGGCGTCGTAAAAAAAACCCGCTCCGCCGATCTGGCCAGTTGGCCGGTCCTGCCGCCCTTGTCCCTGCCGCGTTGCCCCCCTAACCCCGACCCATGACCTACCCACCCGTCAGAGGCACGCTCACGCTCGACCGCGATCTCGCGTCGCTGACCTGGTTGCGCGTGGGCGGTCCCGCGGATGCCTTGTTCCAGCCGGCGGATATCGAGGATCTGAGCGCCTTTCTCGCGGCGCTCGATCCCGACGTCCCGGTCTTTCCGATGGGCGTTGGCTCCAACCTTATCGTGCGCGATGGTGGATTGCGCGCGGTGGTCATCCGGTTGGGACGCGGCTTCAACGGGATCGAGATCGACGGGGCGCGTGTCACGGCGGGCGCGGCCGCTCTGGATGCGCATGTGGCGCGCAAGGCGGCTGCGGCGGGGCTCGACCTGACGTTCCTGCGCACGATCCCCGGATCTGTCGGGGGTGCGGTCCGGATGAATGCGGGTTGCTATGGCACGTACACGGCCGACCGCCTGATCGAGGTGGAGGCCGTCACCCGGCGGGGAGAGCGCGTCACGATCCCGAGTGCGGATTTGCGGATGGCTTACCGCTCCTCTGTCCTGCCAGACGGTTGGGTGCTGATCTCGGCGGTCTTCGAGGCACCCGAAGGCGATCCGGCGGAGCTTGAGGCGCGGATGGAGGCGCAACTCGCCAAACGCGACGAGACGCAACCGACGAAGGACCGCAGCGCGGGATCGACGTTCCGCAATCCAGCCGGGTTCAGCAGTACGGGTCGCGAAGACGACGTCCACGACCTGAAGGCCTGGAAGGTGATCGACGACGCCGGATTGCGCGGCGCGCGGCGGGGCGGCGCGATCATGAGTCCGAAACATTCCAACTTTCTCGTCAACGAGGGTGGCGCAAGTGCCGCAGACCTCGAAGGATTGGGCGAGGAGGTCCGAGAGAAGGTCTTGGCCCACAGCGGAATATCGCTAGAGTGGGAAATCATGCGGGTCGGTGAGCCCGCGCCCGAATAGGTCCGTCAGAGGCCGGGGGCACAGAGTTCAAGAGGGCCATCAAGGCCCCGATACAGGCGGATCGTAGGGTATGTCGGGCAGGACACCCCGGAAAATCGCCGTCCTCATGGGCGGCCTCTCATCGGAGCGCGAGGTCTCGTTGTCGACGGGCCGCGGCTGCGCGCACGCTTTGCGCGAAGAAGGCTTCGACGTGACCGAGATCGACGCGGGTCCCGACCTCGTGGACGATCTGCGCGCCGCGGCGCCGGACGTGGTCTTCAACGCACTGCACGGACCCGGCGGAGAAGATGGCGTGGTCCAGGGGCTGATGGACTGGCTGGGCTATCGGTACACGCATTCCGGCGTGCTGGCCTCGGCATTGGCCATCGACAAGAGCCGAACCAAGGACATCTACCGCCAGCACGGTCTGCCAGTCGCGGAGAGCCGGCTGGTCCCGAAGGCAGATGTGCAAAAAGCACATCCGATGCCCGCCCCATACGTGGTCAAGCCCAACGACGAGGGGTCTTCGGTCGGGATCTACATCGTGCCCGAAGGCGCGAGTTCCCCGCCGATCCTGGCCGAGACGATGCCGGACATCGTCATGGTCGAAGCCTATGCCCCCGGCCGGGAGCTGACCTGCACCGTCCTGGGCGACGAGGCGCTGGGGGTCACGGAAATCCTCACCGACGGGTGGTACGACTACGAGGCGAAATACGAGGAGGGCGGCAGCCGTCACGTCCTGCCGGCCGATCTGCCGGCCGAGATCACCGAACTCGTCCGCGACATGGCCCTTCGGGCGCATCACATGCTTGGGTGCCGGTCGATCAGCCGGACCGACTTTCGCTGGGACGAGAGCCGTGGCCGGGACGGATTGATCGTCCTCGAAACCAACACGCAGCCGGGCATGACGCCGACATCGCTGACGCCCGAGCAGGCGGCCCATGCCGGGCTGTCCTTCGGCGCGCTCTGCCGCCGCCTGGTGGAGGACGCATGGCGAACGTGAAGCCCGATCCCGCGCCCTCGAAGTGGCGCTACCGGCTGGAGCGGTTGTGGCTCACCCCACTCTTCCGCGCGCTGGTCCGGACGGGCATCCCGTCATTCACCCTCGTGTTCCTGTTCGCCTGGTACATCAACGACCCCCACCGGATCGAAGCGATCCGGACCGGTTGGCAAAATGCCGTCGACGCCGTTCAGGATCGACCCGAATTCATGGTCGGGCTGCTCCGGATCGAAGGCGCGGGCCAGCAATTGCAGGCGGACATCCAGGAGGCGCTGCCGCTCGAATTGCCCATCTCCCGCTTCAAGCTCGATCTGGCGGAATTGCGCGCGGAGCTCGAGAAGCTGGATCCCGTCCGGTCGGTCGAGCTGCGGATCAAGTCCGGCGGCGTCCTTCTTCTTCGGGTCACGGAGCGGACTCCGGCGGTTGTCTGGCGGGGCGAGGACGGGATCGACGTGCTGGATGCGGAGGGCCACCGGGTGGCGACGCTCGACAGCCTCGATGCCGCCGGAGCGCTGCCGCTCATCTCCGGCGAGGGCGCGGCCGAAGTCGTACCCGAAGCGCTGACCCTGCTGCGCTCGGCGGACCCCATTCGCGACAGGCTGGTGGGTCTGGTCCGGATCGGCGACCGTCGCTGGGACGTGATCCTGACCGGCGGCACACGGATCCTGCTGCCGGAAGTCGCGCCTGCGGCGGCGCTCGACCGGGCGCTTGCGATGCATGAGGCACGCGACGTGCTGTCGCGCGATATCGCCGCGCTCGACCTGCGACTGCCACGGCGCGCGACGCTGCGCCTCAATCCGGGTGCGGTCGCCGAGCTCAAGCGGATGCAGCAGGTCCAGAGGTTGTCTTACGAGGAAGCGGAGGACGGATGAGCCGTTTGTTCCAGGCCCAACGCGCGATGCGGCGCAAGCGACAGGCTGCCTTGCAGCGGGGCGTCGTGGCGATCTTGGACGTGGGGACGTTTCAGACGTCCTGCCTTGTCCTGCGCTTCGAAGAGAACACGCCCGAAGGCGAGGGCGTCGGCCACATGGCCGGCCAGTCCAACTTCCGTGTGATCGGCGCGGCGACGACCCGGTCGCGGGGGGTCCGCTGCGGAGAGGTCGTCTCGATGCCCGAGACCGAGCGGGCGATCCGGACCGCCGTGCAGGCGGCGCAGAAGATGGCCGGTATCCGCGTGGACCACGTCATCGCCTGCTTCGCGGGTGGACGGCCGGGAAGCTTCGGGCTGACGGGCGAGGTCCTGCTGGAGGACGGACCTTGCGCCGTGCAGGACGTCGCGCGGGTTCTGGCAAGCGTCGACCGCCCCGATCTGGGGCCGGGCCGCGAGGTTCTGCATGCCCAGCCGGTGAATTTCGGGATCGACCATCGGGCGCAGCTGCGCGACCCGCGTGGCCAGACCGGCGAGGTTCTGCGCGCCGACATGCACCTGCTGTCGGTGGACGACCATGCGATCGAGAATCTGCTGAC
The DNA here is from genome assembly GCF_000877395.1 of Jannaschia aquimarina. GTDB lineage: Bacteria > Pseudomonadota > Alphaproteobacteria > Rhodobacterales > Rhodobacteraceae > Jannaschia > Jannaschia aquimarina. The sequence goes on along the minus strand of NZ_JYFE01000042.1, from coordinate 21,298 downwards.
CTGTATCCATCGCTGCGACCTGGAGATCGCGGGTCTGGCCTCGGCGCCCTATGCCGCCGCGACGAGCGCGCTGGTCGAGGACGAGAAGGAACTCGGCGCCGCGTGCATCGACATGGGTGCGGGAACGACCGGGATCAGCGTGTTTCTGCGCCGTCACATGGTCTATGCGAATACGGTCCGCATCGGCGGCGACCACATCACGAGCGACATAGGGCAAGGGCTGCGCATCCCCCGCGAGATGGCCGAAAAGATCAAATGCCGCTATGGCGGGGTTCAGGCGACGGGCATGGACGACCGGGAGATCATCGCCCTCGAGGCGGAAACCGGTGACTGGCATCACGACCGCCGCTCGGCGACGCGGACGGAGCTTATCGGGATCATTCGACCCCGGGTCGAAGAGATGCTGGAAGAGGCCCGCAAGTGCCTCGACGATGCGGGGTTCGCACACCTTCCGGGGCAGCGGATCGTCCTGACCGGCGGTGCGAGCCAGTTGCCGGGTCTCGATGGCCTAGCGGCTCGGATCCTGGGAAATCAGGTTCGTCTGGGTCGGCCGCTGCGGGTTCAGGGACTGCCCGCGATGGCGAAGGGGCCGGCATTTGCGGCCTGCGTGGGGCTTTGCATGCAGGGCGCAGAGCCGCAGGACGAGTTCTGGGATTTCGATCTGAAGCCGCATCAGGCGTCGGGTCGCACGCTCCACAAGGCCGTGCGGTGGTTCCGGGACAATTGGTAGGAATACGTTGACTTTGCCGGGTCCGGCGTGGAATTCGTTAATCGCCGTTAACCACCTTTCGCAATATAGGGTCGGGGCGGTTTGAATGGGGCGGCGGTGCCGTCGAATTGCGTAACGAGACGCGGTGGTATGCGGGATCCGTACTGATCTCTCTGAGGCCGACCGCGTCGGGGCTTGGGGGTTAAGATGCCGGTCTCTGCGAATTATTCTTTTTTTGGAAATGGTAACTGGACGTTGGATGCCGTCGGCGGCGCCGCGACAGATGGCGGGACGCTGGAACTGCTGATCCCGGAAGGATCGACGGTGGAAGCCGCGTTCCTTTATCAGACGACGTACAGCGCCACGGTGGGCGGCCTTTCCGTCACGCTCGAAGGTGAAGAAGTCACTGGCGACGAGTTCACGGCGCTTGGGGTCAACAACAACCTTCAGGCCTGGCGGGCGGATGTTACCGATCTGATCGACGATCTCGTCGGAGATGGGGACGATGCGACGATCGAAATCGACGTCGATGCATCTACGACTTCGTTGGCTCTCGACGGCTATGTCCTTGCCGTGGCCTACAGCAATCCGGACGAGGCAGAACGCTCGATCGTTTTCCTGGACGGATTTTCGAACAGTTCCGGCGATACCGCGACGGTCGGCTTCGCAGAGGCGGTCGATACATCCGTCGACGGCTTTGAGGCGCTGCTTTCGCTTGGCATCGGCTTTGGCTTCCAGGGCGGATCACAGGACTCGGAGGTCGATATCGACGGTCGGCGTCTGACCAGTTCGGCTGGCGGGCAGGACGACGGTCTGGGCACGAACGGGGGTCTGGTGACCGTGGGCGGCACCGGAGACGATCCGGCCAACCCGGCGGACCCCTTCGCATCCGCGAACGCCGATCCCCGGCTGGACGACGAATTGTACGACCTCGCCCAGGGTAACGATGTCGATGGAACCCCCTTCATCGCGGACGGGGCCACATCTCTCGTTCTGAATACGCGGAACGCGTCCGGGGACGACAACATCTTCTTCGTGGGCCTCAACATCCTCGCCGATGCCCGGGTCGATACGGACGCCAACGACCGCCCCGATGCGCGCGACGACACGGCGATGACCGATGAAGGCGTGGCCATCGCTGCGATCGACGTCCTCGGCAACGATGTCGATGCCGACGGAGACATCCTCGCCATTGCCGCTTTCGACGCGATCTCCGCAAATGGCAGCACGATTGCGGAGAATGCGGACGGAACGCTGAGCTATACGCCCGCGGCGGGCTTTGCGGGCGACGACACCTTCACCTACACCGTGACCGATGGCGAACTGACGGATACCGCGACCGTGACCGTCACCGTAGAGGAAGACGACGACGACCCCGTGGTCATAGAGGGTCAGCGTCTGGTCGACCGCGACAGGGACTCGCTGGAGGTCGGTGCCGACGGTAACGACACGATCTACGGCCTGTTCGGTGACGATCTTCTTGTCGGCAACGGCGGAAATGACCGCATGTTCGGCGGAGACGGCGACGACACGCTGGAAGGCGGCGACGGCGACGATCTGATGAATGGCGGCGATGGCGCCGACGAGTTGATCGGAGGCGATGGAAACGATCGGATGAAAGGCGGCGCCGGCGAAGATACCGTTGATGGCGGGGCCGGGAACGATCGGATCTGGGGCGGCTTCGATTCCGACCTGCTGCTTGTCGGCGAAGGCGACGATAACCTCCGGACGGGTCTCGGTGTCGTAGGCGACGGTGCGGCCGATACGATCCTGGTGGATGTTCTGGCGAACGGGGACGATTTCGTCTTCGGCTTCGAGGGCGGCCTGGATCGGATCGACCTGAACGGGTTCGACGCGACGGTAAGCTTCGAGAACGACAACACCGTCGTGGCGCTGGACGGTGGCGGCACGATCACCCTCTTCGGGCTGAGCGAGGCCGATTTCACCGCGATCTCGGGCGACATCTTCGTCTGATCCGGACATCACGCGTTTCTGGAGCGGGCGCCCGGACCCACCGGGCGCCCGCTTTCCGTTCCGGTCTGTAGAAAGGAGATCCTGCGGTTTCATGAAGGCTACGTCGGCGCCCGGACCGGCTTGCAACAGGAAATCCGCTTTCCGGCACGTGTTTCTTGCTTTTTGGCGTGACGCGCGGAAACGCAGCGGTTAGAATCACTGCCAATGGCTCGGGAACAGGGCTGTGGCAGAAATATACAGGTGGACAGAGCAATGACATTGAATCTCTCCATGCCCGGCGGCGCTCCGGAGCATGATCTGCGGCCTCGCATCACGGTGTTTGGCGTTGGTGGGGCTGGCGGAAACGCAGTCAACAACATGATCCAGAAGGATCTGGAAGGCGTCGAATTCGTCGTGGCGAACACGGATGCGCAGGCGCTTCAGCAGAACCAGGCACAGGCTCGCATCCAACTTGGCGCACGCGTCACCGAGGGTCTGGGCGCAGGAGCCCGTCCCGAGGTCGGAGCCAGCGCCGCCGAAGAGACCATCGAAGAGATCGTGGACCGCCTCGCCGGTGCGCATATGTGTTTCATCACCGCCGGGATGGGCGGGGGCACCGGCACCGGGGCCGCCCCGATCATCGCGCAAGCGGCGCGGGAACTCGGCATCCTCACCGTCGGCGTGGTGACCAAGCCGTTCGCCTTCGAAGGCGCCAAGCGGATGCGCCAGGCCGAGGAAGGCGCCGAGGCGCTCCAGAAGGTCGTCGATACGCTGATCATCATCCCGAACCAGAATCTGTTCCGGCTGGCCAACGAGAAGACGACCTTCACCGAGGCGTTCCAACTGGCCGACGACGTGCTCTATCAGGGCGTCAAGGGCGTGACCGATCTGATGGTCCGCCCGGGCATGATCAATCTCGACTTCGCCGACGTCCGGTCGGTGATGGACGAGATGGGCAAGGCCATGATGGGCACCGGCGAAGCGACTGGCGAGGACCGCGCGCAGGTCGCCGCCGAGAAGGCCATCGCCAACCCGCTTCTGGACGAGCTGTCGCTGAATGGGGCGAAGGGTGTGCTGATCAACATCACGGGTGGCTACGACCTGACGCTGTTCGAGATGGACGAGGCCGCGAACGTGATCCGGGAGCAGGTCGATACCGATGCGAACATCATCGTCGGCTCGACCCTCGACCCGGAGATGGAAGGCTCGATGCGGGTTTCGGTCGTCGCGACCGGGATCGACGCCACCGCCGAGAACGCCGCACCGGCACCGATGCCGCGCCGCCGGCTGAGCGAGCCGACCGCTCCGGTCGAGGTTCAGACCGCTGCGGCCACCGCGATCGCGTCCGAGCCGGAGGTCGTGGCCGAACCCGCGCCCGAGCCGGAAGAGGTCTTCGCCCGCGAGGAAGCGCCGGCCGCGTCGTTCTTCGATGCGATGGAAGCGCAGGCCGCTGAAGAGGAGAGCGCAGCGGACGACTTCTTCGGCCGTCCGGCAGAGCCCACCTACGAGGCGCCCCGTCCGTCCGCCCCGCTTCAGGCAGCGGAGCCGACCGCACCGGCCTTTGTCACGGCCCGCCCGGCCGCCGGGACGCCGACGCCGGAAGCCATCGCGCGCCTGCGCGCAGCCGTCGAGAAAGGGGCCGCGTCCCGGCCGGCGGAAACCCCTGCGGAGCCGCCCCGCACCGGCGACGCACGCTTCGGCATCAGCAGCCTGATCAACCGGATGACGGGATCCGCGGACACGGCGCCGCAGCGTGTCGAGCCGCGCGCGGCAGAGCCTGCCAGCACGGTCGACCCTGACGAGGAACGGATCGAGATCCCGGCCTTCCTCCGGCGCCAGGCGAACTGACCGAGCCAAAACTCACCCTGAAACGGCGGCCCCCGGGGTCGCCGTTTTGCGTTTCTGGACGTCACGTCAGGATCACGTTCGCCTGCCGATATTCCTGCAAATCGCGTTCTGCGTCTCTTTCAACGCCTTGATTTTTCTGCCGTCTGCCGTTCACCAAGGCATTTGAGCGGAAATCTGCTCATCGTCCGATGCGGTTCCGTTGCACCCCGTAACGCAGCTTGAATTGCTTGGACGGGGTCCTTTCTCTAGCTGATCCTCACCAGAAAAGGCGCCCGCCAAATGTGGCGTCGGGAACCAGATGAGTGAGGCAAGCCATGCAGACGACAGTTCGGAATGCGATCCGCTTCTCCGGCGTGGGCCTCCACAGCGGGGCGCCCGCGCGGATGACGATCCATCCTGCCGGAGCGCATCACGGGATCTGGTTCCGCCGGACCGATCTCGACGGGAACACGATGATTCCCGCGCGCCATGACGCGGTGGAGCGCTCGCCGCTTTGCACGTTGCTCGTCAACGAGGCGGGCGTGTCGGTCTCGACCGTGGAGCATGTGATGGCCGCGCTTTCGGGCTGCGGCGTGCTGAACGCGGTCGTGGATGTCGACGGGCCGGAAGTGCCGATCCTCGATGGATCCGCGATCGAATTCGTCCGCGCCATCCTCGCGACCGGTGTGCGCCGGTTGGACGCGCCGGTCCACGCGATCGAAGTGCTGCGCCGGGTCTTCGTGACGGACGGATCCGGCAGCGCCGAATTGACCCCCGCCGCCGAGCTCGAGATCGACTTCTCGATCGAATTTCCGGACGCCGCCATCGGACGGCAGCACAAGGTTCTGCGTCTATCGAACGGCACCTTCGTGCGTGAACTCTGCGACAGTCGGACGTTCTGTCGCCAATCCGACGTCGACGCCATGCGGGCCGCGGGCAAGGCCCTGGGTGGAAGTTACGACAACGCGGTCGTCGTCGATGGCGCCAAGGTCCTAAACCCGGGCGGGCTCCGCCATGCGGACGAAGCCGTGCGCCACAAGATGCTCGACGCGATGGGAGATCTCGCACTGGCCGGTGCGCCCATTCTCGGGCGCTATACCGGTCTCAAGGCGGGCCATGCCCTGACGAACAAGCTGCTTCACGCGCTGTTCTCGGATCCTTTGGCGTATCGCATCCGGACGCTGAAGACCGAAGAGTGCCGGATCCTCCCGGGCGCCGGGCTCGAGCGTGACCGCTTCGCCCACGTTTGACTCTTTCCGTCCCGCTGCCGCTTCACACCATCGGACGGCGCCGCTAAGGTGCCGCCGGATGGGAACGATGAAGGCCTGAGGGACGCGCCCGCATGATGCACGCTCCGCGCTACGCTCTGGTCGCTATGGCCGTCACCCTGCTGTCCGCATGCGGGGGCGGAAACGACGTGGCCCTCGAAGATACGGATCCGGAAACGATCTATCAGCGGGCCGAGCGGGAGCTTGCGTCGGGCGATGCGGACGACGCAGCCGGCCTCTTCTCCGAGATCGAGCGGCTCTACCCCTATTCCGAATGGGCGAAACGTGCCCTCATCATGCAGGCGTTCGCCTACCATCAGGACCGCGACTACGAGAATGCGCGCGCCGCTGCGCAGCGGTTCATCGACTTCTACCCGGTGGACGAGGATGCGGCCTATGCACAGTACCTGCTTGCGCTGTCCTACTACGACCAGATCGACCAGGTGGGGCGCGATCAGGGTCTGACCTTCCAGGCGCTTCAGGCCTTGCGGACCGTGATCGAGCGCTATCCCGAGAGCGAATACGCGCGCTCCTCGATCCTGAAGTTCGACCTCGCCTTCGACCATCTCGCGGCCAAGGAGATGGAAATCGGGCGCTACTACCTGAAGCGCGGTCACTATCCGGCGGCCATCAACAGGTTCCGTGCCGTCGTTGAAGAGTTCCAGACCACCACGCATACTCCCGAGGCTCTGATGCGTCTCGTCGAGGCCTATCTGGCGCTCGGGCTGGAAGACGAGGCGCAGACCGCCGGGGCGATCCTCGGCTACAACTTCCAGGCCTCGCCGTTCTATGACGATGCGTTCCGGCAATTGACGGGGCAGGGCCTTTCGCCCGAAGCGCGTGGGTCGGGCTGGCTGCGGTCCATCTACGACAGGACGATCCGCGGACGCTGGCTCTGAGGCCTGCTCGACCGTCGGGGCGAAACGACCGTAGGGATGGCTGGATCAGACCGACTGGCGCAGCGCCCGGGCCGGCGATAGACCGGCGGCATGCTCCGCTCGCTCGACATTCGCGACATGCTCATCATCGATCGGCTGTCTCTCGATCTCGGAGCCGGCCTCAATGTCCTGACCGGCGAGACGGGGGCGGGAAAATCGATCTTGCTCGACAGTCTGGGCTTCGTTCTCGGCTGGCGCGGCCGCGCGGCTCTGGTGCGCGATGGGGCGGCCCAGGGCGAAGTCACGGCGGAGTTCCGGATCGGTGTGGACCATCCGGCGCGCACAGTGCTGCGCGACGCCGGGATAGAGGCCGATGACGACGAACTCCTCCTGCGGCGCGTAAACACGGCCGACGGACGAAAGACGGCGTGGGTCAACGGAACCCGCGTGTCCGGCGATGTCTTGCGGGCCTTGTCGGACACGCTTCTGGAACTGCATGGACAACACGACGACAAGGGCCTGCTCGATGCGCGGGTTCATCGCGACCTTCTCGACGCCTTTGCCAGTATCGACCTCTCGGAGGTCCGCGCCGCGTGGACCGGGCTCGGGCAGGCCCGCCGTGCCCTTCGCGACGCGGAAGCCCGCATCGAAGCGGTGAAGGCCGAGGAGGACTTTCTCCGCCATGCCGTGGCCGAATTCGATGCCCTGGACCCGCAGCCGGGCGAGGAGGCCGATCTCGACGCAAGGCGCAGGATGATGCAGGGCGCCGGGCGGGTTCGCGAGGACGTCGCGAAAGCGTTGCAGGCAATCGGACCGAACGGGGCGGAAGCCCTGATGACCGACGCGACACGATGGCTGGAGGACGCCTCCGCCGAGATGGACGAGACGCTTGGCCCGGCCGTGGATGCGTTGGGCCGCGCGATGGCGGAACTGGGCGAGGCCCAGTCCCGCGTCGAGGGCGCCTTGGACGCGCTCGATTTCGATCCGCACGAACTGGAGAACGTGGAGGAGCGGCTGTTCGCGATCCGCGCGCTCGCCCGCAAGCACGGCGTCCTTGCCGACGATCTGGCGGGCTTCGGTGCCGACCTTCGATCGCGCCTGGACTTGCTCGACGCGTCGGCATCGGAGATCGACGCGTTGGAGGCCAGGCTCAAGAGCGCGTCTGCCGGATACAAGGCCGCAGCCGACGCGGTCGGTGCGCAGCGGCGAGAGGCGGCAACGCGGCTGGACCGAGCCATGGCCGCGGAGCTTGCACCGCTTCGGATGGAGCGGGCCGTTTTCACCACGCGGATCAGCGCGGGAAATGCCGGCCCGACCGGTCACGACGACGTGGCTTTCGAGGTCGCGACCAATCCCGGCGCTCCGGCGGGAGCGCTGAACAAGATCGCCTCGGGGGGCGAGTTGTCCCGCTTCCTTCTCGCGCTGAAGGTCTGTCTGGTCGGAGGAGAAAGCGGGCGAACCCTCATCTTCGACGAGATCGACCGTGGCGTGGGTGGTGCGACCGCCGATGCCGTAGGCCGACGTCTGAAAGCGCTCGCGGAACAGGGACAGGTCTTGGTGGTCACCCACTCGCCTCAGGTCGCCGCACTCGGTGCGCATCATTGGCGCGTCGAGAAGCGGATCGAGGAGCGGGAGGGGGCGGAGATCACCGTCAGCCGTGTTCTTCCGGTCGCCGAGGGCGAGCGGGTCGACGAATTGGCCCGGATGCTGGCCGGCGACACCGTGACCGACGCGGCAAGGGCGGCGGCGCAGGCGCTGCTGGACGCCGCCTGAAAGATCGCCGGTGGCCGGCGGTCCGCAACGCGGATGAGTCCGTGGCCTCTTGGTGGCGCCGCCCTGGGCGCTCACCCGTATCGGTGTGGACGCTGGAGGCGTGATTGGTGCCGCGGCTCGGCTCGCGATCAGGAGACCGGCCGTCCGCGGCATCGCGTCAGATGATGCGTTTCGTGCTCCGGCGTTCCGCGATCAGTTCCCGGAGGCGTGGGCGTATATCCTCGTGGATATCGCGCAGGCCGCGGGTCTGCGACAGCAGGGCGGGATCGCCGCCGGTTCGAGCCAGCCCTTGCAGAAAGCCGGCCACGAAGCCGGGGGAAACCTCTTCATCTTCGAGCATCCGTTCCGCATAGGCCAGATCCTCGACCAGGGCGAGGCGATCCGGGACAACGGTTTCGCGGCTGAGCCTCCGAACACCCTTAGGATGATGCTCACTCGGCAGATGGGCGAGGATCGCCTGCTGGAAGACCGCGATGCTTTCGATCGGCTTCGCGAGGAACCCGTCCGCGCCGGCCACCTTCGCAGCCGTCTCGGCCTCCGATCGGTCGACACCGGACGTGGCGAGGATGACCTTCGGGCGGTATTGCGCGGTCGTCAGGCGTTCGATGAGGGTCAGGCCGGAGCCGTCGGGCAGGCCCAGATCGACGATGGCGACATCGGCGAGATAGGTCCTGAGATGGCGTTCTGCGCTTGCGATGCAATCCGCGCGGCGGATCCGCGCACCCGACCGAAGACAGAGCAGGCGCAGCGCCTCGGACGCGAAGCGACTATCCTCGACCGCAAGGACGGTGAGCCCCAGAAGCGGCCGCTGCGCGGTCGGCGTGAGGGGGCGGGTGTGAAGCGTCAGATCGTCCATCGGGTCCTCCGGTGTCTTGAGCCTTCGCGTCAAATTGCCCAGATGGATTTAAGAAAGCATGAAGACGGCCGGCTGATCCGGCGCTGACCGGAGGGATCCCATGATCGGACGACTCAATCACGTGGCCATAGCCGTGCCGGACCTGGAGGCCGCAGCCGCCCAGTATCGGGATACGCTCGGCGCGAAGGTCGGCGACCCTCAGGACGAGCCCGACCATGGGGTGACGGTCATCTTCGTGGAATTGCCCAACACGAAGATCGAGTTCCTCTATCCGCTGGGCGACAACAGCCCAATCGCCGGCTTCCTCGAAAAGAACCCGTCGGGCGGCATCCACCATGTCTGCTATGAGGTGGACGACATCCGAGAGGCCCGTGACAAATTGCAAGCCTCTGGCGCTCGCGTCCTCGGTGATGGAGAGCCGAAGATCGGCGCCCATGGAAATCCGGTGTTGTTCCTTCATCCGAAGGATTTCACCGGGACCCTCGTGGAACTCGAACAGGTTGCCCCCTCATGATCGGATGGTTTTCCGCATTCGTGCTGTTCGCGATGGTCTGGGCGATGGTCATGCTCGTTCTGCTGCAGACCGGCGTCACGACACAGGGGGACGAAGGGCGAAAGCTGTCGGGAACACATGCCTCGGCGCCGGTCGCCGTGGGGCTGAAGCGGCGCCTCTGGCTCGCGACGGGTATCGCGCTCGTCATCTGGGTGCCGCTGTGCTGGCTTATCGTCTCTGGCTTGATTACGATCGATGGCCTTCGTGCGGTCACAGGACGCCCGCCCCTGGACTGAGCTATTCCGATCTATGTTTCCGGTATCGGCATAGTGGCGGTTCGTCCGTCGCAGATTGCCGAAATCGGGAACGATGACGCCGCAGTTCCGACCGGTTTCCGCTCTAGCCTGCCTTTCGGGGGCCAAGATGCGGATAATTCAATGATGGCACTGCGTGTCCTGCTGTATCGCTTGTACCGTCTGAGGCGACTGGTTCTGTCGGCCATAACCCTGCCGCTCCTCCTGGCGATCGTGATCGCTGGCTTTGCGGGCGGATGGACCTACGGCCTGCTCCCGCTGGCCCTTCTTCCCGCGGCACACGCGTTGCGCTATCCGCATGAATGGTCCGAGACCCTGATGGTGTCGGCCGTCCTGATGGCGGTGATCTATCCGTTGGGGATCGTCGGGACGTTCCTCGGCCCGTTCGGGTTGATCGTGCTCTTCTGCGTTGCGCTGGCAGGTGGTGTCGCGCTGTTTGCCTGGCTGACGCAGATCGTCCCGGAATGGCTGAACGAAGGCCCTGCCGAGGCGGTGACGCTGGAAGCACGCACCCGGTCCCGACTTTCCGTGGCGACGCTGCGGGAGCGGGTTCTCCTTCGCCCCGGCCGGCGGGATGCGCGGATCACGTGCGGTGCCGCGGATGCGGGTGGAAAATTCTCTGTGACATGCACATTCCCGCCCATGCGCCGTGGCGGCTTCGAACTTCAGGCTGCGGCGCTCAGGTTCCGCGCGCGCCGCGAGGAAGATGCCGGGGGCTGGGACGAGGTCCGCACGGTTTCGGACGACGGCAAGGATGTCTCCGCCCTGCGCCTCCGGTTCCGGAAAACCGTTCTGGGAACGCTGATCGAGGCGGAAGAGGTCACCGAACCCGTGACACGCGGCCACGCGATCGGCCTTTGGCTGGTGGATGGACTCGCGGATCTTCTGACCGACGAATTGGACCGGGCTGCCGGTCGGCCCGTCCGCTCGATCCGGTTCACGGTTCCCGACAGCCTCGTTTCGGAAATCCAGCGCTTCGTGCACCGTCCCCGGCAGGTGGAGCGGACGGAAAGCGCACCGATGAAAGTCGCCACCTCCACCGCCGCCGCGATCATTCCCGAGCCGCAGGGCATGACCGAACCGATGAGCGAGGAAGAGCGCCTCGTCGCGGAAGTGCAGCGCCGACTCGCAGGAGAGGGCGCACCGGCCTGACAGGACTCTCGGGTGGGCTCCCGGCCGTGATCCGCAGGGCGATAGCCATGTCGCACCACGCCTGACCCCCGCGCGGCGGGCATTCCGACGATCGTCGATTGCCAGGCCCCGATTTGCAAATCTGGTGGATTTCACGCCGCCGATCGCCGAAGCGCCGTGCTGCAAAGCGGGCCGGTCCCAAGGAGAGTGTCGGCCGGTCGCAGACCGATCGGAAGATCCGCGATCTTCGATGCGCCGTCCGACCTCCGAAGACAGGAGCGCGACCGGCGGACGCACTTCCTCCTGCGGCGCTATCGCCTACATTGGTGGCAGGTGTCCGCGTTGACCCTCACGGGGGCGCGGGCTACACCGCCACCCGTTACCGGGCGCCAGACCGCCCGGCCTATCCCGAGAGGTGAGACATGGGCGTCCAGACCGGGCTGAACACCGCGGATGCGGACAAGGAACACGCCACGCAGCTTCTGAACCGGGAGTTGCAGGACAAGGGGTTCCTCCTCACCTCGACGGAGGACATCATCAACTGGGCGCGTACCGGCAGCCTTCACTGGATGACGTTCGGTCTGGCCTGTTGTGCCGTCGAGATGATGCACACGGCCATGCCGCGCTACGACATGGAGCGGTTCGGGACCGCCCCTCGCGCCAGCCCGCGCCAGTCAGACCTGATGATCGTGGCCGGCACGCTGACCAACAAGATGGCGCCCGCGCTGCGCAAGGTCTACGACCAGATGCCCGAGCCGCGCTACGTGCTGTCGATGGGGTCCTGCGCAAATGGCGGCGGGTACTACCATTACAGCTACAGCGTGGTGCGCGGCTGCGACCGCATCGTTCCGGTCGACCTGTACGTGCCCGGCTGCCCGCCCACGGCCGAGGCGCTGCTCTACGGTCTCTTGCAGCTCCAGCGGAAGATCCGCCGGACCGGTACGCTCGTTCGATAAGGAGGCTCTGATGGCTCTCGTGACGACCCCGCACATGGCCGACCCCGCCTCGCTGGAGGAACTAGCCGCGCATGTCGAACTGAAGCAGCCCGATCTGGTCTCGTCGAGCATGATCGACCGGGGCGAGTTGACGCTGGATTGCACCTCGTCCGACATCCCCGCGCTCGTCGAGTTCCTCAAGACCGACGAGACGTGCCGTTTCGCCTCTCTGGTCGACATCACGGCCGTCGATTATCCCGGCGACGACCGGCGTTTCGCCGTCGTCTACCACTTCCTCAGCATGTACCGGAATCAGCGCATCCGGCTGCGCGCCCGCGTCCGCGAGGACGAGGTGGTGCCCTCGATCATCGGCATCCACCCTTCGGCCGACTGGTTCGAGCGCGAGGTGTTCGACATGTTCGGCATCCTCTTCTCCGGCCACCCGGACCTGCGGCGCATCCTGACGGATTACGGCTTCCGAGGGCACCCGCTGCGCAAGGACTTCCCGACGACGGGCTATACTGAGCTGCGCTACGACGAGGTGCAGAAGCGCGTGGTCTACGAGCCGGTGAAGCTGACGCAGGAATACCGGATGTTCGATTTCGAGAGCCCGTGGGAGGGCGCGGAATACGTGCTGCCGGGCGATGAGAAGGGCGGGGAGGCGAACTGATGTACGCCGTGCAAACCTATGGCCCTGTGGTCGGCTGGGGGATGGTGATCCTCCTCACGGTCATCGTCGCCGGATGGCTGGCGCATCTCGCCGGACAGTCCCCGGCCCTCGGTCTGGTCGCACTGATCCCGGTCGCGGGACTCCTGATATTTGCTGTACTGGTCATCAGCCGTCGGGGCAGGGCCATGCGTAATGAAAGAGCGGCCCGATGGGCCGAAGAAGAGAGGGTGAAGTGATGGACGGCGACCTGAACCCGCGCGGCTACGAAGACGCCCTCACCGGCGAGCAGAAGATCCGCAACTTCAACCTGAACTTCGGTCCCCAGCATCCGGCGGCCCACGGCGTGCTTCGCCTCGTTCTCGAACTCGACGGCGAAGTCGTGGAGCGCTGCGACCCGCATATCGGTCTGCTGCATCGTGGCACCGAAAAGCTGATGGAGAGCCGGACCTACCTGCAGAACCTGCCCTATCTGGACCGCCTCGACTACGTGGCGCCGTTCAATCAGGAGCATGTCTGGTGCATGGCGATCGAAAAGCTGACGGGTATCCAGATCCCGCGCCGCGCCAGCCTGATCCGCGTCCTTTTCTGCGAGATCGGTCGCATCCTCAGCCATCTGCTCAACGTCACGACGCAGGCGATGGACGTGGGCGCGCTGACGCCGCCCCTCTGGGGCTTCGAGGAGCGTGAGAAGCTGATGGTCTTCTGCGAGCGGGCCTCGGGCGGGCGGATGCACATGGCCTATTGCCGCCCCGGCGGCGTGCATCAGGACCTACCGCCCGATCTGATCGACGACATCGAGGAATGGTGCGAGCACTTCCCCGCCGTGATGGACGACATCGACGGCCTGATCACAGAGAACCGCATCTTCAAGCAGCGCAACGTGGATATCTGCGTCGTCAGCGAGCAGGAGGTGATGGACTGGGGCTTCTCCGGCGTGATGGCACGCGGGTCCGGTCTGGCCTGGGACCTACGGCGCGCGCAGCCCTACGAACTCTATGACGAGTTCGACTTCCTCATCCCCACCGGCACGAACGGCGATTGCTACGACCGCTACCTCGTCCGGATGGAAGAGATACGCCAGTCGCTGTCGATCATGAAGCAGTGCATCGCCAAGCTGCGCGAACCCGAGGGCGGGGGAGACGTGCTGGCGCGCGGCAAGCTGACACCGCCAAAGCGCGGCGACATGAAGACCTCGATGGAAGCACTGATCCATCACTTCAAGCTCTATACCGAAGGCTTCCACGTCCCCGCCGGCGAAGTCTATGCGGCGGCCGAGAACCCGAAGGGCGAGTTCGGCGTCTACATGGTTTCGGACGGGTCGAACAAACCCTACCGCGCCAAGCTGCGCGCCCCGGGCTACCTGCACTTGCAGGCGATGGACCACGTGTCGAAGGGCCACCAGCTCGCCGACGTGGCCGCGATCATCGGCACGCTGGACGTGGTGTTCGGGGAGATCGACCGATGAGAACGCAGCGGGTCGTCGAATGCGACGCGCATGGTGCGACCCGCGCGGCCTTCATCTGCAAACATCTTGTGGCATCTCTGGATGATCGCGTGAACCGGGGCGTGAACTGTGTTCGAAGTGACATCGGAGAGGTTAACGCATGGTGCGATGCCTGCGATGCACGTTTGATCGCGGATGGCGGCGCCTAAAATGACGCGAACGAAGCATTCGCGAAGATACAATTCGTCTGCGAAGGCTGCTTTCGCTCGCTAGGTGAGACGAACACGATGAGAGATATGACCTGATGCTCCGCCGCCTGCACCCAGACCAACCCGACACCTTCGCCTTCACGCCCGCCAACCAGGAATGGGCCGAGGCGCAGATCACCAAGTATCCCGAAGGCCGTCAGGCCAGCGCGGTGATCCCGCTCCTTTGGCGCGCGCAGGAGCAGGAGGGATGGCTCACCCGGCCGGCGATGGAGCATGTCGCCGAGATGCTGGGCATGGCCTATATCCGCGTGCTCGAAGTCGCGACCTTCTACTTCATGTTCCAGCTCCGTCCGGTGGGCAGCGTAGCCCATATTCAGATCTGCGGCACCACGTCCTGCATGATCTGCGGTGCCGAGGATCTGGTCGAAGTCTGCCGCAAGGAGATCGCGCCCAAACCCCATCAGATCAGTGAGGACGGCAAGCTGAGCTGGGAGGAGGTCGAATGCCTCGGGGCTTGCGCGAATGCGCCGATGGCCCAGATCGGCAAGGACTATTACGAAGACCTGACGACCGAGCGCTTCGAAGAGATGCTGCGCGAGTTCCGCGCCGGCGAAGTTCCGACGCCGGGCCCGCAGGCGGGCCGCTGGGCGTCCGAGCCGGCAGGCGGGGTGACGTCACTGACGGACCACGCCGAAGCGCCGGACGAGAAGGCCAATGCTTCCGTCGCGCTGGCCACCTCGATCGGGGACACGATCAAGCGGATCGACGGGACCGAGGTCCCGCTGGTCGCGCCTTGGGGCAAGGCCAGCCAGGCCGACGAGGACCCGCAAGCGGCGTCCCGCGATCCGCTGCTCGGACCCAGCGGGCCCGATGGCAAACAGGGCGGTCGCGTGGCCGACGAGGCAGAGGCTCCGCGCAGCCGGGGCGACGCCAGCGACGGTCGCGCGAATGTGCGCGGCTCCGAGGCGACGGCCCGTGCGAAACCCGAACCGGGGAGTGTCGCACCGGATCCGGAAGGCAAGCCGGGCGACGGTCTGGGTGCCGATGCCACGGCCGCGGAAAAGGGTGTCGATCCCGGACCGCAGGTCACCGGCACGACCGATGACGACGGTGAGCCGAAAGGGACCAAGACCGCGGCCGAATCCACCTCCACGCCCGATGGATCCACCGGTTCCGGAAGCCCCGAGGGCGCGTCCGGCGACATCTCGGCGCCGCGGGCGGATGCGCAACAGGCTCCGGTCGGCCCGGGCGGGTTGTCGGAGCAGCGCGGCAGTGCCCCGGCCGCCGGCAGCACCCATGGCCACGACGCGCAGACCGAATCCGGCGGCGTGGCCGGCGGGCCCGAGATCGGCGCCGAAGGCCCCGGTACACGCCCGGACGCCCTGAAGGCGCCGCGCGACGGCCAGGCCGATGATCTGAAGCGGATCAGGGGGATCGGTCCCAAGCTGGAGACGCTCTGCAACGACCTCGGCTTCTACCATTTCGACCAGATCGCTGGCTGGTCGGACGACGAAGTCGCCTGGGTCGATAGCAACCTCGAAGGCTTCAAGGGACGCGTGACCCGTGACGAATGGGTCAAACAGGCTAAACTCCTTGCCAGCGGGGGCGAGACCGAGTTCTCTTCCCGCGTGGACAAGGGAGACGTCTACTGAGGCCGGCGGTAGCGGGCTCCCCTTATGACGGGAGTGCGCAATGCAACAGGAAATCCGTCCCGTAGGGACGTTGGAGAGCACAGCCATCTGCTTCGGAGTCGCGGCACTCGCGGGCTTCGGTGCAATGGTCATGCTGTATCTCCTGGCGGATTGGACCCCGCTTCAGGCCATCTTCAGTGGCGGTGCGATCGGAACGATCCTCGCCGTCTTGCTGATCGCGACGATCGGACGGCCGCAGCCCGCGCCGACCCTCATGACCGGCCAGATGGAGATGCCGACGGAAAGCCGGTCAAAGGCGACCTCGCCGGGTCAGCCAGGTGAACCGGCCATGCCCGAGCCGATGGGGCCGCGCGATCTGAGCGCGCCGTCGCCGCACCGGAACGAGATCCCGGGTTCCATCATCTCTTCGACGGATACGCTCGAGCCGCATCCGATCGCCAAGATACTGGAAACGCCGAAGGTCGAGGCTGTACCCGCGACGCGGATCCCGTCACCGGCACCGATCAATGCGGCCGACCCGGCCGTGGCGCGGCCGGTGGGCGTGACCTCCGATCCCCGGCCGATGGGTCAGCCGGCGCCGCTGAACGGCAAGGTCGTCTCACCCGAGCCGCCCGTCGCGCCGCCCTTCGCGGCTGGTGCCGCTTCGTCGGCACCCGCGGCGAACCGAAACGAGGCCGCACCCGGTGGCGGGGACGCCCCTGCGCCCACGGCGTCGGCGGCGGCACAGAGCTACAACGAGACCGACCCGATGCCGGATGCCGTCGCCCGCACGTCGGAGCCTGCGGGCGTGGCGCCGAAATCCAGCGGTAGCAGCGCCGCGGCCGCGGCTGCGGGTGAAGCGCAGGAGGAACAGAAGCCCGTCACCCTCGACGCGCCGAAGGATGGAAAGGCGGATGATCTGAAGATGATCAAGGGCGTCGGACCGAAGCTCGAAAAGCTCTGCAATGAGCTCGGCTTCTATCATTTCGCCCAGATCGCCGCATGGACGCCGGCCGAGGTGGCCTGGGTCGACCGCCATCTTGAAGGCTTCAAGGGGCGCGTCAGCCGGGACGATTGGGTTGCTCAGGCCAAGCTGCTGGCCGATGGCGGCGAGACGGAGTTCTCGAAAAAAGTCGGGGACGGCGGCGTCTACTGAGCCTTTCCGCAGGGTGCGACGGCGGGCGCGCTTGACGGCGCGCCCGCCTTTCCATTGATAGGGGGCAAATGACCGACCCAGCCGAAATCGCGCGGAAGCAGCGCCGGATCGCGGCCGTGATCCTCGGGGCCATGGCGCTCTGGATCGTGGCCCTGTTTCTCGGACAGGCCCTGGGCCTGCCGCCGCGTGTGGCAGGGCTGATCGATCTGGCCGTTCTAGCCGTGCTCGGCTGGGCGATCTTCATGGCGTTGCGTCTCTGGCGCGCCCGCAAGGAGTGAGAGCGATGCTCAAGGACGAAGACCGCATCTTCACCAACCTCTATGGCATGCACGATCGCACCCTCGCCGGGGCGAAGGCGCGCGGGCATTGGGACGGCACGAAGGATCTGATCGGTCTGGGTCGGGACAAGATCGTCCAGATCATGAAGGATTCAGGCCTGCGGGGCCGGGGCGGCGCGGGCTTCCCCACCGGCCTGAAGTGGTCGTTCATGCCCAAGGAGAGCGACGGCAGGCCCGCCTATCTCGTCGTGAACGCCGACGAGTCCGAGCCCGGAACCTGCAAGGACCGGGAGATCATGCGCCATGATCCCCACACGCTGATCGAGGGCTGCCTGATCGCCAGTTTCGCGATGGGGGCGCATGCTTGCTACATCTACATCCGCGGCGAATACATCCGCGAGAAGGAAGCCCTGCAGAACGCGATCGACGAGGCCTACGATGCAGGCCTGATCGGGCGCAACGCCTGCGGGTCCGGCTGGGATTTCGATCTGTACCTGCATCACGGCGCGGGCGCCTATATCTGCGGCGAGGAAACGGCCCTGATCGAAAGCCTCGAGGGCAAGAAGGGCATGCCGCGCATGAAGCCGCCCTTCCCGGCGGGGGCGGGCCTCTACGGCTGCCCGACGACCGTGAACAACGTCGAGTCGATTGCCGTCGTGCCCACGATCCTGCGCCGCGGTGCCGAGTGGTTCGCCCAGTTCGGCCGGCCCAACAATGCGGGCACCAAGCTCTTTGCGATCTCGGGTCACGTGAACCGTCCCTGCGTCGTCGAGGAGGCCATGTCGATCCCGTTCCAGGAACTGATCGACAAGCATTGCGGCGGGATCCGTGGAGGCTGGGACAACCTCAAGGCCATCATCCCCGGCGGGTCGTCGGTGCCGCTCTTGCCACGCGAAATCGCGCGCGAGGCGATCATGGATTTCGATTGGCTGCGCGAGCAGAAATCCGGCCTGGGAACGGCCGCCGTGATCGTGATGGACGAGTCCACCGACATCATCAAGGCCATCTGGCGGCTGAGCGCGTTCTACAAGCACGAGAGTTGTGGCCAGTGCACGCCGTGTCGCGAGGGCACGGGATGGATGATGCGGGTCATGGACCGGCTGGTGAAGGGCGAGGCGGAGGTCGAGGAGATCGACATGCTGCTGGACGTCACAAAGCAGGTGGAGGGACATACGATCTGCGCCCTCGGCGACGCGGCAGCCTGGCCGATCCAGGGCCTGATCCGACACTTCCGGGATGAGATCGAGGATCGGATCAAGGCCAAGCGCACCGGCAGGGTGACGGCGGCAGTGGCCGCCGAATGATCCGGACCGCGGTGTTCGGCGTCTCATTCGCTGCCGTGGCTGCGTTCAACCTGACATCGGCGGCGGTGTCGTCGAGCTCGTAGCCCAAGGCCTCGCTGGTTCTGGAAGGTCGACTGCGGGCTTGGTCTGGCTTGTTGGCCCGGCCTGAATGGGGAGGGGCCGCGCCCCGCACGCAACAATGTCGCGCTACGTCACTTTCCCGTCTTACCCCCACCGCTCTGCGTGTTATTGCCGGATCCGAAACAATTGACGCGCGAGTAAAGATGAGACGTCGTTTGAATGCCGGGGCGATCCTGGCCGCATTCTTCTTAGCAGCCTGCCAGACCAGCGGACCGGCCGATCCCCGTGTGCTGCAGCAGACGACCCGGCAATTCGGAATCGATTTGGCGCTGGCCAGCCTGGCCGCCGAGAATTGCGGTGATCTGCGCCTCATCGGCGGATCGACGGAGGCAGCCTCGCGGCAATATGTCGAGCAGATGCTGGCCCGAGGCTACTCCCCCCGGCAGATCGGCGAGACGACGGCAGCCATCGACGAGGACGAGGCCGGCCGCGAGGCGATCGCCTACCTCGAGGATCGTGGCGTGACCCCCGGCGATACGGCGCGGCTCTGCACTGTTGCGCGCGGCGAGGTGGCCGCAGGCACCCGGTTCGGACGCTATCTGAGGGCGACGTGATGGAGGCCTATTCGCATGCGCTCGCCGCGATGGCCGGCTGGGCAATCCTTATGGTCGTCCTGACGATCTTCTCTGTCGCGGGGACGCCGAAGGCCCGGACCGAATCCGGCCATCCGGTTCGCGACTATTCTGATCCGGCCTACCGGCGCCACCGCGCACTCCAGAACGCGATGGAGACGACGGGCCCGTTCCTCGCTGCGCTTCTCGCCGCGATGCTGACCGGTGCCGCCCCGTTCTGGGTCAACCTGTTCGCATCGGTCTTCCTGGTCGCCCGGATCGCGATGGCGGTGATCCATATCGCGACGGAGATCCAGCCCTTGCGCTCCGCGGCCTGGATGGTCGCGTCGATTTGCGTGCTGGCGCTGGCCCTGATGGCCGGATGGGCGGCATTTCTATGAGGTTCCTCCTGCTCCTTTCTGTGCTGGCCTTCCCCGCCTCGGCCGAGGGGGTGCCCGATTGGTATCTCGATGCGGTCTTCGCCGCTTCGACGGCCAGCCGTGTGGCACAGGCCTGTCCGACCCTCGACATCGACGCCGACGCGGCCGCGCGCGCGACCCGAGAGATGACGGCCCGGCTCGACGGCGAAGGTCACAGTGCAGAGCAGGTCTCCGTCCGGCTGGCGGGCGATGCGTCCGGTCTCCGGTCCAGGCAGAGCGCGTTCCTCAAGCGCCACGCCCTTGCGGAAGACCCCTCGGCAGAGGCAATGTGCGCCGCAGGCCGGCTGGAAATGCGTCTGCGGACGCGGGTCGGTGCGCTGTTGCGAGAGGTGGAATGAGATTTGTCCTGATCTGCGCGCTGATCGCGCCTCTCGCCGGGTGTGGTGCTATCGGAAGCCTGTCCTCCGGGGCGAGTTCTCCGTTCGGGCAAGGCATCCGCGGCAGTGCGACCGAGGTGGACGGCATCCGGTTCCGGTCGCGTGTACGGGCCGAAGAGCGGGGGTCGCGGAACTTCACCGTGGCGACGGCGGGGGCTCAGCGGAACGTACCGGCTGCCCTTGAGGCCGGGCGGCAGCGGGCGGTGGAGTATTGCCTGACCCGGTTCGGGGAAAGCGACATCGCCTGGACGATCTCTCCGGATCGCCCCGTTGCGGAGGTTTCGATCGCCGATGGCGGTGCCCTCCAGCTTGCCGGGGCGTGTATATCACGCTGATTTCAAACGCGTCTTCCTCTGGCGTCTTGATGTCATTGAATATCCGCGAGGTCGTGCCAAGGTCTTGCCGGGACCGATGAACCACCGGAGGCCGATGATGCGCCACCTGATCGCCGCGCTGATGCTGGCCGCGACGCCCGCAAGTGCCGACCTCAACGATGAACGGACGATTTCCGAGGGGCTGATCCTGATCGGGATCGCCTACGAGATCTCGGAGGTCTGTCCCGATATCGCCCCCCGTCGGCTGCGGGGTCTGAATGCGCTTTTGACACTGCGATCAATGGCTTACGATCTGGGCTACTCCAGGGCCGAGGTCGAGGCCTATATCGATGACGATGCCGAGAAGGACCGGCTCGAGGCGATCGCGCGACAGCGTCTGGAACGGCTGGGCGCCAAGCCGGGGGACGTCGAATCCCACTGCGTCGTCGGCCGGTCGGAGGTCGCGAAGGACAGCCAGGTCGGACGGCTTCTGAACCCGAACTAGGGGGCCAAATCCTGCGAAATTCGTGTGCACCCCCTGTGCACCCCCCGTGCACCCCCCTGTCTGCACAATCGGCACCGGGTCGGTTGCGCGCCGCCTTGCGCGGCCCGCCCGGGAGCGGATCGGACGGGGCATCGAGCCCCGTCCGATCCGGGCCTCCGGCGG